>NZ_CP011994.1:1038000-1384000 GCF_001632845.1 Ectothiorhodospira sp. BSL-9 | reverse complement strand
GCAGACGGTACGGTACGAGACTCGGGAGTCGGTGAACTTCTGCTTACGCGTCGCTACGGCCTTGCTCAGCCCGTGTTGCGTTATCCGCTGGGGGATCGGGCAGAACTCTTGGAAGACGCGTCCGGTACTCGGTGTTTCCGGTACCTTGGTCGCCATGGACACGCTTTCACTCTCGCTGGCGGCGTCAAGATAACGCGTGCCCAGATTGATCACTTTCTGGATACACTGGGGATGCCGATCCACGAGGCCATGTTTAACTTGCGACATTGCGCACCCCGGGACCAGCTGCTGATCGAATTGGGTGCCAGTCGGCCGCTGCCGCATCCTGAAAAAATCCGCGATCGGTTTGTTCTCTCCTCAATCGAGATCGGGGATGTCGCTCACGGTGGTCTGCTGGAGCTGCACGTCCGTGTGCGCGAGGCACCGTCACGCGCGAAGCGCCGGCTCGAGATCACGGAAGCCCCTTGGGGGCTGTAAGCCTATGCTAACCCTTCGTCAGTTGCTGAAGCAGGCAGCGGTTAGCCCGATCTACCGGGGGTGGAATTTTAAAGGAATAGAATGTTTCGGGGACAGGGCGTGGCAGTCTCTTCCGACACTCACTTCCCCAAAACTGAGGTCGGATGACGCCAGCGCTGGTCCTGACATGCTTTTCCATACGTCCGGTACCACGGGTGGGCCGAAGCTGGTGCGCTACAGTGTGGAGGATCTGGGGCGGGTAGCCGAACTCTGTGCCCGCTTTGCCCGACTTGAAGGGGTGGGTAGGGATTCCCGGGTTATGGTGCTACTACCCATGGGCTTGTGGACCGTGGGACGCATTACGGTGGATGGCCATCGTCGTGCGGGCGCGCAAGTGTTTCCGGTCGACCTGCACGGAGGCGTGGCTGCCTGGCAGCACATGGCGGAACAGATTCGTCCCACTGTGATCTCCAGTACGCCCAGTGTGCTCTCGGCCTGGGCGCTCCATTATCGCGGCCCGCGCCTTGAACTGATCGAAACCACGGGCGAAACGCTCCTGCACGAAGAACGCCATCGCATCGAGGCGGCTTTCGGTGCCTTCGTCTACGACGCCTACGGTCTCTCCGAGTGCGTCGTGGGTTCTGAATGCGCGGTTCGAGACGGTTATCACTACTGGCCGGATGCCACGGGCGTCGAGGTGCTCCACCCCGATTGTGACCAGCCGGTTCCCGAGGGAGAGGAAGGCGAACTCGTGCTGACGAGTTTCATGCAGACGCGTATGCCGATGCTGCGCTACCGCAGCGGCGACATCGGGCGCGTGGAGCGGGCACAGTGTGCATGTGGCAGCGCACAGTCCCGCGTGCATCTCTCGGGCCGCATCGCTACGAGTCTGAATCTGCCGCGTGCGGTGAAACTTGATGTAAATCAGCTTACCCAGCTTCTACAGGAACTCGAACCCGGACTCCGGTTTCGCTACAAGGATATGCCCGGGCGTCCTTCGGCCCCGCATCTTGCCGGTGCTTTTCGCCCGACGATCGAAATCGTGGGGCGATTGGTGAGATCGCGCAAGAGAATCGAACATAGGCTTTGGAGTGCGTTGCCGGAATTGGCTGAACTGGTTCATGAGGGGGTGGTGGATCTACACTGGATCGAACGGAGCACACGGCAGCACGCTGCGAGTGCGAATCTCTAAAAGAGCGTAGGTTCAGGGCGGAAATTTCGACGGTGGTCTGGTTTTATCCAGCACCAAGAGCGATGGGGTAAGATGGCAATGGAAAACGGCAACGTAACTGAATCCAAAACCGGATCAGCTAATGCAAAGGAGCCACCACCCGGGATTCGTCCGACCATGCCGGGTTTGGTGGCCGATGGACGCTGCCTCCCGAGCGGCCACGCCTATATCATCCGTTCAAGTCTCCGCATCACCGAGCTTTACCCCTTGCTCGGCGAGATTCTCTTCGGCACCCGGGCAATAAACAAATCAGAGGATTTGTTATCGAGTGAGACTGACCGGAAAAGTGGGACCAACCTGATTGCAATGTTCATTGATGACGAACGCAGTAACCTGCTCCAAGCGCTTGGCGCAGAAGGAAGCAATTCAATCCAGATGGCGGGTGATTTTGTAGGAAAGGTACGACGTCAGTCGTTACCAGGCGCCTACCTCCCGGAACTTGCTTACTGGCTCGATACATATGGTGAGTTCCCAGAAAACGAGCAGCCATGCATCTTGTTTTCTGACGAAAATCAAAGTGAAGGTCGGAATTATAATACCTCTCCCAAGTGGTGGTCCCAATCCATCATCGGAGCAGGGAACCCGATGCGGACCTACCGGTTCTTCCGCCAAGCCGGGCAGGCGAAAACCAACGACGACTTAAACGTCTTCCTGCTGCATTCGCTAAGCAATCTATATCGCAATCTCGGGCTAGCGGAGACTGCTGCGCTATTGAAGACGATGTTGCAGGATATCTGGACACAGGACGAGAGACAGAGTGGGAACAGCGATATGCGTGTTGCCGATCAAGATGGCCTATTCTTCGCAGTTTTGCAGGAAGGGGTCATGGAGCCCGCCCAAGCCAGCTATCTGGAATCATTCTTCGATGGGATCATCGTGCTGACACCGTATCATTACGGCGGTTTGCGGATTCCCCGGTTGCATGTCGAAGCCTTGCCCCGTGAGGCGGAATTGCCGGGGGCTCGACTGTATCTGCCGATCTGGCAGTTCAATTATCTGCGCGATAAGGGTAATCAGGATATACAAAGTCTGGAAAGGGAGACTAGGGGCGAATTAGCAAAGGAATCGGCACAAGGTTGTTTCGTCACGACCTTTCCGTTGCCAAGGATGTCGATGCAGAAAACGGATAGTACAAGTTCGTGTGCTGCCCCATGAGTCAGCCTCAGTACATCCTGGGAATCAATTGTGCCTACCATGAGTCCGCTGCAGCGCTGATCGCGGATGGCGAGCTTGTGATGTCGGTGGAAGAGGAACGCCTCGGCGGCCCCAAGCATGGCAAGGTGGTGCGCGTAGATAACGCGGATGAACTACCCTGGCGAGCGATCAATGCATGTTTGGATGCCGCCCGAATTGACTGGGCCTCGATCACTGCCGTTGCCTATTCCCTGGATCCTCATTTGCGCCAAAGTCATGCCTGTCTGGGCACGGATGGAATCCCCGACTGCTTCGGACACCCGGAGGGCGAGGCACTTTTTCAACAGAGTTTGGCCAGAGTTCCTGATGAGCTACCATTGGGCGAGCGTACGGACTTCGTGTTTGTGCCCCACCACGAAGCTCACGGGTGGTATGCGATGGGAACGTCGACATTCGACGAAGCGGCGATCTTGGTGATGGACGGCATTGGCGAGGGTGCCACGGTGTCCATCGGCTGGGGTGATCGGCGGTCGCTGCATCTTGACGCACAGTCCTTTTTCCCGGACTCCCTGGGCCTGGCGTGGGAAAAAGTGGCACGGTTCCTTGACCTCACCGAATACGATGCATCCAAAGTGATGGCGCTCGCTGGATTGGCGCAAGGGGCTGGTACGGATGCGGACCACGCGGTACATAGCCATCTTGCCGATGCCCTGCAGGTACGCGATGGCCGACTGATCGTGGATCAGGACATCTTTCGCCTCGAATATCCCGACGACTTCGCGGGGCTTCGGCGGCGGTTCGGACGCCAGACGCGTTCGCAGGGCCCCTCCATTGCCCACGCCATTCAGCACGCCACGGAGACCGTGCTTTTAGAGCTTGGACAGGAAATCCGACAACGATATGGTTCGGTTAATCTTGCCTACGGTGGCGGGGTGGCGCTGAATTGTCGAGCAAACGAAAAGCTCGCGCGATCTGGGCTGTTTCGGAGCATCCATGCCGGACCCGCGTCACACGACGCGGGCACCGCACTGGGTGCAGCATGGCAGGTTCATACACAACTTTGCCAACGGCCCGTACCACAGCAAGACGCTGCCCTTGTTGTGTTCAGTGGTCCCAGACTGCATGCGGAAGCACCGCACACGGATGCATATCGGCAAAATGGGCTGAGCAGCGCTAAGTCAGTGGTACAACGTCTGCTCGCTGGTGATTGCGCGCCCTGGGCTATCGGGCGCTGCGAGTTCGGCCCCCGCGCCCTAGGGGCACGTTCGCTCCTTGGTCCCTCGTGGGATAGGGATATCGTACAGCGGATCAACCGCCTTAAGGGGCGGTATGCTTACGAGCCGGTTGCGTTATCCGTATTGGCCGAACGTGCAGATGAGATGTTCGATATTCCCGATTCCGCGCGCTCTCTGGTACGGACCATGTTGGTGACTGTGAGTCCGCGCGCCATCTGGCAACAACGGTTAGCGCACCTGTTGCACAAAGATGGCAGTGTCCGCCTGCAAGTAGTGCATGCCCACCTACAGCCGGAGTTTCACGAATTACTGAGACGATTGGACATGGCCACTGGCTGGCCTCTAGTCGTGAACACATCGCTTAATCTGCGGGGAGAGCCAATGTCAGCCACCCAAGCCGGGGTGGATCGAACCATCCTTCGACTGGGACTGAACACGGATTCGGTGAAGGGGTTCCGGCTCGTCAGCCCCCGGGCTGGGTTCGAATCCGGTGATTGCCATACGCAGGCCACATCGACGGCAGGCGTTGCAGTCGCTACATCCGTTTCATAAGTCAAAATGCGAAACTGAACGAATGGAAGTAGACTATGGTAGATGGTAGGCAGTCCTGCGGCATTCCAAAAGGGAACACGGTGGCCATTGTTGGTGATCCGGGTACCGGTAAAACCATGCTGCTCCTTTCGTTCTTTCAACGCGCCCGGCTGGTAAACAATGCACTCAGGCTGGCTTCCCAGGGCCAAGGTGGCTCGCCTGAGGACTGGCAATGGGAAGCTTTTGATCGCCTCTTTCAGCCTCAGGGACAAATGCGTGGAGCGGGAAGTGAGTATGGCAAGGATATGTACGGAATACGAACCGAGCAAAACGACGAGAACGGACACTCTAGATACTTGCGCATCTTTGTGTCGCTGGAAAACCCGTTTTCGCGGATGTTGGAACATCATGGGGCGATGCTCGAATCCACCGTTGATCCGACGGATGGACCTCACAACGGCAGAGGAAAAGGCGCTGTTGGTTCCGATGACGATGTTTATGTGTTCATTGATGCCACCTCACTGCTCAGTGGGCGACTGGAGGATATGCTGAGATATCCGAGGCTTGACAAAGATAACGAAGAAGGTACGGACGCGCGGCCTAACCCTCGACAGCGGGAACTACACCTCGCGTCTTGCGGTGCACAAAACCAAGACCCGAGCCGCTGCTGGTATGCCCATGAAGAAAACGGAGCCGCCCTCTCCCTCGAAGATCTGTTGCAGAACCCCGATGATTTCTTTGTTAAACCGAGGGATTCCGAGTCATCTCGAGAAGTGGGTCGGCCGCGCCTGATTACCCTTATCACACCGCCTGTGGCGGACCCATCGGAGCGGGTCCGTCTGCTTAAGGATCTCTTGGCAATGCTTTTGGCTACTTTCCGGGAATGGCCCCAGCGTGTTTTGGCCTTGGATTCCCTCAGTGCATTGTTGCATCCTTGTGCACAACTACAGGCAGTTTCCGGTAATTCGGTCCCTTCGCCCGCCGCTGGAGGTATCCTTGGGGAAGCGTCGCCACGGCGTTTGCATATGCTGAATCTGGTGCGCTGGTTGGAGGAACAGCAGGTAACTACAATGATGGCGTGTGAAGCGCGTAGGACGGAGCATAACACTCTGCGCGGGCATCCCCTGTTTCTTGGGACCGAGGAGCGCTACCTCGCCTCGGGGGTAATTCAGCTCGACTACCATCGTTACCCAAGTGGTGACCTCATGCGCTACATGCGAGTGCTGAAGATGCGCGGTGCGGCGCATGATATGCGTGGTCATGCGTATGATTTATCCAAAAATGGACTCGCCTGGCTAGAGGTTTTGTTCGGAGAGGCTCAACACGGAGGCTTACATGACTAAGGAACCATATACCGCGATAGTGGTGGGTGCCGGTTGCTCCGTCGGCTTGGGTGTGCCGCCCATGCCGGCTTTCATGGACAAGGTATACGAAACCCTAGCAAACAAAGAGGGAGAGAAACACCTACTGAACATCAGGCAGTTCTTACAAACAATTAAGCCATCGGGAGCCTATGTGCGCACCCAGATGCTCAACATTGAGGAACTCTACGGCATGGTCGACCTCGCGGTTGATCTTGAGGCAGCTGGAACGGCTCCCCGGAAAAACGAACAGCCCTCTTCTCGGGACGATGAGTTCGGGCTCGCACCGGACCCCATGGAAAGTTTGGCGCGAGATGCGCGCGAGGCGCTGAATAGAGCGATTTTCCGCATAGCAATAAACGCCGGTTCAGATTTCCAATCGCATCCCAAACGTTTTCCCGGTGTGAATTGTTTGGATATGGTGAAGCGCGAAAGCTCGACGGAGACCATTCGAGCCTGGGATCAGGGTTCTTCATATACCAACCTGCTTGCTTACCTTTGCCTAGCGTCTCATAAGGACTCCGACGAAAGTCGTCCTCTTTTCATTCAGTTCAATTGGGATCTGGCCCTGGATCGTGCGCTCTGTTATCTAAATTTATGGGATGATGGTCAAAAGATTCCTCCTTGGTATCGGGATTCAAGTGATGATTTTTATGTGTCCACACCTCGTGTCGCACGACCGCATGGTGGGCTATGTTGGGTCGATACCGAACGGTCGGAAAATAAACACAATTGTCAGGATTTGGAACGTGTGGAGGCGGAATTAAACGAAGAAAATTGTGAGCGATTGCGGTACGAAAAGGGCAAACATAAATGGAACACGGATGTATGGATTGATTCGGCGCAGATACTTACGGCAGAGCGATCAACTACGACGTGGTCCGACGGAAAAATGATGGCCATCGTCCCACCGACATGGCGCAAACAGTCCACGAAAGCTGCGTATCAGGACCAATGGAGTTTCATTCTTCGGGGGTTGCGCAATGTTCGACGGATTGTGTTCATCGGGTACTCCTTACCTCAATCCGATCTCTACTTTCGTCACTTCCTGGCCCTTGCACTTGCGAAGAATGACTATAGTCCCAAGATCTACGTGTGGAACCCCGGGATAAGAACGAATCCTGAGGTGCGCGATAGCTACCTCGACCTTTTCGCCCCCCTTGCCCGTGAGGGCAGATTATTCGCGATCGATGGGTACTTCGGCAACCCTGCTCTTTTCGACCTGGAGCGGGCCTTGAATACGGCCGAGCCACTGAGCGCTCAGGGGTGAATGTACGCGGTAGGTTTCAGCTCGAGGATCTCGGCGTACCGTTGGGGTATCCTCATCCTGGGACCGGTGAACTCCGCGCCCCTCGATATGGCCCCATGCATTAATCCGGATGACCTTGCGGCTGAAGACGTCCAGGATCATGATCAGGTAGTAGAACGTCCCCCGGGCTGGGCCTGGCAGCCAGGTGCAGTCCCAGACCCAAAGCCGATTAGGTGCATGGGCCTGATGCGTGGTCGGTGGCTTGCTGCGGCGGGGGGCCTTGGCACGCCCCCGGTGAGCCACCTGGCCGTGACGGCGCAGCACCCGGTAGAACGTGGACACCGAGGCCAGATAGCGATCTTCCTCGTCCAGCAAGCGCACCAGGATCTGATCCGGTGGCAGGGACGCGTACTCGGGCCGATTGCATACGTCCAGGATCGCTTGCTCTTCCTCAGGACTCAGGGCATTGGCCGGCCTTGGCCGATCCGCGAAAGGGCGGCGATCCTCCCCCAGGTTGTCCTGCGCGGTCCAGCGTTGGTAGGTGCGGGCACAGATACCGGCCACCTCGCAGGCGGGTGTCAGCCTTGCCCCCTTGGCCCGGGCCTGATCGATCAACTCAACGGTTTTGCGGCGATCTGCGGTGCTGATCATTTTTCCTCGTCCCCCCAGATCGCGGCGGCCTTTTTTGACAGTGTCAGCAGTGCCGCTGTCTCCGCCAACGCGGCCTCCTTGCGTCTGAGCTCCCGTTCCAGCTCACGAACGCGGGCCTTGTGGTCCTTGAGTTCCTGGGCTTCACGGCGGCGGTCCTGGCTCGCCAAGCCGGCTGCCTGTTCACAGTCGTGGCGCCACACCTGTAACTGCTCCGGATACAAACCCCGGGAACGGCAATACTCCGCCACCTCCTGGGCGTTCATCCCGGCTGTCTCCACCACTGCGGAGAACTTGTCCTTGGATGACCAAGCTTCAGTACCGGCCCCGGTGGCCTGGGGAAGACAGCGGCCTTGTTCTCGGGCCTCCTTGCGCCACTTGTACACCGTGGCAATGGAAACCCCTTCCTGCTCCGCCACCTCCCGGGGCGAGAGGTTGTACGGGGGCAATAGCTTGGCTACTGCGGCTTCTCTGCGTTCGTCAGGATATCGCGGCATCTTGGGCGCTCCTCTCTCGCCCCCAGGGTGTTTTAAATACTCTATCAAACCGGACGGTCGAGTCGGCCGAGGGAACTGCCCCCTCGGCCGCTCACAGAACCCGGCGTGAGCCTCTCGACTCACCGGGCTCTTGTTGCTCCAACCACAAACTCGCCGCGGCCGCTCCAGTGAGCAAACAGCGATGGGGAGCGACGCTTCTGTCGATGAGTTATTGTCAAATCTGGTGTACGGCGGTCAGGCGGCCTTCCTGTCTGACTGATCGATTACTTGCTCTCCGTCCTGGAACTTGACGTTGTTGACGACCAGTTCCAGTTTCTGGAAATGCTTGATGCGTCTCCAGCGCTTCTGGGCACTCTGGAGCAGCTTGAATACCATCGCCAATGTCGTCGCCCGGGATCCGCAGCTCCGGCTGCGCTTGGTCCGCAGGCGAACCGTGGAGAACGTCGATTCCACCGGGTTGGTGGTTCGGATGTGCACCCAATGCTCCGCAGGGTAATCGTAAAATGCCAGCAGCTCATCCCGATCCTTTGCCAGGCAGGCCATCGCCTTGGGGTACTTGGCCTCGAAGCGTTTCAGGGTGCGATCAAAGGCCTGGTGAGCCATTTCTCGGGTCTGCGCCATCCAGATTTCCTGGAGATCGGACTTGACCTTGGGCTGCACCGACTTGGGCAGCTTGTTGAGCACATTCGCTGTCTTGTGGACCCAGCAGCGCTGATGGTCCGTCTGTGGATAGATCTTGCTCAGCGCTGCCCAGAACCCCATGGCACCGTCGCCCACAGCCAACTTGGGGCCGGTGGTGAGGCCGCGCTCCCGCAAGTGGGTCAGCAGCGCCTCCCAGCTATCCGCCGACTCACGGAAGCCATCCTCGACAGCCACCAGCTCCTTGCGGCCATGCTCCGTGACCCCGATGATCACCAGCAGGCACAAGCGGTCATCCATGCGCACCTTGCTGTAGATGCCGTCAGCCCACCAGTAGACGTAGCGGCGGTCTGACAGGTCCTGCTGCCGCCACGCTGTGTGCTCATCCTCCCACTGCTTCTTGAGCCGTGAAACCGTGTTGGCCGAGAGCCCCTTGGCCTTCTCACCCAGCAATGCCCTCAGGGCCTCCTGGTAGTCCCCGGTGGAGACCCCCTTCAGGTAGAGCCAGGGGATCAACTCCTCAACGCTGCGAGCCCGCTTCAGGTAGGGCGGCAGCAGACTGCTGTTGAAGCAGGCGCCACCGCCACTGCGGTCACGCACCTTGGGCACCTGGACGCTGACATCACCGATCCCGGTCTGCACCGTGCGCTCGGGCAGGTAGCCATTGCGAACCACCGCCTGGCGCCCATCGTCGAGGCGCTGCTCGGCATGCTGCGCCAGGAAAGTGGCCAGTTCGGCCTCGACCGCCTGGGCAATCAGGTCGCGGGCACCCTGGCGCAGCAGCTCGTGCAGCGGATCCGTGGCCTGCGGTTCTGGTTGTGAAACAGCTTGAAGGGTAGACTTGGTCATGGCGTATCCGCTTTTGTTGATTGAGATCTTGGTCGTGATCAATCAACAGGATACGCCACCTTCACTTCCTTCCCCCATACACCAGATCTGAGCTTAACTCTCTGTCGATCCAGCCATGCGTAAGCGCGAGTTTTATGCCCTCGCAGGCGCTTGTATTTCCGCATTGCCCAGCGAACGATCAGGAAGTCAACGTAGTCGGCCAGGGTCTGGAACTCCGAACCCCGATAGCGGCAGTAGTACCGCATCCATCCACGCAGGCGAGGTGCCGTCCAGTCAGCCAGTGCTTGAAGATCATGGTGGCTGTACCGGAACACCCCACTGTCACGCAATCGTTGGCGCATCGCTTTTAGGGCCGTCCGGCTCACCGCCGGAGTAAAGCCCGTCTTCAACGTGCCATCGCGTAACCTGATCCGCCGCGGCCTGAACGTGTAGCCAAGGAAGTCAAACTGAATAACCGGATACGTTCCCGGTCGCTTGCTGTCCTTGCAGTAGACCACCCGGGTCTTGTCCGGGTGAAGTTCAAGCCCGCAGCTTTGCAGCCGAGACGACAGATGCTCGCGCATCTGAAGTGCCTCGGCCTCGCTGTGACAGTGCAAGATGCCATCATCGGCGTAGCGACAAAACTCGATCTCCGGATGATGCGCGGCCAACCAGTGATCCAGCGCATAGTGCAGGAACAGGTTGGCGAGCAACGGTGATAGCGGCCCACCCTGCGGTGTGCCGACCGTTCTCTCGATCACTGTTCCATCGGCACGCTGCATCGGCGCGGTCAGCCAACGCTCCACATGGAGGAGAATCCATCGCTCCTGACAATGATGACGAAGGGCCCGCAGTAGCAGTGCATGATCGATGTTGTCAAACAATCCGCGGATGTCGTACTCCAGCACCCAGTCACGGCGCCAGCAGCGCTGGCGAGTCACTGCGAGTGCATCATGGGCCGAGCGACTCGGCCGGTACCCATAGGAGTCCGGGTGAAACACCCGCTCCAGATCGGGTTCCAGGGCCAAGACGACGGCGGTCTGGGCGATCCGATCGCTGACGGTCGGCACACCCAGCATCCGCTCCCCACCGGACTTCTTGGGGATGGGGACCGCTTTGACCGCAGGCGGGAAATAACTGCCTGAGGACAACCGGTTCCAGATCCGGTAGAGATTGCCATTTCGGTTTTCATCAAACTGCTCGATGGAAACCGCATCGACCCCCGCTGCGCCGCGGTTGGCCTTCACGCGGCGATAGGCTTCCCATATCAGCCGCTTTGGAATCACAAACGGTTTTGCCGACATCAAGGGCTCATCCTCCAGAATCGGAGTTGACCATCGGGTCGACCAGAACAACCCGGCCCCTTTGCTCCGCAGCCATTACAGCCGCCTCATCGCTCATACGGGCCGGTCCGTCCTCAAGTCGTACATCGGTACTCAGTGCCTTGTTTTGTGTCACTTGGCAGTCTCCCTTGGCATCACGACTTGAGTTCCCGCAGTTCCGCCGAAGCGCCCAGATCGAGATCACGCCACTTCTATGCCGGACACCACCCACCCAGTCAGCAGGCTTCCGGTGGATTTGTCCCGAGGGTAAATGTCGCCCCCGGTTTTGATGTCGCCTAATCATTTTCGACACGTCAACAGTGATTCGTTTGCACTCGTCTTCTCGATCCATACCTGACACACCACGTGGATGTGCCTTCTCCCCCGACGCTCACGACAACGGTCTTCAACCAATGCCGCTCGAGGGTGGTTTGGAGCCGGTCCCTGCAGACAGACTCCGGCGGGTCGGTTCCGCCATCACTTCGGCAGCTTCTCATGCTGCCCGGTCAGCTCTCACCAACCGAAACCGCATTGCTGCGGCACACACACTTATCCTGACAGGGGGGGGGGTGGGGGATACCTGCTGGTTTGGGAATATCCGATAGGGGTTATCGGATTTAGGGCGCGCGCCCAGATGCGGCTAAGACTCAATGCCCGCCCCCCATGAGGATCCTTCTTTTCGCCCACGGGCACACCCAGGGCACATTCCGGGCACACGCCCAAAACGGGTCATTTCGGAAAAAGGAGGCCTTGACTCGCTGAGTGATGGCCGCAAACAGGCCAAAAACGAGTGCTGGCAGGCGTGGGTAGCACTCATCGGCCATTTCGGCGCCGATGGAGAGGCTGTAAGCCTTTGATTTAAGGGGATATGGCGCGCCCGGCAGGATTCGAACCTGCGACCCCTGCCTTCGGAGGGCAGTACTCTATCCAGCTGAGCTACGGGCGCATAACGGAGATACTAGCATATCCCACGGGCTGGCTTGGTAGCGGGCCGATGGGAGGGCGGAGAATAGCCCAAATGGGGCGGCGCGCCAAGGGGCGTAGCACAGGCTGCAGCGCCCACTGGCCATGGGCGTGCGGTGGCCGCGGCCCATCAGGCGTTTGCTGGCTCTTCCAGCACCGCTACCGTGTAGCGCCACAGCCTCAGGGAATTCGACCAGTGGCGCTGCGGCAGGCCGGCCTTCTGGCGCAGGGCGGCCATGAAGGTGACGGGATCGGGCAGTTGCTCCCATACGGCGGGCAGGAAGGTGGACCGGTGGGGGCCGTCATGGAGGATCACGCCGTCCACGCCAGGGCGCAAGGTCTGCAGCAGTTCGGCCTCACCTTCCACCTGCAGCAGCTCGGCAGGCCCGAGGATGGAGATGGATAGATGGATCTCATCGGCCTGGGAGGCGGGCAAGGGCGGAAACCGGGGGTCACGAAAGGCCGCCGCCCAGGCGTTGTGGGCCACATCTTCCACCAGGGGGCGCTGCGCCTCCAGGCTGCCGATGCAACCCCGCAGGGCGGCCTGATGATGCAGGGTGACGAAGGTGGCCGCCGGTGCTACCAGGCGTTCCGAAAGCGTCTCGCGGGGCGTGCAGTCTTCCGGCTGCGCGCCCCCCAGGGCACGGCGGGCCACTTGGAACAGCAGGCGGTGCTCCATCGCGTCCAGATCAACTGAAGGCATAGGCACCGTAGCCCACCACCTGCTCGCGGGGCCCGGCCGTATCCCCCGAGCTGCGCAGATCCAGCGTCTCGCCCCTGAGCCCGTGCCGTCGTGCATTGATCAGCAACCCCTGCACCGGCACGTAGCCGCAGGCATGGCCGGGCTGGATCTCCTCGGCCTTCAGCTGGCGTATGGCATTCGATGTGCGGGTGTCCACCTCCCGGGCGGTGTCGTAGTCCAGGTAGTGGCTGAGGTCGGAGCTGATCACCACCAGGGTGTCGTCACCGCCCCAGACATCTTCCAGGGCACTGGCCACTTCTTCTCCCGTGGCACTCCCCACCACCAAGGGGACCAGGGTGAAGTCGTCCAGCAGCATCTGCAGGAAGGGCAGTTGCACCTCCAGGCTGTGCTCGTTGCGGTGCGGGTCGTCGAAGCGGAACACGGTGGGGGATTTCACCGCCTTCTCGATGCTGTCCTGATCCACGGGCACCGTGCCCAGGGAGGTCTGGAAGCCATCCACACTGGGGGCTGCGATTCCGTAAAAACCCACCCGGTGGGCCGGGCCGATCAGCACCACACGCTTGATCTGAGCGGCCCGTTCGGGTGTGAGGGTGGCGTAGGCGCGACCAGCCACACCCCCGGAATAGATGTATCCCGCATGGGGGGCGATCAGGGCCTTGGGCGCGGGGTGGGAAGCTGGGGTCTCCTCCCCCCTTCGTCGAGATAGGCCTGCACCGAGGCCCTCAGGACATCGGCTTCGGCGGGGTAGAACTGCCCCGCCACTGCGGGGTGTCTGATGGTATCCACGGCGATTCCTCCAATAGGGTGGCTGGATATCCGCCCTCAATGGCTTCACCGCCGGATACTTTGTGTATCTCTCATGATGGCTGGACCGCACATTTCAAAAGCCGATGCAGCCATGCCCCTCTGGGGGTGCGATCACTGCCGGCAATACGGGCAGCGACGGAGGGTGGATATCAAGATTGTGTTGAGCATGTCATATCACAGCTGTGTGACAGGTTCTTGACGGAAAAGATTCCGCAGCATTCAAGCGCCCGCAGGCGCTCTGAACGAAATCCACTTGATCTGTAGTATAGATGCTCCACCACATTCTTGACCTGTGAACTTGTTCCCAATGCAAGCATCGAATTGGCGATAAGGAAAAATAAAACAGCCGTCCGATCAAGGGACATGGGAGACATCACTTTCACTTTGTTTCATATCTTTTTGTAAAGTAAAAATCACATGCGGATCACGCCGGAAACACCCACCTTCCCCACCCGCCACTGGCATGCCCTGGACGACGGTCGCCTGCAGTGCGATGTGTGCCCCCGGGCCTGCAAACTGCGCGAGGGGCAGCGGGGGCTGTGTTTCGTGCGTGGGCGCAGTGACGATCAGGTGGTGCTCACCACCTATGGCCGCGCCATCGGCTTTCGGGCCGACCCCATCGAGAAAAAGCCCCTTTATCACTTTTTGCCGGGCAGTCGCACCCTCTCCTTCGGGACCGCCGGGTGCAACCTGGCCTGCAAGTTCTGCCAGAACTGGGACATGAGCAAGTCAAGGGAGATGGACATCATGCAGGCCCGGGCCACGCCGGAGGAACTGGCCCAGGCAGCCCGGGACCAGGGTTGTGCCAGTGTGGCCTTTACCTACAACGATCCGGTGATTTTCATGGAATACGCCATCGACACCGCCCGGGCCTGCCGCGAGGTGGGGGTGCGCAGCGTGGCGGTGACCGCGGGCTATATCAGCCCCGGGGCGCGGGAGGATTTTTTCGCCCCCATGGATGCGGTGAATGTGGACCTGAAGGCCTTTGACGAGGGCTTTTACTGGGACCTGTGCGGTGGCCATCTGGAGCCGGTACTGGACACCCTGCGCTACCTGCGCCATGAGACCGATATCTGGCTGGAGCTGACCACCCTGCTCATCCCCGGTCGCAATGACGACGATGAACAACTACAGGCGATGACGCGCTGGGTGGTGAATGAACTGGGGCCGGATGTGCCCATGCATTTCAGCGCCTTTCACCCGGACTGGCGCATGACCGACCTGCCCCGCACGCCCCTGGCCACCCTGCAACGGGCGCGACGCATTGCCCGGGACAATGGGGTGCAGCATGCGTATATCGGGAATGTGCATGATGTGGAGGGTAGTACGACCTGGTGTTGCGGGTGTGGGGCGGCGCTGATTCGTCGGGATGGCTACCGCATCAGCGTCGATCGCTTGGGAGCCAGCGGGGAATGTCCGGGGTGTGGTGCGCGGTGCTCTGGTGACTTTTCTTGAGGTGCATGGATGGGGACAGATTAAAATCTGTCCCCGTTGTGCCGGGAGGAATGGGGACAGATTTTAATCTGTCCCCATGCAGACTTCAGCGGTACCGGAAGTACTGGTACCACACCAACCCCAGGTATTCATGCAAGGCGAACCGGGTGCGGGCCATGGCGTTGGCCTGGGGGATCAGTCCGCGCAGGTCAAAGGCCTCGTCAGGGTCGGGTTGACGTTCGAAGGTGGGCACGGCGGTGATCCGAAGGTCTGTTTTTTCAAAGCACCAGCGGGCGCGGGGGATGTGCAGCGCCTGGGTGACCAGCAGGGCGTGAGTCACTCCACCCTCGGCCAGGCGCTCGGCGCTGTAGAGGGCATTCTCGCAGGTGTTGCGGCTTTCATCCTCCACCCAGCGCACGGGCACGCCGAATTCGTTCTCCAGCAGGCTGACGATCAGCTCCGCTTCGCTCAGGGGCTCATCGCCGCCCACGCGCCCACCGCTTACCAGGATGGGCAATCCGGTCTCCCGATGCACCCAGGCACCGTAGCGGGCCCGCTTGAGGGAATAGCGGTTCACGGTATCCTCGCCGCCGTACTCCAGGGCATTGGGACGGCGGCCACCGGCCAGGATGACGATGGCCTGGGCATCGCCGGCAGCGGCCTCGGATAACGGCACGGCCCCCGACCGGGCTTCAAGCCCATGGATCAATGCGTAGGAAACGGTCGGCAGTGAGGCCACGTAAAGCACCCCCAGCCCGAGCCAGATCGCCAGCCGCCCCAACCGGCGGCGCCAGAGCAGCAGGCCCAGCAGGATCAGGACGAGCCCGCCGGCGGGCGGCATGATGAACAGTTCCAGTGTCGTCATGGTCTGAACATTACAACATCCGGAACATCAACGCGGCACTGCCAGACCTTCACCCCATGGGATTGCACCGGCGCGCCATCTGCGTTGTCATGTCCCTGCACTGCAACACACGCGAGCAAAATTGATGAATGAGATCAACCCTGTCAGACGTCGCGCCCTGAAAGCCCTGCTGGCGGGCTCGCTGCTGCCGGCGCTGGGGCCGGTGGGAGCGCTGGCCGCCAGTGATAACGGCACGGGCGATGCCCCACGCATCGGCCTGGCACTGGGCAGTGGCGGCGCCCGGGGCGTTGCCCATGTGCTGGTGTTTGAACTGCTGGAAGAAATGGGCCTGCGACCCCATCGCATCGCCGGGACCAGCATCGGCGCCATCATGGGCTCGCTGTACGCCTCGGGCATGAGCGCCAAGGAGGTGCGGGGGGTGATGGAAGCACTCATCCTCGACGACGAAGACAACAACTGGTTCGAGGACCTGTTCAACGGCAGCTGGACCCGGTGGATCGAATTCATCGAACCGTTCGGCGGCAAGGGTGGCCTGCTGCGCTCCAAGGCCTTTGTGGAGCATCTGGCCAAGGCCACCGGGGTGAATTCCTTCGAGGAATTGAAGATCCCCCTCAAGGTGGTGGCCACCGATTACTGGGACCGCTCCCAGGCAGTGTTCGAAGAAGGACCTTTGTGGCCGGCCATTCAGGCCAGCATGGCCATGCCGGGGCTGTTCCATCCGGTGGCGCACAACGGGCGTGTGCTGGTGGATGGCGGCCTGACCAACCCCGTGCCCTACGACCTGCTACTGGATGACTGCGACCTGGTGATTGCCGTGAACGTGCTGGGCACGCGCCAGCCCGACGAGGATGGAAAAATGGACACGCCCTCGTACTTCGACAACAGCTTCAACACCTTCCAGATCATGCAGTTCTCCATCCTGCAGGAAAAGATGCGCCACCAGCCGCCGGATTTTCTGGTCACACCCAAGATCCATGATGTGCGGGTGATGGAGTTCAACCGCTACCAGGACATCCTGGAGCAGTCCCGCCCGGCCATCGAGTCCTTGCGCGAGGATCTGAAGGCGCGGCTGGCCGAGGGATGACAGGCCGTTCGGTGATGGAATCCTTCAGGCAGCGACTGGCGGAGCATGGCTTCGTCGCCAACGAGAATTACGAATACCCGGTTCAGTGTTTCCTCTCGGCCCGGGTGGATCACCTGCGCTGCCTGAACATCGAGGGCACCCAGGGCCGGCGGCGGACCGCCTTTGGGTATGCCCTGGGGCACACCCTGGGGCATGAGCACATCCTGTATCACGAATACATGCCACCCCCCTCGCCCGAGCCTGTGCGCATCACCCCGGACTGGAACGAGGAGGCCACCGGCGAGCCACCCATCGACCCGGTGGACCGGGTGCTGGGTGAGGCCTGCGCCCTGAGCGAGGGCGAACCCGCAGTGCTCATCCTGGATCGTCTGCACCGGGCGCCCTTTGCCGAGCACCTGCGCCTGGCGGAGTTCATCCATCATGGGCTTTGGCATTATGGTGACGTGACCCTCAAGGCCCACCGCCGCAATCTGCTGGTGTTTCTCATCTCCGATGAGCCGCTGTATCACACCCTGCAGCAGATGAGCTTTCGCATCTGGGTGGACCCGGACATGGACGAGCCCCCCGAGATCACCCCGGCGGCCCTGGGCCTCCCTCCTCAGTCCGGCCCCATGCTGAAGGCCCTGCAGGCGATCTTTTCTGACCTGGGCACGGCCCCTACCCCGCTGGAGTATCAGCGCCTGATCCACGACATCCATGTGAACGTGAACACCCTGGAGGACTTGCGCCTGTCCATCTTCGGCTGGGTGGAACACGTGGACCGCAAACACCTGATGTCTGCCCTCATGCGCCGCACCCTGGAGCGGCACATGCCGGTCATCGAGGCCTATGTCTCGGGCACATCCCATCCCACCTCTGCCTGGCCTGCGGACCATGACGAGGGCGCCACGCCATGACGCGCGGCACCGGTATCCGCTATGATCACCCCATTGAATTCACACCATGAAAACAGCCCATGACGCCCGACCAGGTCAAGACACTCATTGAAACGGGGCTACCCGATGCTCAGGTCTCCGTCACCGGCGGCGAAGGCCATTTCGAGGCCCGGGTGATCAGCGAGGCCTTTGCGGGCCAGTCGCGCATCAAGCGCCACCAGATGGTCAACGCCACCGTGATGAACGAGATCACCAGTGGCACGCTGCACGCCCTGTCCATACGCACCTTCACGCCGGAAGAAGCCGACAAGAACGCCTCCTGATCATGCCGGTGCCGCCTTCCTAGCCTTCACGGAATCACACGATGAAATTCGAGACCCTCGCCGTTCACGCCGGCTTCAGCCCCGACCCCACCACCAAGGCCGTGGCAACCCCGATTTACCAGACCACGTCCTACGCCTTTGACGACACCCAGCACGGCGCCGACCTGTTCGACCTGAAGGTGCAGGGCAACATCTACACGCGCATCATGAACCCCACCACGGATGTGCTGGAAAAGCGCGTCACGGCGCTGGAAGGCGGCGTGGGTGCCCTGGGTCTGGCCTCGGGCATGGCGGCGGTGACGTATTCCATCATGACCCTGGCCCAGGCGGGCCACAACATCGTCACCACCAGCACCCTCTACGGCGGCACCTACAACCTGTTCGCCCACACCCTGCCCCGTTATGGCATAGAGGTGCGCTTTGCTGCCCCTGGCGACATCGACGGCATGCGCGCCCTGATGGATGACAACACCCGGGCGGTATTCTGCGAGACCATCGGCAACCCCGCCGGTAATGTGGCGGACATCGAGGCCCTGGCCAACCTGGCCCACGAGCATGGTGTGCCGCTGATCGCCGACAACACCGTGCCCACCCCTTATCTGTGCCGTCCCTTCGAGTTCGGTGCCGATATCGTGGTGCATGCACTGACCAAATACATGGGCGGCCATGGCACCACCATTGCCGGCGCCATCGTCGACTCGGGTGAATTCCCCTGGGCAGAGCACAAGGAGAAGTTCCCGGGGCTGTGCGAGCCCGACCCGTCCTATCATGGGGTGGTGTACACCGAGGCCCTGGGCGCCGCCGCCTATATCGGTCGTGCCCGTGTGGTGCCGCTGCGCAACATGGGCGCCGCCCTGTCGCCCTTCAATAGCTTCCTGATCATGCAGGGCATCGAGACCCTGCCGGTGCGCATGGACCGTCACTGCGACAACGCCCTGAAGGTGGCCCAGTTCCTCAAGGATCACCCCAAGGTGAACTGGGTGCGCTTCGCCGGCCTGGAGGATCACCCGGATCACCACCTGGCCCAGAAATACATGAAGGGTCGCGCCGCCAGCATCCTGTCGTTCGGCATCAAGGGGGGCATCGAGGCCGGTGCCCGGTTCATCGATGCCCTGCAACTGGCGGTGCGTCTGGTGAACATCGGCGATGCCAAGACCCTCGCCTGCCACCCGGCCAGCACCACGCATCGGCAGTTGTCCCCGGAGGAGCTGGAACGGGCCGGTGTGGCCGAGGACATGGTGCGCCTGTCCATTGGACTGGAGCACGTGGATGATATCCTTGAGGATCTGGATCAGGCCCTGGCGGCGGCTGGCTGAATGCTCTGCCCGCCCCTTGGGGCGCCTCGCATGACAGACCCATGCCCATGAAGAAGACCAGGATCTCCCACCATGCCCGCCGCCGTTGACGTCAAGGACCTGAGCGCACTGACGCCCATCAAGGAGTTATCCGAAGAGGGGCTCAGGCGCCTGCTGGGGCAGGTGGAGACCGCCAGGCTACCGGCGGGCCGCAAGCTGCATGCCAGCGATGAGCGGGAGAATGCCATCTACCTGCTGGATGGCCTGATCTCCCTGGTCTGCCGGGGCAACCCCACCCGGGTGGAAGGGGGGGCGGATCGCGCACGTCTGCCCCTGTTCAGCGACCGCGTGCAGGGGGAGTTTGCCCTGGCCGAGACGCCCTCCACCCTGCTCAAGGTGAACAAGCAGGCGTTCTCCGACCTGCTCAACCAGGAACGCACCTCCGGCTTCGAGGTGGTGGATACCGAGGCCACGGCGGAGGAAGGGGCCATCCTGCAACAGCTCTATCTGGCCACCGCCCAGAAGAAGCTGGAATTGCCCCCCATGCCTGAAGTGGCCATGCGCATCCAGAAGATGGCCGACGACCCCAGTGTGGGCGTGAACGAGATCACTCAGGTGGTGCAGATGGATCCGGCCGTGGCAGGCGCCCTGCTCCATGCCACCAACAGCCCCCTGTATCGCACAGCCAAGCAGATCAGCAATATCCGGGACGCCGTGGTCCGGCTGGGCTTCAATACCACCAAGACCCTGGCCTTCAACCTGGCCATGCGCCAGACCTTCCAGAGCGACTCCAGTCTGGTCCGGGAGCGCATTCACCAGGTGTGGGAACACAGTGTGAACGTCTCGGCCATTGCCTATGTACTGGCCAGGCACCTGCGGGGCTTCGATCCGGACCGGGCCCTGCTGGCCGGGCTGATGCATCGCATTGGCGCCGTTCCCATCCTGAACTTCATCGGCAAGAATCGCCTGGAACTGAGCCCCGAGGCCATGGAAGAGGCCGTCAACAAGCTCAATGCCCTGGCGGGCGTGCTGGTGATGAATTACTGGGGCATGGATGACGAACTCATTGCCGTGGTGGAGCAGGCCGATCAGTGGATGCGGGATGAAGGGCCCAAGGCCGACTATTGCGACCTGGTGATCGTCTCCCAGCTGCTCGCGCTGCGTGATACCCCCAAGGGCCAGGCCCTGCCACGCACCGATGAGGTGCCCGCCTTCGCCAAACTGGAACTCGGCCCCCTGGACGAGGACCTGAACCTGGAGGTGCTCAAGGAGGCCGAGGGAGAGTTGCAGATGATCCGGCAGGTGCTCCATGGTTGATCCGGTCGATACCGCCACACTCGAAAAGCTGGCCTATCTGAACGAGCTGGAGCCAGCCGCCCTGGAACAACTGGCCAGAAAGACCCAGAAACTGCCCATGAAGGCCGGCACCAAGATACAGGCCGGGGACCAGGCCCGCTGGATGCTCTACCTGCTGGAAGGCAAGATGAGCCTCTTCTCCGATGGGCAGCCGCTGGTCATGGAGGCCTTCAGTCGCCGGGCCCAGCAACCCATCTTTGGCGCCAGCCGCCTCCAGGAATATGCCGTCGCCCTCTCTCAATGCCAGGTACTGCGGGTGGATCGCAACCTGTTCGACACCCTGAGCCAGCAGCAGAGCGAGGCCGGCTACGAGATCGAGGAAACCACCCTCACCGATGTGGAGAGCGAGGTTTTCTCCAGCCTCTATCAGCGCATTGTCACAGGCCAGCTGACCCTGCCGGCGCTACCGGAGGTGGCCACCAAGATCCAGTCGGCCATCAACGATCCCAGGATAGATTCCACCCGCCTGTCCCGCATCGTGCAAATGGATATGGCCGTGACCGGGGGGCTTATCAAGGCGGCCAATAGCGCGCTGTATGGGGGCGCGGCCCCGGTGCCCAACGTCCGCGACGCCATCACCCGCCTGGGGCACGCCGCAACCCGTCAACTGGTCATCAGTATCGCCATGAAGCAGGTCTTCAAGACCTCGGTTCGGGGATTTCAGCGACGCATGCTGGAACTATGGGATCGCAGCGTGAGGGTGTCGGCCCTGAGCTTTGTACTGGCACGCCACGGCACCCGCTTTGACCCGGAGCATGCCCTGCTGGCCGGCCTGCTGCACCAGGTGGGCATGGTGCCGCTACTGGACTACCTGGGCCAGAATCACCCCACCATGGAGGATCATGAGATCGACGCGATTCTCAAACGCCTGCACCCGCTGGTGGGGGAACTGGTGATCAACGACTGGGGCCTGGGCCCGGATATGAGCACCGTGGTGAGGGAGGTGAATCAATTCGAGCGCAATGGCAGTGCGCCACCGGATTATTGCGATGTGGTGCTCGTGGCGCATCTCTATGCGCTCACCCACACCCGCAAGGGGCAGCCCGTGGCCAATGTTCCCCGTTATGACCAGGTGCCTGCCTACGGGAAGCTGGGCCTGGAGCCCCCCAACGACGAAATGAAGCTGGATCTGTTCGAGGAGGCAGAACAGGAGATCCGTCAGGTGATGGACATGCTCAAGGGCCCGTCCCCGGCCTGAATCCCCCCACCTGATCCGGGGGCATGTCCGCGCCTTGCGCCCGGGCTGTTAGAATGAGGCATGAAACCCCGGCCGCAAGCCCCACAAGGCCCGGGCACTGCACAGGATTCCCCCATGAACGACACCACCAAGCGCCCCGTTCGGGGCGAGAAACTGCGCGCCGCTGACAAGGTGGCCCGCATCCCCGTGAAGATCACCCCCACCGAGCGTCCGCCGCGCAAACCCGCGTGGATCCGTGCCCGGGCCCAGGGCAGCCCGGAGGTGCAGCGCCTCAAGCGGGTGCTGCGCGACAGCCATCTGCACACCGTATGCGAGGAGGCCGCCTGCCCCAACCTGGGTGAATGCTTCGGGCATGGCACGGCCACTTTCATCATCATGGGCGACATCTGCACCCGCCGCTGCCCCTTCTGCGATGTGGCCCACGGCCGGCCCAACCCGCTGGATCCCGAGGAGCCGGAAAACCTGGCGCGCACGGTTCAGGCCATGGGCCTGCGCTATGTGGTGATCACTTCGGTGGATCGGGACGACCTGCGCGATGGCGGTGCCGGCCACTTCGTGGAGTGCACGGTGCGCACCCGCGCATTGAGCCCGGATATCCGCATCGAGGTACTGGTTCCGGATTTTCGTGGCCGCATGGACCTGGCCCTGGACACCCTGGAGAAGGGCCTGCCGGACGTATTCAATCATAATATGGAAACGGTGCCCCGGCTGTATCGCCAGGCCCGTCCCGGGGCTGACTACGCCTGGTCGCTGGAACTGCTGCGGGCCTTCAAGGCACGCCATCCCCACATCCCCACCAAGTCGGGCCTGATGCTGGGGCTGGGGGAGGAGATGGATGAGGTGGAGGCCACCCTCAAGGACCTTCGGGACCACGATTGCGAGATGCTCACCCTGGGGCAGTACCTGCAGCCCTCACGGCATCATCTGCCGGTGAGCCGGTTCGTCACCCCCGAGGAATTCGATCACCTGGCCCAGGTGGCCTATGACCTGGGCTTTCGCCAGGTGGCCAGCGGCCCCATGGTGCGCTCCTCCTACCACGCCGACCAGCAGGCGGCCGCCTATGCCCAGAAGCAGGACTGAGCGCCATGGATGACCAGGCCCTGTTGCGCTACAGCCGCCAGATCCTCCTGCCTCAGGTGAGCATCGAGGGACAGGAGCGCCTGGCTGCCGCTCACGTTCTGGTCATTGGTGTGGGGGGGCTGGGCAGTCCGGTAGCCATGTATCTGGCTGCCGCCGGTGTGGGTCATCTCACCCTGGTGGATTTCGATACGGTGGACCTGTCCAACCTGCAGCGCCAGATCATCCACACCACCGACCGCATCGGCCAACCCAAGGTGCACTCGGCCCGCCAGACCCTGAAGGGCATCAATCCCACGGTGCGGATCGACTGTATCGAGCAGGCCCTGGAGGGCCCGGCGCTGGAGGATGCCATGGGCAGGGCCGACCTGGTCATGGACTGCACGGACAACTTCGCCACGCGCTTCACCGTCAACCGGGCCAGCGTGGCCACGGGCACGCCGCTGATCTCGGCAGCGGTGATTCGCATGGAGGGCCAGATCACGGTGTTCGAGCCTGGCAATCCCGACAGCCCCTGTTATCAGTGCCTGTACGGTGAGGGCGAGGAGACGGGAGAGACCTGTTCCGAGAATGGGGTACTGGCCAGCCTGCCCGGCGTCATGGGTACGCTGCAGGCCACCGAGGCCCTGAAGTGGCTGGTGGGGTTGCCGACGCTGACGGGGCGCTTGTTGCTGCTGGATGCCATGGGCATGGAGTGGCGCAGCATCCGGGTGCGGAAGGACCCGGGGTGCCCGGTGTGTGGAGCTTGACCCCTCTCCAGCCAGCGGGAGAGGGGCTCCATATCCCTACAGCTTCTTCTTCAGCAACTCATTGACCTGCGCCGGGTTGGCCTTGCCACCCGTCTGCTTCATCACCTGGCCCACGAAGAAGCCGAAGAGCTTGTCCTTGCCGCTGCGATACTGTTCCAGCTGCTTGGGGTTGTCGGCGATCACCTGATCGATCACCTGCTCGATGGCGCCGGTGTCCGTGATCTGCTTGAGGCCCTTGGCCTCGATCACCGTGTCGGCGTCGCCCTCGCCGGCCCACATGGCCTCGAAGACCTCCTTGGCGATCTTGCCGGAGATGGTGTTGTCCTGAATGCGCGCCAGCAGTCCCCCCAGGGCCTGGGCGGACACCGGGCTGTTGCCGATCTCGCGACCATCCCGGTTCAGGGCACCGGAGAGTTCGCCCATCACCCAGTTGGCGGCCATCTTGGCCTGGCCGGCATCGACCTGCTCCACCACCGCCTCGAAGTAGTCGGCCATGTCCCGGCTGGTGGTCAGCGTGGCCGCATCGTAGGCCGACAGCCCGTAGTGCGTCATGAAGCGGTGTTTCTTCTCGTCCGGCAGCTCCGGCAACTCCGCCCGTATCTGTTCGATAAAGGTGCTGTCGATATCCAGCGGCAACAGGTCGGGATCGGGGAAATACCGATAATCGTTGGCCTCTTCCTTGGAGCGCATGGAACGGGTCTCGCCCTTGTCCGGGTCGAACAGGCGGGTTTCCTGAACCACGGCGCCGCCGCCTTCCAGCACATCGATCTGGCGCTCCACCTCGAACTCGATGGCCTTCTCCAGAAAACGGAAGGAGTTGAGGTTCTTGATCTCGGTACGGGTGCCGAACTTCTCGGTCCCCCGGCGGCGCACCGACACGTTGGCGTCACAGCGGAAGGAGCCTTCCTGCATGTTGCCATCGCAGATGCCCAGATAGCGCACCAGTGAGTGCATCTTCTTCATGTAGGCCACCGCCTCCCGGGCCGAGCGCATGTCCGGCTCGGAGACAATCTCCAGCAGCGGGGTGCCGGCCCGGTTCAGGTCGATCCCGGTCATGCCGTGGAAGTCCTCATGCAGGCTCTTGCCCGCATCCTCCTCCAGGTGGGCCCGGGTGACGCCGATGGTCCTGGTCTCGCCATCCTCCAGCTCGATCTCCAGATGGCCCCGGCCCACCACCGGCAGCTCGTACTGGGAGATCTGGTAGCCCTTGGGCAGGTCGGGATAGAAGTAGTTCTTGCGGGCAAACACCGAACGGGGCGTGATCTGGGCATCGATGGCCAGGCCCAGCTTCACGGCCATGGCCACCGCCTTCTCGTTGAGCACCGGCAACACGCCCGGCAGGCCCAGATCCACGGCACAGGCCTGGGTGTTGGGCTCCGCTCCGTAGGCCGTGGATGCCCCGGAGAAGATCTTCGACCTGGTGGACAACTGGGCATGAATTTCCAGCCCGATGACCGTTTCCCATTCCATACAGTGATCCTGATGTTTGACGTAAGACGGGGAATGATTGGCGGCGACCGCGGCTTACTCGAAGCCGCCCGGGGCCATCCGACACCATTCCGTGCCCAACTGGTACTGGTGAGCAACCCCGAGCAGACGGGCTTCCTCGAAGTAATTGCCGATGAGCTGCAGGCCCACGGGCAGTCCATCGCTGAAACCGGCGGGCAACGACATGGCCGGCAGGCCGGCCAGGTTCACGGCGATGGTGTAGATGTCCGACAGATACATGGTGACCGGATCGTCCGTCTTCTCGCCCAGTCGGAAGGCCGTGCTCGGGGCGGTGGGCCCCAGGATCACGTCCACGTCCTTGAAGGCAGTGGCGAAATCCTCGGCGATCAGCCGGCGGATCTTCTGCGCCTTGAGGTAGTAGGCATCGAAATACCCTGCCGAGAGGGCGTAGGTGCCCACCATGATGCGTCGCTTCACCTCGGGGCCGAAGCCCTCGCCACGGGAGCGCATGTAAAGATCCAGGAGATCCTTCGGGTCCTCGCAGCGATAGCCGTAGCGCACGCCGTCGAAGCGGGCCAGGTTGGAGGAACATTCGGCCGGGGCCACCACATAATAGGCGGCCACCGACAGGTCCGAGTGGGGCAGGTCCACCTCCACGAACTCCGCTCCCAGGCCCTTGTAGTGGGCGATGGCTTCATCCACCACCCGGGCCACACCCGCATCCATGCCTTCCCCGAAGAACTGTTTGGGCAGGCCGATGCGCAGACCCTTCACCGGGCTGTTCAGGCGCTTGGTGAAATCCTCATCGGGGCGCTGGATGCTGGTGGAATCCCGCTGGTCGAAGCCGGCCATCACATTGAGCATCAGCGCGCAATCCTCGGCGGTGCGGGCCATGGGGCCGCCCTGGTCCAGGCTGGAAGCGAAGGCGATCATGCCCCAGCGGGACACGCGACCGTAGGTGGGCTTGATGCCGGTGACACCGTTCAAAGCTGCCGGCTGGCGAATGGATCCGCCGGTATCGGTGCCCGTGGCACCCGGCGCCAGACGCCCGGCCACCACCGCGGCGGAGCCGCCGGACGAGCCGCCAGGCACGCGCTCGGTATCCCAGGGGTTCTTCACCGGGCCGTAGTAGCTGGTCTCGTTGGACGACCCCATGGCGAACTCGTCCATGTTGGTCTTGCCCAGGATGGGGCAGCCCGCCGCCTTGAAGCGTGCCACCACCGTGGCGTCATAGGGAGCGATGAAGTTATCCAGCATCTTCGATCCACAGGAGGTGCGTGTGCCCTCGGTACAGAAGATGTCCTTGTGGGCAATGGGCACCCCGGTGAGGGGGCCGGCATCCCCCTGGGCACGGGCCTCGTCGGCGGCCTTCGCCGCCTCCATGGCCTGCTCCCCGGTCACGGTGACATAGGCGTTGAGGGCGTCGTCCAGGGTCTCGATGCGGCGCAGGTAGTGAGCCGTCAGCTCGACACTGGAGACCTCACCTTCCTTGAGGGCGGTGGCGAGTTCGGCAATGGACTTCTCGTGCATGGATCGTTCCGTGGTTGAAGACGGTCAAGGGGCTCGCGGGGACGGCTGGGAAGGCGTGGCCACCGCCACGGAGGGGCCTACTCGATCACCTTGGGCACCAGATAGAGGCCGGATTCCACGGCCGGGGCGTTGCCCTGAAAGTGATCCCGCTGATCGGTCTCGGTGGGCTCGTCGGCACGCAGACGCTGGGAGGCATCCAGTGGATGGGCCATGGGCGTCACGCCCTGGGTATCGACCCCCTCCATCTGTTGCACCAGGTCCAGAATGTCGGAGAGATTGCGGGCGTAACCCTGCAGATCCTCTTCCTGGACACTGAGCCGGGCCAGATGGGCGATCTTGCGCACCTCATCGAGTGACAGCGACATGACATGCTCCGGGATCACGAATACTTGGGGTAAGCGGCGTAAAGTAGCATAGATGACGCCTTGCCCAAAGCCTGCGGCGGTTGCTAGAGTAGCGCCTTTCGCAGGCGACGCCACACAAGAACCCATGCTCAGCCGTCTACTCGGTCTACTCTCCAACGACATCTCCATTGATTTGGGCACCGCCAACACGCTGATCTACATGCGTGGCAAGGGGATCGTGCTCAACGAACCGTCGGTGGTGGCCATTCGCCAGGACCGTGGGCCGGGTGGCCCGCGCTCGGTGGAAGCCGTGGGCACCGCGGCCAAGAAGATGATCGGTCGCACGCCGGAGAACATCCAGGCCATCCGCCCCATGAAGGACGGCGTGATCGCCGACTTCACCACCACGGAAAAGATGCTCCAGCATTTCATCCGCAAGGTGCATCACCATCGCATGTTCCGCCCCAGCCCCCGGGTGCTGGTCTGCGTGCCCTGCGGGGCCACCCAGGTGGAACGCCGCGCCATCCGTGAATCGGCGGCGGGCGCCGGCGCGCGACGTGTGTACCTGATGGAAGAGCCCATGGCAGCGGCCGTCGGCTCGGGCATCCCCGTGGACGAGGCACGCGGTTCCATGGTGCTGGACATCGGCGGCGGCACCTCCGAGGTGGCCGTCATGTCCCTGAACGGCATCGTCTACTCTGCTTCCGTGCGTATCGGTGGTGACACCTTCGACGACGCCATCATCGCCTATGTGCGCCGCAACTACGGCATCCTCATCGGTGAGGCCACCGCCGAGCGCATCAAGCACGAGATCGGCTCCGCCTACCCGGGCAAGGAACTGCTGGAGATCGAGATCAAGGGCCGCAACCTGGCCGAAGGTGTCCCCCGCGCCTTCACCCTCAACAGCAACGAGATCCTCGAATCCCTGCAGGAACCGCTGCACGGCATCGTCAGCGCCGTGCGCACGGCCCTGGAGCAGACACCCCCCGAACTGGGCTCGGACGTGGCCGAACGCGGCATCGTGCTCACCGGCGGTGGAGCGTTGCTGCGTGACCTGGATCGCCTGCTGATGGAAGAGACGGGCATCCCCGTGGTGGTGGCCGACGACCCCCTCACCTGCGTGGCCCGTGGCGGTGGCAAAGTGCTGGAAATGCTCGACGAACACGGAGCCGACTTCCTGTCCGTTGAGTAACACACCGCACGGGAGGGCCCACCATCAAACAGCCGCTCTTCATCCTGGGGCCCTCGCCGGCATTCCGGCTGGCCCTGGTGGCGATCCTTTCCCTGGTGCTGATGACTGTGGATCACCGGCACCATCATCTCCAGGAAGTGCGTTCCTGGCTGTCCTCGGCTGTGTATCCCATCCAGTATGCCGCTGACCTGCCCGTGCGCCTGAGCGCCTGGGTCAGTGAGCAATTCTCCACGCACCAGTCCCTGGTGGCACACAATCGCGCCCTGCAGGAGGAAAACCTGCTGCTGCGCTCACGCATGCTGCGCTTCGAGGCCCTGGAGGCGGAAAACGTCCGTCTGCGGGAGTTGCTGGACACCGCCGAACGCCTGCAGGAACAGGTGGTCATCGCACAACTGCTCTCGGTGGATCTGGACCCCTTCCGCCAGCAGGTGGTGCTGGACAAGGGCAGCCGCCATCAGGTCTATCCCGGGCAACCCCTGATCAATGCCGCCGGGGTGGTGGGCCAGGTGCTGGAGGTCCATGCCTTCAATAGCGTGGCCCTGCTGATCTCCGACCCCAGCCACGCCCTGCCCGTGCAGGTGAACCGCACCGGGCTGCGCACCCTGGCCGTGGGCACCGGGAACCCGGAGCGCCTGGACCTGCGTTTCATTCCCCCCAGCGAAGACATCCGCCGCGGTGACATCATCAGTACCTCGGGGCTGGGGGGGCGCTTCCCGGCCGATTACCCGGTGGCCCAGGTCACCCGGGTGGAACGCCCCCCCGGTGAGTCCTTCGCCCGGGTGGAGGCCCGGCCGCTGGCACGCCTGGACCGCTCCCGTGAAGTCCTGCTGCTGTGGCCCGCGCAACCCGACCAGGAGCCGGACACCCCCTTGGAGCTCGCGCCCCCCGAACCCACCGAACCTCCACCTCCGGATGACACCGAAGACCCGGACGCCGACGAGGTGATCCATGGCTGAGTGGCGCGCGCGCCTGCTGGTGATCCCGCTGACCTTCGTGGGGGCGCTGATCCTCACGGTGATGCCACTACCCGAGGAACTGGCCCCCTGGCGCCCGGAGTGGCTGGCCATGACCGTGCTCTACTGGACCCTGGCCCTGCCCCGGCAGGTGGGGGTGGGCACGGCCTGGTTCCTGGGCCTGCTGCTGGATGTCACCCAGGGCGCCCTGCTGGGGCAACACGCCCTGGGCCTGGCCGTGATCGCCTGGATCAGTCTGCGCCTGCATCAGCGGGTGCGCTTCTTCCCCATCTGGCAGCAGGCGGTCACCGTGGGCGCCCTGCTGGCCCTGCATCTCATGCTGGTGCTCTGGGTGTACGGCATCACCGGCCTGGCCCCCGGCACCTGGCTGTACTGGGCTCCCCTGGCCAGCAGCGTGCTGCTCTGGCCCCTGGTGTTCGTTACCCTGCGCGGCATCCGTCGGCGTTGGTGTCTGGCGGTGGGTTAGTCGCCCTCACCTCGCCCGTCGCAGCAGCCAGCGCACATCCAGACCAAACGAGACCGTCAATGCCAACAGCGCCGAGGCCGCCAGCCCGGTGGCCAACGACCCGCTGACAAAGCCGGGCAGACAGGCCAGCAGGGCCAGCACCTGCCAGACACACACGGCCTTGCGCCGCTGGCTGTCGGGCAGGGCCTGCCGCAGACGGGGCGCCCAATAGCCGGCGGCCACGAAGGCATAGCGCATCAGGCCGATGGCCAGGATCCATGCCCCCACCTTGCCGGACAGGGCCAGCCCCAGGCAAAGCACCAGGATCAGGGCCGCGTCCAGTTCCATGTCGAAGCGAGCCCCGAAGGCCGTGGCGGCATCCAGCCGTCGGGCCAGCCAGCCATCCAGGCCATCCAGCAGCAGGGCTGCCCCGGCCAGGGCCGCCAGCAGCGTGCCTTGCTCACGATACAACTCCGGTTGTGCCAGCCCCCCCCCCAGCACGCAGACCGGGAGGGCGCGCAGCAAGGTCACCCGATTGGGCCAGCCAAAACCACCCGTCGGGGCCGACCAGCGCATCAGCAAGAGCAGGGCCAGCGCGCCATAGGCCATCATCGATCCGACCGCCACAGCCCTGCTCATCAAGCCTGCGATCTGCAGCCATGCCAGACCGAGCAGCAACAGGCACAACCCCGCCAGTAGATCCGGCAGCAGGCGCAGGGGCGCTGCCCTTGAGATCCCCCTCCTGCCCTTGAGTGCCTCTGCCGCCTTGCCCACGCTGCACGTTCTCCTGAATGCTGTCGCCGGGAAGACACATCCCCCCGATCGGGCCTATGCTGCCCCTGAACCCACTGACAGGCCTCACCGCCGAAAGATTCCGCCATGTCCACTGAAAGCGAGACTGCCACCGCCTTCTGGATCGCCCGCCCGGGCCGGGGTGAACTGCGCCAGGAGCCCCTGCCGCCGCTGCCTGAAGGCCATGTGCAGGTCACCTCGCTCTACAGCGGCGTCAGCCGGGGCACCGAATCGCTGGTGTTTCACGGGCACGTACCTGCCACAGAGTATCAGCGCATGCGCGCGCCGTTTCAGGTGGGCGACTTCCCCGGCCCGGTGAAATATGGCTACGCCAGTGTGGCCCGGGTGGATAGTGGCCCGGATGAACTGGTGGGCCGACCGGTGTTCTGCCTGCACCCCCACCAAGACCGTTACCAGGTGCCTGCCACGGCGGTGACCCCGCTGCCCGAGGACCTGCCCCCGGGGCGGGCCGTGCTGGCAGCCAACATGGAGACCGCCATCAACGGGATCTGGGATGCGCACATTGGGCCCGGTGACCGGGTGTGTGTCATCGGCGCCGGGGTGGTGGGTGCGCTGGTGGCCTATCTGGCAGCACGCATCCCGGGCACACGGGTCACCCTGGCGGACATCCAGCAGGATCGTGCCGCCCTGGCGCAGGCCCTGGGCGCGGCCTTCGCCAGGGCGGAGGCGGCACCCGGCGATCAGGACCGGGTGATCCACGTCAGCGGCCAGCCGGCCGGCCTGGAGCGGGCCCTGGCACTGGCCGGCGATGAAGGCCTGGTGCTGGAGATGAGCTGGTACGGGGATCGCACCGTCGCCCTGCCCCTGGGCGAGGCCTTCCATGCCCGGCGGCTGACCCTGCGCTCCAGCCAGGTGGGCCGCCTGCCACCCTCTCACGCCCCCCGCTGGGATCACCGTCGGCGCCTGGCGCTGGCCCTGGAACTGCTGCAGGATCCGGTGCTGGAGCAGTTGATCAGCGGCGAATCGGATTTTACTGCCCTGCCCCGGGTGATGCCGTCGCTGGCGGAGGGGGCCGGCCAGGTGCTCTGTCATCGGATTCGTTATCCCGCCGCGATGTCCAACCCCTGACGACTTCCCAGGAGAAGCCCCATGTACACGGTGAACGTAAGAGACCACATGATGATCGCCCACAGCTTCAGCGGCGAAACCTTCGGGCCGGCCCAGCGCCTGCACGGCGCCACCTATGTGGTGGACGCCTGCTTCAAGCGCGAGGCGCTGGATGAGGAAAACCTGGTGGTGGACATCGGGCGGGCGAGCGAGGTGCTCCATGAGATCCTGGGCGAGTTCAACTATCGCAACCTGGACGAGATGGAAGCCTTCCAGGGGCAGAACACCACCACCGAGTTCATGGCCCGGGTGATCTTCGACCGACTCGCAGGGGCCATCCACGAGGGGCGCCTGGGGGCCTCGGCCCGGAACCTGTCTGCCCTGGCCGTGACCCTGCATGAGTCCCATGTGGCTCAGGCCGGCTTTGAGGGCCCGCTTTGAATCATCGGCTCACCCTGCTGGTGCCGGGCGATCCGGGACAGACCACCGGCGGCTACCTGTACGACCGGCACCTGGCCCGGGAACTGGAAGCGGCAGGCTGGGCCGTCACGCTGTTAGGTCTCGACGGGGCCTTCCCTGGTCCGGATGAAACGGCCCGCCAGGCCCTGGACGCTGCCCTGTCCGGCTTGCCGGCGGGATCCCGGGTTCTGCTGGACGGTCTGGCCATGGGGTGCCTGCCCGAGGTGATCGACACCCATGCGGATCGCCTGGACCTGACCGCCCTGGTGCATCATCCACTGGGGGATGAAAGCGGTCTCACCCCCCAACAGCGGGATCGACTGCTGGATCTGGAGATCCGGGCGCTGCGCCGGGTGGCCCGGATCGTTGTCACCAGCCACTTCACGGCCCGGCGATTGGGGGCCCTGGGCCTGCCGCCGGCATCGATCCATGTGGCCTCGCCGGGGGTGACGCCGGCGCCGTTGTGCGCCATCGCCCGGGGCGAACCGGTTCACGGGGACAAGGCCATCCCGCATCTGCTCTGCGTGGCCCACCTGGCGCCCCGCAAGGGGCATGATGTACTGCTGGAAGCCCTGGCCCGCCTGCTGGATCTGTCCTGGCACTGCCACTGGGTGGGGTCAACCGACCGGGAACCCGAATGGGTCGCCGGGCTGCGCGGGCAGTGCCAGGCCCTGGGCCTGACCGAACGGGTCACCCTGCAGGGGGAACTCCCCGCAGACCGGGTGGCGGCTGCCTTTGATGCGGCCTCGGTATTCGTGCTGCCCTCCCGGTATGAGGGCTTTGGCATGGTGGTGACCGAGGCCCTGGCCCGGGGACTGCCGGTGATCACCACCACCGGCGGGGCCCTGTGCGACACCCTGCCCGCCGGGGCCGGCCTTTCGGTGCCGCCCGAGGATCCCCAGGCCCTGACCGACGCCCTGCGGCGCTGGCTCACCGACGCCCCGCTGCGCGCCACACTGATCGCAGGGGCGCGGGCAGCCCGGGACCACCTGACAGACTGGGCGGAGACGGCACGGCAGGTTGCCAAGGCACTGGACACCCCGCCCAAAAGCCGGGATGAGGGATGGTTTGCCCACGACTGGCTGACCCTGCGCGCGGGTGCCGATGCCCAGGCCCGAGACAGGCGCCTGCCCCAGGCCGCCGGAGCCTGGTTGCGGCGCCGCGGCCCTGGCCCCCACCGCATCCTGGATCTGGGGGCCGGCTCCGGCAACAACCTGCGCCATCTGGCACCCTTGCTGCCCGGTCCGCAGCACTGGATGCTCCGGGATCGGGATCCCGTCCTGCTGGACGCCGCCATGGCGCCCCCCACACCCCGGGATGCCCACGGTGACCCGGTGGCACGGCAGGTACATACAGCGGACCTGGCCCACTTGTCCACGGCGGATATGGGGAACACGCACCTGGTCACCGCCTCCGCCCTGCTGGACCTGGTGTCGGCGGATTGGCTCGAAGGCCTTGTGGATGCCTGTGCCCACGCGGGCGCTGCGCTGCTGCTGACCTTATCGGTGGACGGCCAGCGCGGCTGTCTGGATGCCGAGGGCCGGCGCCGGTCCGATCCCGAAGATGCGTGGGCGGCGTCCCTGTTTCACAGCCATCAGCGTCGGGACAAGGGCCTGGGGTCGGCCCTGGGACCCGAGGCCCCGGCCTGCCTGCTTCGGATCCTGCGTTCCCACGGCTACCGGGTGTTCCAGCGTCCCAGCCCCTGGTGTCTGCGGGCGGGGAGCGAGGAGGCCCGCACCCTGGGGCTGGAAACCCTGCACGGATGGAAGCAGGCCCTGCTGGAACAGGCGCCCGGGGAGACCGACCGCATCCTTGCCTGGCATGCATCCCGAAGCACCGCCCTGCGGGATGGGCACCTGGGACTGTGGGTGGGGCATCGGGATGTCTTCGCCCGGCCCCTGCTCAGGCCCTGAGATCCACATCGAACAGGGTATCCTCGCCGCAGGCAAAGCGGCGTACCCGGGGCCGCAGGGCCTGATCCAGGGTGTCGATGGGGGGCAGGGACAACCCCGGGCGTCCGGAACCGATCACCATGGGCGCCACCAGCAGGTGCAGCCGATCCAGCAGGCCCGCCTCCAGAAACCGCGACACGGTCACCCCCCCGCCTTCCACCAGTACCCGGCGGTATCCCACCTCGGCCAGCTGTGTAACCACCTGCTGGGGACGGATCCGGCCACTGTCCTGGTCGGTATCCACGGGCAGGGCGCTCACATGCTCGGGCAGCCCGCCAACGGGACCCACATCCCAGCCCACCAGTAACAGGGTGGGGGGCGTGACCGAGCCTGCCGGGGCGGCCTCGAACAGGGGGCCCTCGTGGGGCACGCGTCCCCGGGGGTCAAGTACCACCCGGGCCGGGCTGGGCCCGGACGCATGGCGTACCGTCAGTTGCGGTCGATCGGTGGCGGCCGTGCCGGCGCCCACGAGCACGGCGTCGGCCAGGGCCCGCAGGCGGTGCAGATGCACCCGCGCCTCCCAGCCGCTGATGTAGTAGGAGGCCCCGGTGTGGGTGGCGATGCGACCATCCAGACTCTGACCCAACTGCCCGACGACCCATGGCCGGTCATCGGCCACCAGGGGGAGCAGGCAGTCCAGCAACCGCCCCGCGTCCCGCTCCATGGGGCCGTGGGCATGCCAGGCACCCCCCCGCATCACCTCCAGCTCGCCCCCCGGATAGGCCCAGCAGCCCCGGGATTCGCGGACCCAATCGTGATCACGCACCCGCAGGATCAGGGACCAGGCCGCTTCAGGATTGTTCAGACCCTCTGCATGCTCACCCATGGTTCAGACCTCCGGAGGCACAGGCGATGCCTGCTTCAGGTCCTGCTGGTGGATGTGTCCTGCGTGCATAAAGGTCTCCTGAGGCGATGCCGGCAGCGCCAGCGTGCAGCCATTGATGCAGTGCCGTCGCCGACCGCCACTGGGGCCAGAGAAAGCGCCGTTGCTCACCGGTCACCACGTTGTATTCATAGGTGGCCAGGCCTTCCAGACGATCGATGCACTCCACCGCCTGCGCCAGCGCCCCCTGGATGAACTCCACGGACAGGGCGGGCAGCGGTTGTGACAAACCGGCCAGGACCTGTGCCTCGTGACCCTCCACATCGATCTTGCAGAAGGCCGGTACGCCGTGGCGGGCAATCAGTTCATCCAGCGTGGTGACCGGCACCATGATGCCATCCTCCCAGCGTACCCGTTGAAAACCCGGATGTCGCTCAGGCAGCGCCTGACGCCATGCCTCCGCCAGGGTGGACACCGTGGGATGCAGCCGGCTGATGGCCAGCCAGGCCGATCCGGGGCGGGCATCCAGGGCCACCGCTTCCAGCTGGATGGCCGGCCGGTGTCGGGTGAGTCGCTTCAGCCAGGCCAGCGGCAGGGGCTGGGGCTCCACCGCCACCACCCGGGCCCCCAGGGCGGCGAAGGCCAGGGTGCGGTCGCCCACATGGGCCCCCACATCAAAGACCAGATCCCCGGGCTGGACGAACGGCTCATACATCCGACGCAGACCCCGCTGCCGACCGGGGCGCCAGTAGATCACCAGGGACCGGGACAGCCCCAGACCCGCGGCGCCCTGACCCAGCCATCGCCTAACCCGCGTCGTCATGGTGTCGCATTCCGGGCACGCACGCGATCGCCCATCGGCGCAGGCGCCCCGGTGGACCGATCAGGAATTGTTCAGGCATGGGTCCCGGCGACTCGGGCGGCGGCGACCACGGGCGACCCGATACCAGCAGGCCGTGCTCTGCCGCGCCGGTGCTGGCTCGGCTCACCGTTTCTGTCAGGGGCGTGAGCAACAGCCCGGGCGCCACGCGTCGGCCGCTGAGCCGGAACAGCACCGGGGCCAGCATCAGCCCCAGCCACACCGGCCCGGTCCACAAGACCAGGCCCGGCAGGATGAGCAGGCACAGCCCGAGCCAGACAAGGCCCAGCAACGCCGGGGGCAGGCCCAGGCGCAGGCAACGACGCCAGCCCAGGGGCCGGTCGGCGCGGCAGGGCGCCTCCCAGGAGACGGGCTTGCCGGCGAGGATCTGCAGGATGAACAGGGTATGAAACACCATCAGCACCGGCGCCAGCAACACGGCCGAAACGATCTCCAGGATACCGTTCCCCAGCCAACGCCAGGTGCCACCGAAGGCCCGACGCTGAGCACGGGTCAACACCATGCCCATCAGTTTGGGCCCGAACAACAGGAACAGCGTGGCCCCCAGCAGCCACAGGGCCGTCTCCGGCATCGCCCCGGGCGGGTGGCCACTGGCCAACGGCGGCGTGTCGCCGGCCAGGCTGAAAAACCCCAGGATCAGCATGGCCGCCCACAGGGGCGCATAGGCAAAGCCCAGGGCACCCAGCAGGAAATGCAGCCGGCTGAGGGGATGCAGCCCGGGCGCGGCGAGCAGGCGCAGGTGCTGCAGATTACCCTGGGCCCAGCGCCGTTCCCGGCGCAGGTAGTCCGACAGGTGGGCGGGCACGTGTTCAAAACTGCCCTGGGCAGTCGTATCCAGACGCACCTGCCAGCCCCCTCGGCGCAGCAAGGCCGCCTCGACGAAATCATGACTGAGGATATCGCCACCCCAGGGCGCAGCACCGGGCAGACGGGGCAGACCACAGCAGTCCATGAAGGCCCGGGTGCGCAGGATGGCATTATGGCCCCAGTAGTTGGCAGCATCCCCCTGCCAGAAGGCCTGACCGGTGGCCAGCAGCGGCCCATGCACCACCGCCGCGAAGGCCTGTAGCCGGGCCAGCAGGGTCTGGGCTCCCATGGGCCGGGGCACGGTCTGGATCAGCCCCGTGTCAGGATTGGCCTGCAGGCTCGCCACCAGACGCCGCAGGGTGCGGCCACTCATGCGGCTGTCCGCATCCAGCACCACCAGGGCCTCGTAGCGACCACCCCAGCGGCGACAAAACTCCGCGATATTGCCCGCCTTGCGCCCCCCCGGCTCCCGGCCGCAACGGTAATGCACGGGTATTCTGCCTTCAAAACAATGCTGCAGACCCGCCACCATGTCTGCCTCCTGGCGCAGCACGCGGGGGTCGGTGGAGTCACTCAGGACGAAGGCCTCGAAGCCCTCGGTGTCGCCACTGCGCACAAGATCCTCCAGCGTGGCGGCCAGCCCGGCCCCCACGAACCCGGCATCCTCGTGACGGATAGGCATGACCAGCGCGGTATGGTGCGGAACGCTCACAGCGGGCGGGGGCGCCAGCGGCGCAAGGGTGAAGGGATCGCGGCCAAGCCTGAGCAGCACGGCCCCGACGAACGCATTCCAGAAGGCCAGGGCAATCCAGGTGAACAGGATGGCGAACAGCACCAGCAGCGGCACATGCAGCAGCCCCGCTCCGGTGGTCGTGAGCACGTCGTGCATCGCCAGGGTGCCCAGCGCTCCGGTCCCCAGCACCAGCAGGCCAAACAGGCGACGGCGCAGGGCGAGCGAATCAGGCATCCGGCCCTTTCCATAGGTACTGCCAGGTCTCGGTGAGCACCTGATCAGACAGGCGCAGTTGCAGGCGCATGTCGGCGGGCGATGCGGCGCTGGCCGCCACCACGAAGGTGGCCCGCCAGCCCCCTTGGGGCAATGCGCCGACCTGGGGTGGTTCCGCCAATTCACCCTGGTGCAATTCCAGGTGGGCGCTGACCGGTAGCGATCCATCCAGTTGATCCAGGGGCCCACCGGCGAAGTCCACCACGAAACGCCGCTGATCCCGGGGGGCTGGGTCGCCCTGGCCCGGCACCCCGGCGGGGCCGGTGCGGGTGCGCACCACATGGGCCAGAGCGTGCTCCGGCGGTCTTTCCCAGCGCGGTGTGAGACGGTAGCTGAAGCGACGGGATTCACCGGCCGCCATGGGTGAGTCCGGCGCCCAGAAGGCAACGATGTTGTCGTGGGTCTCGTCGGGGGTGGGCAGCTCCAGCAGCACCACCCGGCCGGCGTCCCAATCGCCTGCCCCGGGTTCCACCCAGAGGCTGGGCCGAAGTTCGTAGCGGGCCTCCTGGTCCAGGTAGGCGGCGAAGCCCCGGGTGCGCTGCATCAGGCCGAATGCGGACGGAGCGGCATCCAGAAAGGCGGACACCCGGGGTGCCTCGGGGCGGGTCAAGGGGCGCCAGATCCATTCCCCGGCCCGGGTGCGCACCAGCAGGCCCTCCGAGTCATGCACCCGGGGCCGGAAGTCCGTCTCGATGGGGCCAGTCAGATCCCCGTGGGTGTACATGCTGGTGAGCGGGGCGATACCCAGCCCCGTCAGGTCTCGGCGGGCAAACAGGCGGGCCTCCACGTCCACCGTGACCGGCTCGGTGGTCCGCACCTGGAAGGCGTAGGCACCGGTCACCGAGGGCCCCTCCAACAGGGCGTACAGGTTCACGTGCCTGTCTTCGGGCCCGGGCCTTTGCAGATGAAATTCCGTGAACGCCGGAAACTCCTCCGACCCCAGGCGGGTGGTGTCCACCGCCAGTCCACGGGCCGACAGGCCGTAACGCTGGCCCCGTCCCACCAGGCGAAAGTAGGAAGCGCCCTGGAACACCAGGAATTCGTCCCGGACATCTGCCCGGTTCAGGGGATAGTGCACACGCAGCCCGGAGAATCCGCCCGCTGCCCGCTGCTCGGGGGTGAGTCGTGCCGCGTCGTCATCATAACGGAACAGCCCCGGATCGAAGGCAATGGGCTCGCGTTGCCCGTCCACCCATTCAAAGACCTGCACCGGCTGACCAAAGAGGAAGCCGGCGTGCAGGAACTGCACCTGGAAGTCCGACTCTCCCTGCCACAGGGCGCGCTCGGGGTTGAAGCGGATCTGTCGATGGGCATCGTAGTCCAGCGCCTCCAGGGCCGGTGCCTCCAGGGTGGCGGGCGCCTGCCAGGGTGCTTGCGCCAACTCCTGGGCCCGTTCGCCGAGGGTATCCAGCAGATCCGCCTGGGCGGCTGGCCAGGCCAGGCACAGGGTCAGCATAATGAGCCCGAGCCCCCGACCCATCATGGCGCCCCCATGCCAATGCCCATCACATCCCGCCAAGGCCCCCTCGCCGCCTGGCCCCTTTTGCTGTCCGCCGTCTTGCTGAATATTGTGCTGGTGCTGCCGCTGTGGCTGCGCTTTGGTGAACCCGGTGAACGCTGGATCGCCCTGGAGGCCTGGTGGCTGCCGGTGCTGTTCGCCTGGCTGGCCGCCCATTGGGCGACCCAGACGGCGCGCGCCGCCGTGGCCGTGCTGCTGGTATTCGCCGTGGCGGCGGGGCTGGGAGATGCCGCCACGCAGCAGATCCTGGGCCGATCGCTCAACCTGTACCTGGACCTGCCGGCGCTGATCTCGGTGCATCACCTGCTGGTCGGCACACTGGGGCACGCCGTGGCGGTCGCCATCCTGGCCCTGGCCACCGCATTGCTCCTGGGGGTGGTGATCGCAGCCTTCCGGGGGTTGCGGCCCATGCCGCTGCGGGGTGGCGCGGCCGTGCTCGCCCTGGGCATCGGCGCCATGGCCGCCGTGCTCACGGCGCTGGAGGTGGCCGGTGAGCGTATCGTGCCCATCGCCCGCACCCCGGTGCTGGATACCCTGATGTTCCAGTCCCGACAGATCCGGGAGACCCATCACGCCCGCCACCAGTTCGAGACCGCCGTGGCCGACAGGGAGCGGCCCGCGCAGGCCCTGCCCGGTCTGGCCGGGCGGGATGTGTATCTGGTCTTCGTGGAGTCCTACGGGGTCTCGTTGACCGACGACCCACGGTTCTCCGGCCCTGTTCTGCCGCGGCTTGAGGCCATGGCCCCTCGTCTGGAAGCGGCGGGACTGCATGCCGTCACCGGGCGCCTGGATGCGCCCATCCTGGGTGGGCAGTCGTGGCTGGCGCATGCCTCGATGCTGAGCGGCGTGTGGATCGACAACACATTGTGGTATCGCCTCATGCTGGAACTGGGGCAGCCAACGCTGGTGAATGATTTCAAGGCCACCGGCCACGAAACCATGACGGTGATGCCAGCCATTACCATGCCATGGCCCGAGGGTCGCGCCTATGGCTTCGATCACATCTTCGCCGCCGCCGACCTGGACTATGCCGGCCCGCCGCTCAATTGGGTGACCATGCCCGACCAGTTCACCCTGCATCGCTTCAATGCCCTGCGGGCGCAAGTGAGCGCACCACTGTTCGCCAAGGTGGCCCTGGTGAGCAGTCACGCCCCCTGGACCCCGATCCTGTCCCTGATCGAAGACTGGGAACAGGTGGGGGATGGGCGCATCTTCGCGCCCTGGGGTGAGGCCGGCCCAAGTCCGGAGACGCTCTGGCAGGACATGGAACGGGTCCGCGACTACTTTGCCCGTTCGGTGGACTATTCGCTGCATGTCTCCCTGGACTGGGCGCTGCAGTTCCTTGAAGACGACACCCTGCTGATCCTGCTGGGGGACCATCAGGCGGCGCCGTTGATCATCGGCGAGGATCCCTCCCCCGCCGTGCCCGTGCATCTGATCAGCCGCGACCCCGCGCTGCTCAAGCCGTTTCAGGAGCGGGGCTTTGTGCCCGGCCTCATCCCCCCAGAGCCTGGACAGCCGGCCGGCATGGACACCTTCCGGCATTGGCTGCATGCGGACTTTGGTTCCGGGTGAGGCCGAGCGCCTCCTCTTCATGACGTTGGCCGCGCGGGTTATGAGGATTGCTTGCGCATCCCCTCCAGTTGCTCCCGGAAGTCGTCACAGGGGTCGGTGATCCGCTGGCGCGGGGTGAACAGGATCACGTCATACACGCCCTCCGTGGCGGTGGTGTAATCCTCGATGGACTCATCCCCCTCGCGCACCTCCACAAAGGCCAGGCTCAGCACCGGGCTTTGCGCCTCCCGGGCCTGCAGATACCGGGGCACCCCGTAATCACGACGCACATGACCGCTGCCGGCGATGAGCACGATCGGGCGATCGGCCGTGTCCAGCAGCCGGTCGGCCATGTGGGCATCCCGGGCCCGCTGGGCATCCACCATGCCACCGGTGCGCTCCGCCGGCAGGAAGCCGCAATGGGCATCGACGATATGTTCGATCAAGCGGCGCCCCACCGGGCCCGGCAGGGGCTCGTTCAGGCCCAGGCGCCGGCGTTCAGCCTCGTCCATGTGCTCGCGCAGTCCATCCCGGGCCACCTGCATGGCCTCCTCGCTGGAGAGATTGGCGGCCACCAGCGGCTGGTCCTGATCCAGCGCCCACTGCACCAGCGGGCGATAGGCATCCCAGGGCCAGTGGCGGTCCTCCACCCCGGCGGCGTCAGCCAGCACATCGGCGTCCGTCTCGCCCTGGGCGCGCAGGCTGTCCAAACGGGACTGATGCTCAAGATCAAAGATCTCCATGGCCAGCGCCGGGGGCCTGTCCGCCGCCGCCAGGGTCTGGATCAACGCCAGTTGCCAGGCATGATGATCCGGATTGCCATGCACTTCCCCCAGCAACAGGATGCCTGCCTCCATCAGCCGTTCGTCCAGGCCCTCCCGGGAAAGCTGGCGCTGCTCGTCGGGAGACCAGATCTGCCCCACCAGGGGATGATCCTGCAGATGCGGCGCCAGCCACTCATGGCCCTGGGCGTGTGCGGGAAGACACATGAGCAGGCCCAGGCCCACGGTAGACAGAAGATGATGCAAACGAAATCGCATGGAGGCTTTCCTGCACTGGATTGATCGGTGAACCCGGGTGGAGGGTTATACTGACCCGTGGCCAGTATCGCCCAAAACCCTTACCGCAAAAAACACCATGGAGCCCCTGATGGACCCTGTATTCCCCGCCTTCGGTGACCTTGTCACCATCGCCACACACGCACGCGGCAGGGGGCGTTGAACATGGAAACAGTCCCGTTCATCGACCGGCCCGAGGCCCTCAAGGCCTTCTGCGAGCGCCTCAAGGGCGTGGAATGGTTCGCCCTGGATACGGAATTCATCCGCGAGAAGACCTATTACCCCCAGCTGTGCCTGATTCAGGTGGCCACCCCCGAGGAGGTCGCCTGCATCGATCCGCTCAACCTGGATGATCTCTCGCCCCTCACCCACCTGCTGTTCGACCCGAACATCACCAAGGTGTTGCATGCGGCCAGCCAGGATCTGGAGATCTTCTTCCACCAGCAGGGGCGCGTGCCCGGCCCCATCTTCGATACCCAGGTGGCCGCTGCCCTGCTGGGCCATGGCGATCAGATCGGTTATGGCAAGCTTATCCAGCTGGTGCTGGGGGTGGAGCTGGAGAAGGGGCAGTCGCGCACCGACTGGGCCCAGCGCCCACTGGAGCCGGTTCAGCTGAGCTATGCCGCCGATGATGTGCATTACCTGGCCCAGGCCTACCCGGTGATGCGTCAGGCCCTGGAAGACAATGGGCGGCTGGCCTGGCTGGAGGATGATTTTCAGCGCATGCAGGATCCGCGCACCTACCAGCCCGACCCGGAGACCATCTGGCGGCGCCTGAAGGGCATCAACACCCTGCGCGGCGAACAGGCCCTGGCCGTGGCCCGCGACCTGGCCCGCTGGCGCGAACAGGAGGCCATGCGCCTGGACCGCCCGCGCCGCTGGCTGCTCCAGGACGAGGTGATCCTGGACCTGGCCCGCCGCAAGCCCCGGGACCTCAAGACCCTCGAACGGGTGCGGGGTCTGGCCGAACAGACCGTGCGCCGCCACGGCGAAACCCTGCTGGAGTTGATTCGCGCGGGTGCCCAATGCCCTTCGGCCGACTGCCCCACCCTGCCCCCACGGATACGCCTGGAGGCCGATCAGGAGGCCCTGGTGGATGTGGCCATGGGCCTGCTGCGTCATCTGGCACTGAAAAACGACATCAGCCCGGCCGCCATCGCCACCCGCCGTGATCTGGAGGCCCTGGTGTCGGGTGACCCGGACTGCTCGCTCCTGCAGGGCTGGCGTGCTCGCCTCGCTGGACGTGAACTGTCGGCCTGGCTGCGAGGGGAGACGGGCCTTTCCGTGCGAGGTCACCAGCTCACGCTAACCCACGGCGGGAACCTGGAAAGATGAAGTCGCCCCCGCATGCGCGTTAGACTGGGGCCTCATTCATGAAAGAAGTTGGAGGAACGGCCGCATGCAGATCGGCAGCAACAAGGTGGTAAGCATTGATTACAAGCTTACCGACGACGAAGGCCGGGTGATCGATCACTCCTCCGATCGTGGGCCTCTGGCCTACCTTCACGGGGCGGGCAATATCATTCCTGGGCTGGAAACAGCTCTTGAGGGCAAGAAGCAGGGTGACGAACTCAATGTTCGCGTAGAGCCGGCACAGGCCTACGGAGAACGGGATGAACAGATGATCCAGACCCTGAATCGCAGTCAGTTTCAGGGCGTTGACGAACTGGAAGTGGGCATGCAGTTCCACGCCGGTAACCAGAACGGTGGCGTGCAGGTGGTCACGGTCGTGTCCATCGAGGGTGATGATGTCACCATCGACGCCAACCATCCCCTGGCTGGCACCACCTTGAACTTTGATGTCACGGTACGTGAAGTGCGCGAGGCCTCTCCCGAAGAGCTGGAACACGGTCACGCACACACCGACGAAGGGGCCAACGATCACTGATCGTCAGTCCGTTTGAAGGGGCCCGAAACCAGATAAGGCCCAAAAAAAACCCCGCCGGTGATGACTCACCGGCGGGGTTTTTTCATGATCGAATTCCGGCTTGTTTAGCCTTCAACGGTCACGTTAACGGCCTGCAGACCCTTGGGACCCTGCTGAACCTGGTAGTTGACCTTCTGACCTTCGGCCAGGGTCTTGAAGCCATCAGCGGAGATCGCTGAGTAATGCACGAACACGTCGGCACCGCCATCTGCGGGGGCGATAAACCCAAAGCCCTTCGTTTCATTAAACCACTTTACAGTACCGGTAGACATTGATCCTAACCTCAATCTTTTCTTTCAGGTGAGTACAACTCCATGCAGCGGGCCGGTGCCGACGTCGAACGGACAACTCAAACCGCTACATGGGCCCAGTCTATCCGCTTCCCGCCCCACACGCCATACCGGTATAACCCAAAGCACTGTATTCGAGGCCGCCCGGACGCGCGCCCAGGGAATTTTCCCTTTCAAGATCAGGATATTGGGCGCGTTTGCCTTGTACCATAATATTTGCGGTTGAAGCCCGCATCAGGCAGCCGCATAGATGCCTCGAGCCGTATTCACCACCCGACCATTGCGTTTGAGGTAGGCCAGGGTCTGGCTGATATTGCGCGCTTCGAAGCCCCGGGATTCCAGTTCGCCCTTGAGTTCCCTGGTGCTCATCTGGCCACGCTCGTTGATGATGTCCACCACGTGCTGGCTGAGATTGGAGGCACTCGAGCCACGACCGCGGCCCTTGGCTTTACCCGCCCCCAATTGCTTGATCTGTTTATCCAGGGCTGCCAGTTCAGCTTTGTGACGGGCCACCACCTCACTGCGCTGTGCCTGCAATTGGCTGAGACGCTCCCGCTGCTCTTCCTCCATTTGACGACGCTCGTCTTCCTGGCGCTGGCGGGCCAGTTCGTACAATTCTTCAGAAGTCATGGTTTCAAGCGACTGGGTCATTTTTCTCACACGCCAATGATCATTTTATAGTTGGATACCCTTAACAAGCGCCGGTTCCAAGGGCAGGTAAAGTCGTGAAGCATTGCTGCTTGACCAACACCGGGATCCATGGATCCGACCCTTCGGGGTTTTGGTTTCTTTATCGATAACGCAGACATTTTAGCGTTTTGCACAGGGAAAGTAGAATGCCCTTGCTGGCTTGGTGCAACGCGTGCAAACCGGCTATCCTTGCTCTCATCCCATCCCCCCTTTCCCGGATTCCCACACCTGCGATGCCCCTTGATGATTCCCGCCAACAGGCCATCCGACAAACGGCCCATGACCTGTTTGTAAGGGCCGCCGCCTGGTACGACATCACCACCCCACCGCCGCCAGTGAATCTGAACCTGCGTGGGCGCGCGGCGGGTCAATGGCGTGTGATCTGCGGGGAGGAATCGCTGCGGTTCAACCCGTACATCTTTGCCCAGGACTGGGACAATCACTTTCCCGGGACCGTGGCCCACGAGGTGGCACACAGCATCGTTTACCGACGCTTTGGTCTGGGCGCGGACCGGCGACGGCCCCACGGGCCGGAGTGGCGGGAGGTCATGTTGAGGCTCGGCTTCGAACCCCGGGTGACCCATTCATCGGATCTGTCCGGGGTGCCCATACGGCGCACCCGCAAGTTCCCTTATCGCTGCAGTTGCAACGTCTACGCCCTGGGTACCCGGCGGCATCGAACGGCCCAGGCCGGGGAGCGCATCTACTATTGCCGCAACTGCGGCGAAACCCTGCGCTTTGCCCCGGAAGAACCCCTGGCCCCTCACGTAAAAGCCACATAGACTCCCTGCTCCCCCGAGGGGGTGAAGCAGGCACTGTGCCGATCCTTCCCCCTCACCCCAACCCCTCTCCCCCCGGGGAGAGGGGCTCGAAACGTCGCTTTCATCATCGGGGAGCCTCAGCCACCCGATTCCAGCGTCTCCCAGCGCTCATAGGCCTGGGCCAGCTCGGCTTCCAGGGATTCCATCCGGGTTTGTACCGCGGCGATCTCATCCTTGGACTGCTGATAGAAAGCCGGGTCTGCCATGGCCTGCTGAATGTCTGCCAGTTCCGCTTCCAGGCTCTCGATGCGCTTGGGCAGGGCGTCCAGTTCCCGTTGATCCTTGTAACCGAGTTTGGCGGGGCGTGGTGCCGGCTTGGCCTTGGCGGCCTCCGTGGCCCGCTGGGCCTTGGCCGATGCAGCGCTTGACGCGCCGGATCGGGATTTGGGCCGCTGCCGCAACCAGTCGGAGTAGCCCCCCACGTATTCCTGGAAACACCCCTCCCCCTCGAAGGCGATGACACTGGTGGCCACGTTATCCAGGAAGTCACGGTCGTGGCTCACCACCAGCACGGTACCGGGGAATTCCACCACCCGCGCCTCCAGCATCTCCAGGGTGTCCGCATCCAGATCGTTGGTGGGTTCGTCCAGCACCAGCACGTTGGCCGGGCGGGTGAACAGCTTGGCCAGCAGCAGGCGGTTGCGCTCCCCCCCCGAGAGGGCCTTCACCGGCTGACGGGCGCGGGCCGGCTCGAAGAGAAAATCCTGCAGATAGGACAGCACATGGCGGCTTTCATCCCCCAGGGTGAGTCGGTCGCGACCCTCACCCACGTTGTCCATCACGCTGGCCTCTTCGTCCAGCGCGGCCCGGTGCTGATCGAAGTAGGCCACCTCCAGATTGGTTCCCAGGCGGATGTGACCGGACTGGGGCTCCAGCTGTCCCAACAGGAGCTTGAGCAAGGTGGTCTTGCCCGCGCCGTTGGGGCCGAGGATGCCCACCTTGTCGCCGCGCATGACCAGCGCGGAAAAGTCCCGGATCACCGGCTTGCCGTCAAAGCTGAAGCTGACGTTCTCGGCCTCCGCCACGATGCGCCCGGAGGGTGCCGCCGAGCGGGTCTGCAAGCGCGCCGTACCCTGACGCTCGCGCCGCTCGCTGCGCTCCGCCCGCAGGGCCTTGAGGGCCCGCACCCGCCCCTCGTTACGGGTGCGCCGGGCCTTGATGCCCTGGCGGATCCAGACTTCTTCCTGGGCGAGCTTCTTGTCGAACAGGGCATTCTGGCGCTCTTCCGCCTCCAGGGCCTCGGCCTTGCGGGTGAGGTAGGTGTCGTAGTCGCCGGGCCAGCTGGTGAGACGGCCACGATCCAGCTCGATGATGCGGGTGGCCAGTCGCCGCAGGAAGGCCCGATCGTGGGTGATGAACAGCAGGGTGCCCTCGAACCCCAGCAGAAACTCTTCCAGCCATTCGATGGCAGCCACGTCCAGGTGGTTGGTAGGCTCGTCCAGCAACAGCAGGTCCGGTCCCGTGACCAGGGCCCGGGCCAGCAGCACACGACGTTTCAGGCCACCCGACAGACCATGGAACGGGGCGTCTGCCTCAAGCCCCAGGCGCGACAGCACCATGTCCACCCGCTGTTCCAGCATCCAGCCATCGGCCGCCTCCAGTTCGTGCTGGCACTGCTCCAGGGCCTTGAGCTGGGCCTCGTCAGCACCGGTCTCCATGGCGCGAATCAGGCCATGATAGCGGCGCACCGTGTCACCCAGGGCGCCGAGGCCATCGGCAACCACATCGTAAACGCTGCCCTCAACGCCCTTCGGGACCGCCTGCTCCAGCATGGCCACCTTGAGGCCATCACTGCGCACGATGTCGCCATCGTCGGCCTGTATCTCTCCCTTGAGCATGCGCATCAGGGTGGATTTGCCCGCACCGTTGCGGCCAACCAGGCAAAGGCGCTCCCCGGGCTCGATGGTCAGATCCACGCCGTCCAGCAACGGGTGATGACCATAACTGAGTTGGATATTGCGCATGACCAGCAAAGGCATGAAGGTTCCGGCAGGGTTTGGGCGTACCCGCATTGTAACCGGAAGCCGCGGGTCTCAAACGTCCAACCGAGGAGCCGGGTGACACCCGCGGCCCAAACATCAGTAAAATGGGGAATCATCCACCCATCACACGATGAGCACGCCTTGAAACTCCTGGCCTCCGAGTACCGGCACTGGCGCAACAAATCCATCACCCTGCTGGGGATGTCCGGCGTGGGCAAGACGCGCCTGTCTCACCTGCTGCGACGCGCCCACTGGTTCCACTATTCCGGCGATTACCGCATCGGTACCCGCTATCTGGATGAACCCATCCTGGACAACATCAAGCGCCAGGTGATGCACATCGAGTTCCTGCGGGACCTGCTGCGCTCGGATTCCATCAGCATCGTCAACAACCTGTCGGTGGACAACCTCCAGCCGGTGTCCAGTTTTCTGGGGAAGCTGGGCGACCCGGAGAAGGGCGGCCTGTCGCTGAAGGAGTTCAAGCGCCGCCAGCGCCTGCACCACGACGGCGAAGTGAACGCCATGCGGGATGTGCCGGACTTCATCCGCAAGGCGCATGAGATCTATGGATTCGACCACGTGGTCAACGACGCCGGTGGCAGCGTGTGCGAACTGGACGACCCGGGTGTGATGGAACTGCTGGCCGAGCACTCCCTCATCATTTACATCAAGGCCACCGACCGGGACGAGCGGGAACTGATCCAGCGGGCCGAGGAAAGCCCCAAGCCACTGTATTACCGAGAGGACTTCCTGGACCGTGAACTGGACGTGTATCTCAGGGAGAACGACCTGCGTTACGTGGCCCAGATCGACCCGGATCAGTTCGTGCGCTGGATGTTCCCGCGCCTGTTCCGCGACCGCCTGCCCCGCTACGAGGCCCTGGCGGACCAGTACGGCTATACCATCACCACCGATGAACTGGCGCAGGTACACAGCGAAGACCAGTTCAACGCGTTGATCGAGAAGGCACTGGAAAGACAGACTTTCTGAACCCCGGACCCGGACCCCACCATGCCGCTTGTCGCCAACTCCGAACTGCCCACGTTTTCCCGTCTCCAGCAAGAAGGCCAGACGGTGCTGGCCGGGGCCTATGCCCTGCGCCAGGACATCCGCGCCATGCACATCGGGCTGCTGAACATGATGCCGGACGCCGCCCTGGCGGCCACCGAGCGCCAGTTCTTCCGGCTCGTGGGCGAGAGCAACCAGATCGCCCAGTTCTATCTGCACCCCTTCACCCTGGATGCCCTCAAGCGCGGTCCCAAGGGGCGCCAACACGTGGAGCGCTATTACGAGCCCTGGGAGCAGATTCAGGAGCAGGGCCTGGACGCCCTGATCATCACCGGCGCCAATGTCACCCAGCCGGATCTGTCGCTGGAGCCCTTCTGGAAGCCCTTGATCCAGGTGATTGACTGGGCCCACGAGAACGTGACCTCCACCCTGTGCTCCTGCCTGGCCACCCATGCGGTGATGCAGTTCCGCTACGGCCAGACCCGCAGCCCGCTGGGGTTCAAGCGCTGGGGGGTGTATTCCCATCGGGTGGTGGATCGCACCCACCCCCTGGTGGCGGGCGTGAATACCCGCTTCGATGTGCCCCACTCCCGCTTCAACCACGTTTCCCGCGAGCAGTTCGAGGCCGCCGGGCTCAAGGTGCTGGCAGAGAGCGAGGAAGCCGGTGTGCATCTGGCGGTGAGCGAGGACGAGTTCCGTATCGTCTTCTTCCAGGGGCACCCGGAGTACGACCTCATCAGCCTGCTCAAGGAGTACAAGCGGGAGGTCAAGCGCTATGCGGCGGGGGAGCGTCCCGATTATCCGCCCGTGGTGCAGAACTATTTCAGCCTCAAGAGCCAGGCAATCCTGGAAGAACACCGGGAACAGTTGAACCTGGCCCTGGCCCGCAACGAGGAACCCCCGGAGTTTCCCGAGCAGCTCATCACCGAGCAACTGGACAACACCTGGCACGACACGGCCGAGGCGGTGATCAATAACTGGATAGGCAACGTCTATCAATATACCCACATTGATCGCAAGCGCCCCTTCCGTGACGAGGTGGACCCAGCAAACCCCCTGAACCGCAGCCGCGGCTGACCCCGCGCGCCATCCATGGACCATCGAATCCAGGGCGCCAGCCTTCCCAAGAGGTGACGCGCCCACTGAAGGATCCTGCCCATGTCAGCACAACCGCCCTTCCAGCAGCCCTCGCGCCCCGTGGTGGAACTCTACGAGACCCTCACGGGAGACGAGGACGCCCGGGTCTGCAAGGACATCCCCGACGCCGCCTGCCGGGTGCAGCCGGCGAATTTCTTCGTCCATCTGATCTCCAACACCGCCTCCAAGATCGGTGATGAACTGGCCAGTGCCCGCCTGGTGCTGGCCTGGCTCATGGCCGCCCTGGGCGCCCCGGCGGCGCTGGCCGGATTCCTGGTCCCCATCCGTGAATCCGGTTCCCTGCTGCCGCAGTTGTTCGTGGCCGCCTACATCCGCCGCGCGGCGGTGCGCAAGTGGTTCTGGGTATGGGGCAGCGTGGGTCAGGGGGTGGCCGTCATGCTCATGGCCGTGGTGGCCCTCACCCTTACCGGGGCCGCCGCCGGCTGGGCCATCATCGGTCTTCTGGCGCTGTTTGCCCTGTCCCGGGGGGTCAACTCCGTGGCCTCCAAGGATGTCCTGGGCAAGACCATCGCCAAACAGCGCCGCGGCACCCTCATGGGCTATGCCGCTGCTGCGGCCGGTGTCGTCACCCTGGGAGTGGGGGTGTGGCTCACCTTTCAGGCCAGCGAGGATGCAGGCATCGGCTTCTTCGTGGCCCTGCTCATGATCGCCGGCGGACTCTGGCTGCTGGCCGCCCTGGTGTTTGCCGCCCTCCAGGAGGCGCCGGGAGCCACCGAGGGGGGTGGCAATGCCGTCACCGAGGGCCTGCGTTCCCTGAGCCTGATGCGCACGGATCGGCCCTTCCGGCACTTCGTGATCACCCGGGCCCTGCTCATGACCACCGCCCTGGCCCTGCCCTTTTACGTGATCCTGGCCCAGCAGGAAGGCTCCGGTGATATCTCCGGCCTGGGCATCCTGATTGTGGCCATGGGGCTGGCCGGTGCCCTCAGCGCCCCTTTCTGGGGGCGATTCTCGGACCGTTCCAGTCGCCAGGTGCTGATGCTGTCCGGCGCCATGGCCGGACTGCTGGGGGTACTGGTCTTCGCCCTGGTGACCCTGGGCATGGACTGGGCCGCCACCCACTGGGCCTTCGCCGGCTACCTGTTCATCATGGGCATCGCCCACGCTGGCATCCGCCTGGGCCGCAAGACCTATCTGGTGGACATGGCCACCACCGAGACCCGCGCCGCCTACACCGCCGTGAGCAATACCCTCATCGGCGCCCTGCTGCTGGTGGGCGGCCTGTTCGGCATGGTGGCCCAACTGGCCGGCACCGCCGCCGCCATCCTGGTGCTGTCCCTGTTCACCCTGGCCGGCGTCGCCAGCGCCTGGCGGCTGGAGGAAGTGCAATAGGATCGGCGGCCCACCATTCGCGGGCAGGCCCGCTCCCACAAAAACCCTCCCGACACAGAGTCAGGGGGGCGTTGGGCTAGCCGGCGGCCATTCGGGGGGCGTTGGCGGGTTCATCCGCGGCCCCGGCCGCATGCAGCGCCGCCAGGTGCTCCACATCACACAGCTTCTCCAGCTGCCGGGCCAGCATGGCCGGGTCGCGGCTGCCGGACACCTTGAGCCGCACATGATAGCGGTGGCCATCGTCATCCAGACGCACGTGCATGTCCCGCACCTCGAAACCCCGGGAGCGCACCGTGCGCAGGATACGCTCAAGACTGCCATCGGCCGGGCGGGCCAGTAACTGGAATTGCGGGTTCATGCGACTTCCTCCTCGATCATCTGGTCATTGGACATGCCCGGCCCGACAATGGGCCAGACATTCTGTTCACGGGCCACCGGGATATGCAGGAGCAGCGGCCCCTGGGTCTCCAGGCAGGCCTCGATGGCGGCATCCACCGAATCCACGCCCTCGATGCGCAGCGCCGGGATACCGAAGGCCTGGGCCACCTGGACAAAGTCCGGGTTATCCGACAGATCCACCTCCGCCAGGCGCCCCTCATAGAAGAGCTCCTGCTGCTGGCGCACCATGCCCAGGTACTGGTTATCAAAGATCACCATCTTCACCGGCAGGTTGTAACGGCGCAGGGTGGCCAGCTCCTGCACGTTCATCATGAAGGAGCCATCGCCACTGATATTGATCACCTGGGCGCTGGGGTGCGCCATCTGGGCGCCAATGGCCGCTGGCAGGCCAAACCCCATGGCCCCCAGGCCGCCACTGGTGAGGTGTCGACGCGGGTGCGAAAAACCATAGAACTGGGCCACCCACATCTGGTGCTGGCCCACGTCACAGGCGATATGGGTCTGGGCATCGGCCTGCTCGGAGAGGCGCCTGAGAAAGCGCAGTGCCGGGAAGGTATCGCCCTTTTCCGGCGGCAGGCGAAAATCCCCCACCCGGCGCAGCTCGGCGCAATGGTCCCGCCAGGCCTCGGTGGACGAAGGCGTGGCCAGGGCTGGCAGCAGGCGATTCAGATCCCCCAGCAGCGACACCTGGGGTGGGCGCAGCTTGGAGACCTCGGCGGCATCCACGTCCAGATGGATCACCCGGGCATGGGGGGCAAAATCCGCCAGCCGCCCGGTGGCCCGGTCATCGAAGCGCGCCCCCACCACCACCAGCAGATCACAGGCCTGCACCGCCCGGTTGGCACAGGGCGCCCCGTGCATGCCCAGCATGCCCATGTTCAGGGGATGATCCGCCGTCAGCAGGCCCAGCCCCTTGAGGGTGGTGACCACCGGAGCCCCGGTGGCCTCGACAAAGCCGCGAAAGGCCTCCACTGCCTCGGCCAGCACCACGCCGCCGCCGGCATAGATGACGGGCTGATCCGCTTCGGCCAGCAGCGCGCGGGCCCGGGCCAATCCCTGCTCATCAAGGGCTGGAGCGTCATGGGTAACGGCCGCCTCCGCGGTTGCCCACAACGCCCCAGGCAAGGGGGCCAGTTGCACATCCTTGGGAATGTCCACCCAGACGGGGCCGGGACGCCCCTCCTGGGCCAGCCAGATGGCCTCTTCCAGGATGCCGGGCAGATCCTCCACTCGGCGGACCAGGTAGCTGTGCTTGGTGATGGGGAGTGTCAGACCCAGGACATCGGTCTCCTGGAAGGCATCGGTGCCCATGAGTCCGGTGGGGACCTGGCCGGTGATCACCAGCAGGGGCACCGAGTCCATGTGGGCGTCGGCAATGGCGGTGATGAGGTTGGTGGCGCCAGGGCCCGACGTGGCGATGCACACCCCCAGGCGCCCGGAGGATCGGGCAAAGCCATTGGCGGCGAAGCCAGCGGCCTGTTCGTGGCGGGTGAGGATGTGCTTCAAGGCGCCGGGTTGTCGGGCCAGTGCATCGTAAAGGGGCATGATGGCCCCACCCGGATAACCGAATGCGGTGTCGACACCATGACGCCGCAGGATCTGGATAACGGCATCGGCACCGTTGCAAGGGTCTTGATCCGGGGCTTGAGCCCCGTCGGCGGTGGCGGCTTGGCTGGGCGGCATGGTGTCACTCTCCTGCTGGGTCCTGTCTTTTTTGGGCGGCCATAACGCAAAAACCCCCGGGGGTTGCCCGGGGGTTTTTGCAGGAATCGGATCGGTGTGGTCAGATCGTCAGCGCAACAGGCTCCCGGGCCGTGGGGGTGCCACGACTACCAGTACCCGTACGCTGACCATGTGACCGAACATTAGATGGCGATCCGAATAGTTGTGTTGTTCACTTGGTCTTGATCTTAAGCGGCCCAAAACCGCTTGGCAACCCCTTCCACCGCCTCGCGCAGACATCGGATCACCGATTTGCGCCCCGACACCCCCAGCGCGCGGGCCGTCGCCTCCCAGGAGCGCTGTTGCAGCAGGCACATCACCAGTGCGTGACGCTGGGCCCTGGGCAACCCGGCCAGGCGCGTCGGATCGGCCAGGCCCCAGCGGATCAGGGCACCCAGTTCGGGAAGGCAGGCTTCGAAGGGGCGCTGCCAGAGGGCAAAGGCCTCCAGGGCCGGAATGTCCGTCGGACCGGGCGGCGGAGCACCCGAACCGGCGCCCAGTGCCAGCGCCAGGTCCGCATCCATGAAACGCAGGGGGCCGGCCAGCAGTTGCGGCAGACCGCGAACGAAATGGCTGCGCGCCGGTTTCATGACCTCTTGCCCGGCCTGGGTGAGTGGGCGCAGCACCGTGGCGCCCCAGCCACCACTGCTCACCTCCGGCTTGACGCCGATGCGGGTGACTTCGAACCCCTCGCCACGCCAGAAATCCAGGAGTTCCGGCGTGGCCCCAAAGCCCGCCCCCACCAGATCGGCGCCACCCTGGCGCGCATGATCCACCACCTGCCTCAACAGGGCCGTGCCCAGGCCCTGTCGTTGCAACCGGGGATGCACGGCAATCCGCACCACCCGCTCATAATCAAGACGGCCCGAGGCCGGCGGGGCTCCACCATGGAGAATCATCCCCACCGGCAGAAAATGCCCCTGGGGCCGGCGCTGGCCCCGGGCCACAGCCTGGGTCAGCTCGTCATCCAGCCCCCCTTCACGCGCCAGCAGCGCCACGGCCACCACCTGCCCCTGATGGCGCCAGGCCAGCACCTGGAGGCCGGAGTCATCCAGCAGGCGCTGGAGATCCGAGGGGCGGGTGCGGTAATGGGCCAGCACCAGCAGACCAAAGACCTGTTCCAGCAGGGGTTCGTCCTCCAGCCACAGAGAAGGTGACAGCACCTGGGCCACGACCTCCCCGGGGTTTGGCCGGGCCTCATGCCCCACCTCGGCCGGCCGAGCGCTGAGCATCAACAAACGATCCATGAGGGCCTCCACCGGATCATCCGCCGCCCAGCGGATGGGCTGGGTCAGGTGCAGAAAACGGGTCTGCGGGGCACGGCGTCGGAGAATCTCCTGGAACCGGGTCGCAAACCCCTGCCCGGCCCCCTCATAGCCATGAATGGTGGTGGCAAAGGCGACCCGCTGATGCCCCTCCAGCAGGCGGACCAGCCAGTGGACGGGGATCCCGGCGGCCTCATCCACCAGCAACAGGTCCGCCGGGATGTCACAGGCCTCGCCAGGGGAACCATATTCCAGAACGGCACCAGGGACCTCCAGCCTGGAGCCCCGATCATGCCCCGCGCCGGGGCTTTTGCCCTCCAGAACATCCCGAGCATGAGTGAACACCGGCGTCACCGAAGCGAGACGAGGCGCGGTGACCAGGATGCGGTAAGGGGCATCAGCCACCGCCAGGTCTCGGCGGGCCGTCAGGAGACGGGCGGCAGCGATGCCCAGGGCCGCGGATTTGCCCCGCCCCCGGTCGGCGGTGAGCACCAGCGGGCGTCCGGCCCGTCCATGGGCCAGGCGCTCCAGGGCCTGAACAGCCTGACGCTGATCCCTTGTGAGGCAGTCATCCGCATCGGGCGCCCGGGGCATGCCCACCGACAGGGACAAAGGCACAGGCAGATCCCGGGCCGTCAGGCTCTCCCCTGACGGATTCAGCGGCACCAGCCCCGCCTCCCCCAGAACACGCAGACACCACTGCCCGAAACGGGAGGCCCTTGCCTGGAGTCGGGGCAGGATCAACAGGACCACCCCCCCCCCGCGCACTGCCCCCGTGGCAGCCCCCAGGGCGTCGGGATGCAAGCCGGCGGTAGCGTCCAGAATCAGGGCATCCAGCGTCCGGCCCAGCAAGGTATCGGCCTGGGCCGGGGGCAGGTGTGGGCACGGGGCCGGAGAGGCCGATGCGGGTCCCACCCAGGCCATCCGCGTGGTTTCGGACAAAGCGCCACACCAGTCCCGTGCCAGCGCCTGCATGGGCTCGACCGGGCCGGCCAGCCAGACAAGGCGACGGTGCTCCGGGGAATCAGCCGGTGTGGTCCGGACTTCAGCGCTGGAACGCGGTGACCGATGGGCCGGGTCGTGCCGGGAAACCTGGGGTGAGGACATGGTCTTGCCGTGGGGGCCAAAGTGGCGTGCTGCCCGTGAGAAGGACTGGATCACTGGAACGGAAAAATGTGAAACAGTTATAGCATCCAACCAGGGTCAGGCGTATGATCGGGCGAGCAGACATTGTGAAAGCCCTGACTGGACGGGCCTGAATCGCTTGATGGTATGGACTTCACTCGCTCTGCTCTTTTGTTCTTTTGATCGAGGTAATACTGAAGTGCTGACTGGTACCGTGAAGTGGTTTAACGAAAGCAAGGGTTTTGGGTTCATCACCCCCGATGATGGCGGCAAGGATGTCTTTGTACATTTCTCGTCCATCGAAGGCGGTGGTTTCCGTACGCTGGCCGAAGGTCAGAAGGTCTCCTTCGAGACCCAGACCACGCCCAAGGGCATGGCTGCAGCGAACGTCCAGCCCGCCTGATCAGGTTCAAGGGCCGGGGGCGCAAGCCTGCCGAACCCAGCAGACCTGACCATAGAATTGAGTGATGCGAACCCCGCCTTGGCGGGGTTCTTTTGTTTCAGGGCCTCCCTTCCCCCAGCTTCAGTGGCTGTCCGACCGCCCTTCCTTCTTCCCGGTGAACATGGATTTCAGATAAGCGTACCAGGGATCACCCGTGGTGCCGGCCATGTACACGTGACCGAGAATGAAGACCAGCAGCGCGAAGGTGGCCGCCACGTGCACATAGGCCACGGTGGCAAAGCTGACCAGGCCCTCCAGGGCCGTACCCCGCCAGGCAGCGTAGAACAGCAGCAGCAGCCCGGAAATCCACAGCGCTGGGGCGATGGCCACCTTGAAGCTGAAATAGGCCATGCGCTGCAAGGGGTTATGCTTGGACGAGGGCGTCTGGGTATAGGGCTTGGCCTCCCCCGAAAAGATGCCGTAGGCGTAGTACATCATCACCGCCAGCATGCCCCGATGCGTGGGCACGTACTGACGCCACTCGCCGGTGACCACATGCCAGAAGATGGTGAAGGCCCACAGCACGATCAGCCCCCAGGCCAGGATGATATGGGTGGAGAAGGCCGTGTTGTATCCCAGCAGCCCATGGCTGCCATGAAGCTCCAGACCGGTCAGCAGCAGGCCGAAGATCAGCACCGCCTGGCTCCAGTGCCAGAAGCGCTCATACAGGGTGAAGATACGAACTGAACTCATGGTGTGCACTCGTCAGTGGTAGCGGCGGCGATAGAGCCAGTAACGGACTCCCCCATGGCCCAGCACACCCAGCAGGGTGAGGGTCACGGCCGCCCAGCCGATGGGTTCGATCCAGGGATGACGATCCCGCCCTGGAATGTAAGGCCCGGGCAGATCCGCCAGGCGCCCGTCCGTGCTATGACAGGACTCACAGCTCAGGGCCTGCTCCTTGGGCGCCACCATGTGATTCACCGGCCAGTACATGCGGGTGTCCACGAAATCGAAGCTGCCACTGAAGGTGGCATCAGTCTGACCGGCGCGCCGGGCCTCGGCCATGCCCGAGATGATGGCCTTGTCCCAGTCGTAACCCCGCCAGAAGGCATTCTCGTCCCGGCCAAACAGGTGGGCCAGTAGCAGGGTCTCGAACTGCGTGTCATAGGGCTGGCGCCCCTCCATGACCTTGAAGGGCCAGATGCGGGCGCGCGGGTCATCGGGACCGCCTTCAGGGAAGTTCACTTCCACCGGCTGACTGGGGTCGATGCGATCACCCAGCAGGGTGTAGCGCATGTTGCCGTCGAACCAGCGATAGATGGGGGGGTAGTCCTCGTCCCAGCGAAAGTCTCCCTTCATGCCGTCATAGACCACATTGCCTTCCTCATCCTTGCGCACGACGGGGCGCCCATCCTCGTCACGCTCGCCGGCGGTGGACCAGTCCCAGAAGGTCTTCGTGGGCATGCCGCCCCGGGCCAGTTCCGGCACATGACAGGTCTGGCAGGCGATGCGCTCCACGTGCTGGTTGAGCTTGTCGTGGATGCGGGTGTCATGGGGTTCGCTGCCATGGCAGGACTCGCAGGATGGCCGTTCGCTCTCGCGCCCGGGCACGCTGATGCCGCCCTCGGCCTTGGCGGTCACATGGTAGCGACTGCCTTCCTGGATATGTCCGCTGAATTCATGGCAGGTGGAGCAACTGAAATCCAGCCCGTCCGGTGACATGTGCACGTCAACGGAATGGGCGGGAGACAACAGCGTGCTGTCCAGATCGCCATGCTTGACCGCATCGCCGCCGCCCCCCTCGAAGTGACAGGAACCGCAGGTCTCGCGGCTGGTCTTGCCCACGTTCTGGGCCACCTCGGCCAGGTCGGGGGCCTTGAACAGGGTGCCACGGAACACGGTGTCCTCGGCGGGCGGATGGCCGCCGCCGGTGGGGAACTTCACATAGGTGCCAGTGGTGTCGTGGCATACCAGGCAGTCGACCTTTTCCTCGGCGGTGAAATCAAAATCAGGACCGTCGAAGTCGTAACCCGTATGACAGGAGCTGCAACGCTCCTCGCTGCCCGCAATCCCCAGGCACAGGTTATTGAGGGCAAAGCGCTTGCCCAGCTTCTGGCCGGTTTCCGGCTGATCATACTCCCAGGTCCAGTGGATGCTGCGATGGACCTGAAGGGCCGCCTCGGTATGGCACTCCAGGCAGGCCCGGGTGACATCGGGACCCGACTCGAACGGGCCACTGAGCTGTTCGAACTTGCGGTGATCCGCAGTGCTCTCCAGCAGCAGGGTGGGAGCATCCAGGGTGGCTACCGCCGGCGACCGGTCCGGCTCCTGTGCCACGACAGGTGCCATCAACAGGGTCAGCATGATTCCGAGCAGGAAAGAGCAGACAAGGGGTCTTGACACGAATGACTCCTCGGGAGGTGTCGCGGAGGAAGGTCCCGGCGGGCCGCAGAATGCCGCGCTGCGTAACGGAACCTATCGAGACCGCTGATGGGTCGATTAATTAGCATTCACTAATAAACCACTCCGACCCCTCGCGCCATGGCAAAAGGCGAAGTCCATGACCCACATCAAAGGCGGCCCACGTCAACCGGCACGATGCCAGTCGGCCTGCTCGGCACGCTCATAGCCGCCAGCGCGAACCACATAGGAGCGGATGCGACCGGATTCGAAATAGGTGCGGGCCATGAGTTCGCTGAGCACGCCGGTGGTCAGCAGCTGCACCGACACCAGCACGCACATCACCCCCACGAACAACAGCGGGCGCGTGCCGATGCTCTCGTTCAGCAACACCTTCACCAGGAACAGATAGCCCAGGATCACCGAGCCCAGCCCCCCGAAGACCAGGCCGATGGAGCCGAAGAAATGCCCGGGCCGCGCCTTGTAGCGCATGAAGAAATACACCGACAGCAGATCCAGGATCACCCGGAAGGTGCGGGAAATACCGTACTTGGAGTCCCCATGAGCCCGGGCATGGTGGGTGACCACATGCTCGCGGATGCGCCGGGGCGACGTCTGGGTGGCGAACCAGGCGGGGATGAAACGGTGCATCTCCCCATAGAGCCGCACTCCCTTGAGGACATCGGCCCGGAACACCTTGAGGCTGCAACCGTAGTCGTGCAGGTTCACCTTGGTGGTCCAGCGTATGAGCTTGTTGGCGATGCGCGAGGGGATCTTGCGTTTCCACAGGTCATCATGACGATCCTTGCGCCACCCGGCCACCATGTCCAGGTCCTCCTCCAGCAGGCGTCGCACCATGGCGGGAATGTCGCTGGGGTCATTTTGCAGATCCCCGTCCAGAGTGGCGATGATACTGCCCCGGGCATGGTCGATACCCGCCTGCATGGCGGCGGTCTGACCAAAATTGCGCTGCAGGCACACCACCCGCACATGCCGGCCATGGCGCTTGCGTTGCTCCAGCATGCGGTCGGGCGTGGCATCCGCGCTGCCGTCATCCACCAGCACCACCTCCCAGGGGATGGGCTGCCCCGCCAGGGCCTCGTGGATGCGCTCCACCAGGGGGACCACATTGTCCTCCTCGTTGTACATGGGCACCACCAGGGACAGGGACAACCCCTCCTCGGTCACATACATGGCGTAGCCCAGGCCATCGCCGGGGCTGGCTTCGTTGGCCGAAGGTTCGGTGGGAAGCGGATTGGACATCAGGTTTCTCCTCGGGTCGCCGGGAGCCAGGGCACCAGGGCACCGGCGACAAGGGTTGATCCCAGCAGGAACAAATGCAGGTTGATGGCAGCCGCCAGGGCATCCTGGGCGGGTACACCGAAGGGCAGCAGGGCCGCCATGACACCGGCCTCATAGGTACCGGCCCCGGCCACACCGTGCACCGGCAGCACACTGGTGAGGTCGCCGGCGATCACCGCCAGCCACAGGGCAGCGGCGGGGGCCTCCAGGAACAGGGCCAGCACCCAGACAAAGACGGCAAGTTTGACGACCCAGTTGCCCATGGTCCAGCCCCAGGCCCGCCAGAAGGCCCGGGGCGACTCGGGCAGGGCCTGCAAGGCCCGGAGCATCAGGGATGCCAGACGATGGTCCTCCCAGGGTTCGATCCGGGCCATCAGGAAAGGTGCCATGCGGCGGATGAGCGGCAGGGTGGCCAGCCACATGAGCGACAGCGCCAGCGCCGGCCCCACCCCCAGGGCATGACTGCCCAGGGCCAGCAGGGCAAAAAACCCCAGGGTGTGAAGGTCCATCAAACGGAACCACAGCAGCACCGGCACCGAGTTCAGCGGTGGCACCTGGAAATAACGCGCCATGAGCAGCGGGAAGCTCAACTCCCCGGTGCGCATGGGCAGCAGGTTATTCAGCAGATTGTGGGTGAGGGTGAGGCGCAGGCAGGCACCGAAGCGGCCCGTCATCACCGGCCGATAATAGTCGTACAGGCGCAGGGTGCGCAGGGCGTAGGTCACTCCGGTCAGCAGGGCAGCCACGATGACCAGGCCCCAGGAGAGTTCCACCCAGGGAGCCAGCACCCGTGACCAGCCGTAGGCCAGTTCCACGAAGACAACAAAGGCGCCGAAAATGGCGATGGAGATGAGAAGTTTGAGGTGAGGCATGGGCTTGTGGAGCGTTTCATCCGCACGAGGGCTGCAGGATCTCCGGCGCGATGGCGCCGACTGAGGGCAGAGCACTGCGGCGCTCTTTGGTACACTGCCGACCCGTTCAGTTGCCCCGACAGGTCCGATGGCATGTCCCGCTTTGCCGACCCCCTGAGTCCCGATCTGGATCAACTCTCACTGCGCTGGCTGTGGGTGCTGTTCCTGGCCGCCCTGTTCACGGGCTTTTTCTACAACCTGCATGGCTTCGCCCTGTTCGATCTGGACGAAGGCGCCTTCAGCGAGGCCACCCGGAACATGCTGGAGCGCGGGGATTTCCTGGCCACCTACCTGTTCGGCGAGCCGCGCTATGATAAGCCGATACTGATCTACTGGCTACAGGCCCTGAGCGTGAGCGCCCTGGGGCTGAATGAATTCGCCCTGCGACTACCCTCGGCCCTGGCCTCGGCTGGCTGGATGCTGCTCATCTGGGCCTTCACCCGTCGCGTACTGGACCACCCTACGGCGCTGGCTGCCGGCATCATCGGTGCCACCACCATCGGTATCGTCATTGTGGGTCGCGGTGCCATCGCCGACGCCGCCCTGAACCTGTTCATCGCCGGTGCCATGTTCGCCATCTTTCTGCACTTCCGGGAGGGGGGCAACCGCTGGGTATACCTGGCCTTCGTCTGCATGGGCCTGGGCTTTCTCACCAAGGGGCCGGTGGCGGTGGTCATCCCGCTGGCGGTCAGCCTGATCTTCTATGTGCTCAAGGGGCGCTGGCGCGACTGGCTCAGAGCCGCCTTCAACCCCCTGGGCATCGTCCTGTTCCTGCTGCTGGTGCTGCCCTGGTATCTGGCCATCACCTGGCGGGAGGGGCCAGGTTTCCTGTTGGGATTCTTCCTGGAGCACAACCTGCAACGCTTCCTGGAGCCCATGGAGAGCCATAGCGGGCCCCTCTATTACTACCTGCCGGTGCTGCTGGTGGTGATGCTCCCCTACACCACGGTGATGCTGCGCAGCTTTGTGGAACTCAAGGACCGGTTCCGGGATGATCTGCAGGGCTATCTGCTGCTGTGGTTCCTGTTCGTGCTGGCCCTGTTCTCCCTGGCCAGCACCAAGCTGCCCCACTACATCTTCTACGGCATCACGCCCCTGTTCATCCTCATGGCCATGCACCTGGATGCGGTGCGCAGCCGCTTCCTGCTGTTCCTGCCCCCTGCCCTGCTGTTTGGCGCGCTACTGGCCCTGCCGGAGCTGGTGGGGCTGATCAAGCCCCATGTGGACGATGACTTCATCCTGGCCCTGCTCAGTGATTACCAGCAGCATTTCGGCCCCCTGTGGCATGCCTTCTTTGCCATTGCCACGGTGGCCGCAGTGTTCTTCATGTTCGACCGGCGCATGGCCCGGGCCTGGCGGATCTTCCTGCTGGGGCTGGTGATGAACGTGGGCGTGGCCGGCCTGCTGCTCCCGGCAGCCGCCGGCCTGCAACAGGCTCCCATCAAGGAGGCAGGCCTGGCGGCCCGCGACCTGCCCGATACGGTGGTCATGTGGCGCCTGCACAACCCCAGCTTCAACATCTACGCACAGCGCAGCGTGGAGCGCCGAGAACCCGAGGTGGGGGAAGTGGCCGTCACCAAGCAGGACTCCCTGGAGCGGCTGGAGGACTACGAGATCCTGTTCTCACAACGCGGGGTGGTGCTGGTGAGGGTGCTGGCCTGGTGAGGGCGGCACAAGTCCGGCGGCGGCACTTGCCACCGCCGGGCCACCGCATATAGTCTGCTGTCTCCAAGGACGAGACCCGATGGAAGGATCCATGAATCTTGCTGTCATCGCCAGCCGGGCGCAGCTGGGTATCCAGGCGCCTCCGGTGCATATCGAGGTGCACCTGGCCAACGGCCTGCCCAGTTTTGCCATGGTGGGTCTGCCCGAAGCGGCGGTCAAGGAGAGCCGTGACCGGGTGCGGGCGGCACTGCAGACCAGCGGCTTCGACTTTCCCGCCCGGCGCATCACCGTGAACCTGGCCCCCGCCGACCTGCCCAAGGACGGCGGCCGCTTTGATCTGGGCATTGCCCTGGGCATCCTGGCCGCCTCGGGTCAGATCCCCATGGCCTCCATCCGAAACAGCGAATTCCTGGGCGAGCTGGGCCTCACCGGCGAGCTGCGCCCGGTGCGCGGCGTGCTGCCGGCGGCCATGGCCGCCCACCAGGCGGGGCGCACGCTGGTCCTGCCCCGGGGGGATGCGGACGAGGCGGTGCTGGTGGAGGACGTGGACGTGATCGCTGCCGGTCACCTGCTGGAGGTGTGCGGGCATCTGTGTGGCGATGCGCCCCTGGAGAGTCATCCGCGCCAACCCGAGGGCACCGATGATGATCATGGGTCCGCCCTGCCCGACCTGGCGGACGTGCGCGGCCAGCCCCAGGCCCGACGCGCCCTGGAGGCGGCCGCCTCCGGCGCCCATCACCTGCTGATGATCGGCCCGCCGGGCACCGGCAAGACCATGCTGGCCAGTCGCCTGCCGGGGTTGCTGCCCCCCATGAGCGAGACCGAGGCCCTGGAAACCGCCGCCCTGCACGCCATCAGCCAGCAGGGGATCAACACCCGTCAGTGGCGCACGCGGCCATTCAGAGCCCCCCATCACACGGCCTCGGGGGTGGCCCTGGTGGGAGGTGGCTGTGAATTCCACGAATTAAGCCTACTACTCAAATTTATGGGTTTCTGGCACAGTTATCCCTCGCCAACCGTAAGGGATAACCAGTGGCAGGCCAGACGATTGATAGGATTCGGGAATTTCCCATGGATGGGCGACTATGGTGGGTGCGGTGGGTGGATCGCTACCACGCACCAAAGGGTGGCACCGCCACTCCCGGGGTGGAGGTATTCTTAAGCCCACTGGATATATCCCTTGGCGACCTGCGGAACGCCAATCCACATGAGATCGCCGCTCCGAAAAACCCTGTAATGCACCCACCCATCCCTGTATTCACCGGGTTTATACCTCGCCTCCCACTTGGGCTCGTTTTCCAGAATGGCATCGAAGTCGCAAACATACCCTGGCGCCAAGCTCGATTCGATCTTCACGAATTTACTCTGTCCGTACGAAGCATCTCCGACGAATTGCCCAGCAAACCCAGCTGGTGGCAATACCCATACCGAGCCATTAATCGGCGTGATTACCACCTCGGAGACCTCGCCGTAGCGGGGAAAAGCCAAGTAGTTGTTGTTGAATCAGCTGATTTCGTGATAGTCATTCCTTGTCACGAAGTGTTCCGAACGATGTATGCCCCACACTCCCATATCGCACTAGCCCTAACTTCCGGCCCCTGGGATTTAACTAAAACCCAGGTGATCGCCCCGGAAGGGACCGGCAAACTTGCGGACGGTCGCTGGGGTATCACGTTACGTCGCACGATAGGTGATATTTTTGCCAATAATCTGGCCAACCTCTGTATCTCGGAAACCGGCATCACCGCCGCAAATGGCATCTACACGCACCTACTGAAAGACGAAGGCGCCGGGTACTTGAATGCCCCTATTCCCTTCAATCTCTATAGACTCCGACTCAGCGCCAGGGGCTTATGGTTAAAAGGGGAGCCACCAAAGTTCTTGGCCCTAAATATTGTTGCCATGGACTGGCCCGACGCGCCGGCATTGGTAATCCACCGAGACAATAGCGGCATGAAAGGCGAAACTCAGACGCCTATTGCCAAGGATAAGCCCTACAGCAAACCTGGCACTCCCCCGCCTCCTGATAACAACGGCCTCATTGACACCAACTCTCAAGAAGACCCAATTGAGACTGCCCCGCTCACCAAGTTTACCCCGCCATCAGTCCTTTGGGGTAATCTTCCTGCGTGGACCCGGAAGCCCAAAGATGAGAGTTTTATTTATGAAACACGCTCAAACGGCGACACGGGTCCTGAGGTAGGAGGTGTATCGCCGGGTATCAGTTGGTCGGGCGATACTGACTCAGGCGCATCCGCCTACTCCGCATCATCAATGCGGAACCGCGATGTAAGTCAGCGCTTCTCTGAAGTCATCGATATGTTTGAAATGCTCCAGCGAACTGGAGCAATACAATCCTGGTCTGCCATCCCGCATCCTAGACCACAACTTCATATCGATTCCCTCCCGCTCTGGCACTTTCCGCTAAGGACCAAAGACAGCAAACGATTCATTCCCTTTGGCTACATCGAAAGACAGGAAAGAAGGCCACGTGGCGCCTTAGTTTGTGAATTACAGCTTGGGGATGAAACCATCTATTGGCTTGAGATCGAAGTTAGGTATAACGAGGCCGGACGCAAGGCACTTGTATATACCGTCTCTAAGGAGTTCTTCGAAACTGCCACGCTTAAGCTTCTCGAACTTGCGGCTCTCAATCGCGGCAAATGGCTGCCCTGCGACGAACTGATTGAGTTCGCGGGAGTATCGATGGCCGAGCCATGGAAGCACTCCTATATTGGAAGGTCCAAGCAAGGAGGTGGAGGGCGGTTGAATGAGAGCAGAGCACTAGATACTATTATCCGAGTATGTCTCCCAAGTGTCTGTCACGGGCATAGCTAACCGAGTATTTATATGTATTTACAGAAAGGGCTGGCCAATTTCACGATACCCTCGAGAACTTGGGAAATGGAGGAGCTTTGCCGCCGTTCGGTCCGGCTGTTAAAATGACAAAAATATAGGAAACCTTCGAGCCTGGGATATCCCCACGAAATCATGCAGGGATCCCAGCGGCAAACACAGTTCGTATGGCCGATCTGATGCGGTGTAAGGTGTCGTCGAGGATGTTGGCGGATTCCCGCCGCAATATCCTCAATCCCAGGAAAAAGTGGGATAACACCCGTCGCTTGGCCGTGTTCGGCTGGTAATGACGGTGGCGTCCCTCGTGCTCTGCTGCCAAGCCCACCAACCAGGCTGCGAAGCTGGCCAGGGCAGCAATCAGCAACAGCACATCAAATCGTTGCGCGGAGCGGGACCTGGAGCGATTCACGCCAAGTCCATAATGCTCGTTCTTGCTGGCTCGAAAATCCTCTTCAATCTGCATCCTCAGCGAATAGAGGGCTATCACCCGGTCGGTGATCTTCGACCCTCCTGGCAGGGAGGTAGCAATCACCCAGGGTTCCCGTTCGCCCGCTGCATGCGCGCGACTCTTGCCGCTCTGGGCACGCTGACCAGACCGGGTCGCATGAATACGCCCTTGGAGAGTCTTGCGCAGGCCATACACCTGGCACACCAACGAATCGTTACGAGTCATGGCAAAGGCACCCATGTGGGTCGGCTGATTCTCATCCAGCAAGCACCCCAACTCGCGGGTATTGAGCCAGGTGTCCTCGCCTGGCCGCGTCATCTGGACCAGGCCTCGCGCTCGGCCCACCCAGTCCCAGCCCAAGGCCTCCACGGCGCGAAACCAGGGTTTCTTGAAGCCGGCGTCCGTGACGATCACCGGGCAGACTCCGGCGGGCAAAACCTCCGAGAGGTGCTTCAAAAAATCCTCCTGAATCTGGCGGTTCGCGTACTTGGCCTGAGGGTGGCACTCCTGGTACAGGGTTCTTCCCTGGCCACCCACGGGCACCGAGACGCGCAACACGTGAATGCTCTCATCCACTGCCACCGGCGACCAATCCACCAGAATCACCGGGCGCTCTTCCTGGCCAACCAGCCAGTGAGCCATGGCCTGATAAACCGTCGCCGCCTCTTGATGCATCCTGGGGTTACCCACCAGCCGATCCATCTGCTTGATGCTCGCCTTTTCTGTGATCTGCCGCTGCGATGCCCGGCCAAGACCGGTAACCGAGGTGGTCTGCCCGTCCAGGGCCGCCGCCGTCGCGGTCAACAGCGCGTTGAAGCGGGTGCGGTGAATGGATTGACAAGCAACCCCCAAGTTTGCGTGAATCAGGTCCGTGGCGTGCATCGGCTTGTTTCGTGCTTCTTTTTCGGCTTCGTAACCTTAAAGAATCACGATCTTGCCGGTGCATGTCCACCCCTACCTCCTCTTATCCCACTGTTTCACAAGGAATTCTGCCTGCGAAAACGTGGGGATACCTCAGCCTTCGAGCATGAAGATCATCGATCTAACCATCAACGACCGCCTCCATATCGGTGACGATGTGGTTATCGAACCATTGAAGCGGAGTGGAGGACAGGTGAAGCTCGGTATTTCCGCACCACTTGATGTAGAGATCTTTCGCCAAGAGTTGTATGAGCACATTCAGATGCTGGAAGGGACCGAATGTCAAGCACCTGGACAATGATTGGTGCTTTGCGTTAATCTCACATCAACGTTGGCTGACGCCCGCATGCCAGAGGCTCGTCACATGCGTTTGAGATCGAAAAACGCAACCCTGAAACTCAGCGCCTGCCTTGGACGGCGGGGGAGTATTTTATCAGACCGGCAAGGAACCTGGTATGCGAGGGGTTTCGCAAGTGGGATGCGGCCGGGCCGGCTAAGTAAGCTCTGCAGGTTGCATCCTTATATTACTCACACCAGCGAGGAAAATGATGATGACGCAAGGCCGCCCATTCGAGTTTCCCGACCCAAATGATCGGAGCGTAAATAACCCACATGTTATTGTCGAAAGAAATGCCATCCTGGGCTTGTACAATCAGGCGAATCCTTCAAATCAGGCTTCCAATGTTTCTGAGTCGGTCAGGAAATGGTTCGAACAAGAGGCGATGGCTAGAGGCTGGGCTAAAGTGATGTTCCCTAATCAGAATACTGCCGTGCTGGAAGCAAATGTTGCTGTTTCGTAGGGCACACCGGTTATTCGGTTAATGAAATAGCTTAGGTTCTGTCTGAAAACTGAAGTTTCCGAGATCCCTTACGCTGCGAGATCCAGTAGCCGCGCAATCAGGGGTTTTTGTGGGGGTTTTGGCGAATCCAGGCAACGGATACCAAAACCCTCATCCTTGAGGCGGCGGGCGAGAGACCGGCGCAGGTCAGCGAAGGCATATTCGATGCGTTTACGGGTAGCGTAACGGCGTGGTCGTGCCTTTTCCAGGTGTTGGCCATACACCCAGGTGAGTGACGTGGCCATCATGCAGAAGTTTAGGTGGTTAGTGACCGCCTCAGGTGTACGGGTCTGTGTCTGGGCGCTGCCGATTTCCTGTTTGATCTCGCGAAATCCAGATTCAATTTTCCACCTGGCGCCATAGTATTCAATCACTTGCTGGACGGACAGGCAGGATCGGTGGCCACCTGGGCGATCCATTGGCGGTTCAACGGAAGACTAAGAGCACACGCACCTGGGCACGGCAGGTCATCGACGTCTGTTACCTAAGGCGTTTCCTCTAGATGATCGCGCGCGAGCCGTGTCTCAAGCCACCCACTTAGTCCTGTCGCATCTGCCTTCGCCTCTGCAAGTGCACTTGCAGCATCAGCTCTCCACGCCAGGTCTCCGGGCTCGCGAAAGCTCCGGCGCAATCGCCTGACTGTCTCCAAGACTGATTCTGCCCAACTTCGAAACTCACCTAGCTCCCAATAGGCTACCCGCACAAGATGTGGCATCGCTCCCGGCCTTGCCTTCTTGGCTGGTGTTACAAGTACAGATTGAATAATTCGAGCGTCTGCGGCACCGGGCACATGATGCCGTATCCAATCTGGATGTGATGCCGCTTGGCGCGCCTTCGTCGCATCAATTACCGCAGTGGTTGCGTCCGCATTAGCATGATCCTCGAAAACGATCACTATATCGCCAATTTGCCACCATGGATCAGGGGAAGCATCAGCCTCCCGTTTACCCGCCATGAAGCCAAGATGTTGGCCAAGCAGCACCTGTGCCTGCTCAAACAGCGCCCCACTGCGGAGTCCGTCACGGATTTTCTTCTCCCGTGCCGCAAAAGCGCGGTTGTGCACCGTCCCGAGCTTGTTTAGATAGCCCTCCAAGTGCTCAACCTGGAGCAGGTCGGTTGTCTGGCGATGTTCGTCGGCTGATGGGCGTTCACTGCTTCCATGCGCTAGCGCAACGAGCCAGGGAATCCCTCTTGCCGCATCTTTCGCCATCCTGAATTGGGTTCGTGCCTGAGCGCTCAAATCGACGTAGTTGTGCTCCGATGCAAGTTCCGCAGCACTCCCTGCAAGATAGTGCCACAGCGCGCGATATCCTCGCAGCTCGGGAGACTTTAATCCACCCAGTACGTCGCGGGCGGCTTCGTATGCCATCGCGTAGTCCTGACCCCACATCGCTTGCTGCCAAGTGATCTCGTGTTTCACAACCAAGGCCAAGTGATCCATTGCGGGAAAGGGCTCTTGGACCGCACTGGCCCTAGCCTCCAATATGTTCTCGTTGGCCGCCTCCCATTCCGATTCATGCTCGAGGAAAACACGGAAATTGTCTCGGAATGTGTCCACATCGACCTCGCTGGATTGATCTACTCCGAACTCAAGCTCAGCTTGCAACTCTGGATGGAAGTGTTTCCGCCTACGCCGATCTGTGAGGTAAGCGGGCAGATCCTCACCAGTGACAACGACTGCAGAGTAATCATTGAGACCGCGGGTACATCTCCCCACCGCCTGGAGAACACGGGTCTGTACTCGGTCATTAAATAATAGGTTTGCACCCATTCGAGTCATGAGGAAGCGCTCTTGAAGATTCGTAGCTCGCGGCAGACCTTCAACAAAAAGTAGACGGCAGTCATTATCTGGGAAGTCGATGCCATCGTAACGGTTTGCTACCACAGCAACTGCATTTTTCTTTTCTACAAAGTGTGTTCGGCTCGACTCAAGATCCTCTGCTAAGGAAACGGGAAAGCCTAAAGTTGAAATAACATCTTCCCGGACATCCGCAGCAGCCTCATTAGTCGGCGTCAGAACTAGGCTACGGCCAGCCGTACGCATTAGCGACCGGCGCAGGTCCACTGTTTCTTCCTCTGTCAGAGACTTCTCTGGAAAAATGAAAAAGCGACGACCAATACCTTGATGGTCCCACCCCTCAGGGATGGCCAGACGGGTAATATTGGCACGGCCAGTGAGTCGTTCTAAGTCACCACCCGCTCCCAAGGTCGCAGACATGAAGATCCGTTGCGTTGCCTCAGCGAAGGGGCGGTGCTTCCACGTCGGGGGGATCAGCGGCCGAATCATCACCTCTGAACATGCGACGTACACTTGGCATGCAACAAGGTGATCGGCCAGCATGCTCCACGCATACCGCTGCTCGCTCTCACCTACGCTTCCAGAAACGACAGAGCAAAGTTCTTGAGCGATTGTGGCTAACTTATTACTGGGTACCTTATCAACCCACATCATAGCGTCGACGCCATTATGTCCACCCATCAAGCGATTGTAACTGGTCTCCGACAGCACGCTTCTGAGAACGGCAGCGACAGCGTGGAATAGACCTTCATCCTCCCCAAAATTGCGAATACGGACTGTCCACTGGCTAGCAATGTAATTTTCAGCCGTATGAGCATCATCAATGAGGATGATATCTGGGTCATCAAAGAACGGATTGGTATTGAACAGACTATTATAGGTAGTGACAGCCACACCTTTTCCGTCTAGGTATAACGATCTGGCATCAGGATGATAGTTCCTAGCCGAGCCAGTAAATGCCTGCACAGACAGACCGTACTTTGACGACGCTTCATCGCATACTTGACCCACAAGTTGCCTAGTTGGGCAAAGGTAGACCACCCGCTCGCCATACTTTCTCCGCCGCCACTCGGCGAGTAACAGACCAACGAGCGTCTTTCCGCTACCGGTAGGCAGCTGGAGAGCCACATCTGAGGCATTTAGCGCCTCGGATACATATGTGCGTAGCACCTGTCCTTGATGATCGTATAAGCTGGCGTGCTTGCGACGCGGCAGGTCTCGAAAAAGCCGGTCCGGACCCTCTGGGGCAGGAACGTGAGTGGAAGGTTTTTTAAACGCCATAAAGCCTCATCAGAACTGATATTTTTGTGCTGACCCAAGACACCAATATAAGGGAACCTCTATTAATTGCTTGCCGCCGTCAGTAAACCATTGATTTTATTGGGTGAAAATTCCGGCAAATCGAATTAATAGAGGCTCCCATAAAGCTTGCATGCCACCGTACGCCCTACCCACTCCCGTGCTGGACCTATCGTCCGCACTCCCGCGGTGATATCAACGCAGATGTTGGGTTGGCCGACTCTCTGAAGCCTCCTGCATTCTCTCCTTCGCCTGCAACTTCAGAACCACCAATAGCCGGAACATTGTATCAGCTAACATTAGCACATCTTCACCATCGTGCCCTATCGCATGGCTCTGACAGTGAACCTGAATATGATCATCACGATTAGGCAGTCGCCCATTGGAAGCCCCCCGCCGCCTATTACAAAAGGCCATTTCATCCAACAACCTGCGCCCAACACGGGTGACCTTGCCAGAACGCGGTCCTCGGGGAAACTCGCCTCTCCAATGGTCATCGACACTTAGCCGCGGGCGTACTTGCCCTCCCACTGAGTTTCGCCCTACTGATCCACCGCATGGACACGAATGAATTTGCTATTAACCCGGCAACCAAATAGCTACACTGCTGCATATTGAATGGATCCAGCTCGGAAATAGCTCGCAACCCGCTTGGGCAGTTGTAGCTGTTCAGGCTGTCGCAGCCAGCCGCAGGACTTCGAAGGGGTTCTGTCCGCGTAGCTTGCTGGTTTCCCATACCGAGCGAATGATGCAGAAAGCCCGGGTGCCACCCATGGCCCGGAAGCCGCCAATCACCTTCAGCTTGACCTTGATGGGGCGCACCATCCGCTCGGCGAGGTTGTTGGTGAAGGGGATTCGCCAATCGGTCAGGAAGCGCCAGATGGACTCGCGAAAGTCACGCAACCTCACGAGCAGGTTGGTGGCGGGATGCTGCTTGATACGCCGTCGGCTGCCATCGTCAGGCACTTTGACCGGCTTGGCCGCCAATCCCTCGGCCACCTGTTCGTCGTAGGCCTTGAGAAAGGAGTCGACCTGGTCGCTTGGCAAGGTGGTCAGGCCCTTTGCCTTGGCCTGTGCCACGGCGTCATTGGCCTGGAGCAGCGATTCTCGAAGCAGGCGTGGCCAGAGATGGCCGGTGAGCTCATCGCTGTAATTCAATTCTCGAAGATGATGGGCATTGCACAGGACATGCTCGCAGTCCTTGTAGCGCCAGTAGGGAGCCCAGTGATCATGCACCGCCACCCCTTTGAAGTGGGGAAGAATACCGGCCTCATCCATGGCCTCATGCCCCCGCTTGGTGTGGGCCGTGTAGTACACCGCATCGGTCGTGGCGGCCACGTGGAGCCAGTGCAGTCGACCCTGCACCCGCAGCCCGCTCTCATCGAAATGGGCCACGGCGGCCTGACGGATCTGGTCACCGGCCGCCTGATAGGTCGCCTCCAGGCCATCGGCCATCCCCAGAATCCAGTTCTGCAACGTTCCTGCGGAGGGCGCCACGCCATACTGGTCTCCCAGAATCTGACTGGTACGCTGCAAGGCGACAAAATGCCCCTGGTTCAGGCCAATCGCATAGGCCTTCAGGCGCGGACCATAGCTGATGTTGGGCGTCACACCCGCCGGAAACTCGCCCAGATGGCGACGGCCACAGCCGCACACCACTTGCATCCGTCGGAATTCGGTATAAATGGCCCGGGGCTCGGGAATTTCAATCTGCTGGCGACGTTCCTTCATCGTGGCCGGCAACACGCCCAGATCGCAACCACACGCACAGCGACCCTGGGGCAGCAGTTCCTCCACCGCATCCGGGTTATCCACCATCTGCCGGGTCGCGCCTTTGTGGCCTTTTTGGCCACCACTGGATCTTTGGCCCTTTTGCCGCGGTTGGGCCGGACCTTTGCGTGGACCGTCCGAGGATGGCGGCTTGCTGGAGTTGCGACTGTTCTTCTCGACCTTCTTCTCCAACTCGGCCAATCGGGCACTGAGCGTCTCCAGCGCATCGAACAACTGCACGATCAGCGCATCCTTCTGCGCATGGGTCATGCCGTCGAGTTCTGCTTGCGTGGGGCGCTGGAGCTTCATACAGGGCAGGATAGCCTATCGAGGGGAAAATGGGCAGACTGCGGGCAGGGAGCCTGAACAGTTACGGGCAGTTTTTGCAGTTTGCGAAGATGAGACAGTGCTTTCTGTTTCAATTGATCCTTGTTTCGCGCTGGCGGACCTTTGTGAACGCCTGCTTTCAGGTCACAGTTCAGATACTCGTCAGGATTCAACTCAGGAGAATACGGTGGTAGATAAAAGACTTCGATCTCAGCCGTATGATCGCTTAGCCATACTTTGACCTTGCGCGCATGATGAACTTTGAGATTGTCCAGAATCAGAAATATCTTGCACTCACTTCCCCTGATCAGGCGTCTCATGAAATCGATCAGCAAATCCGCATTCATGTTGTCTTCATAAATGCGAAAACGAACTTTGCCTTGATTGGTCACCGTCGAGATTAGATTGATGGATGCACGCCTGGCGTTCTGCCTCAACACCGGCGTTTGACCCTTGGGTGCATAGCCACGCACGTGCTGGCAGTCCGTCCTCAACCCCGTCTCGTCTCCCCAGTGGATCTCCGCCCGTTCCGCCTTGGCGCGGCTCTGGATCTGGGGATAGTCCACCGCCAACCACTGTTGCACATCTGCCGCGCGCTGCTCATAGGCTTGTTTCTTTGGCGTTTGCACTGTGAATCCCCACCGCTTGAGGTATTCACCCACCGAACGAGTCGGCATCCGCAACCCGGTCTCCTGCCTGATCAACTCCTGTACCGCTTCTCGCGACCACAAGGCATAGGGCATTTCCAGTTGATCAGGCGTGTGCTGCCTTAGTAGTTCTTGCAGATCGGCTTCTTCATCCGGTGCCAGCTGTCTACCAGAACCCAGACGGCGACCTCGTTGTTGGCGAAGCAACGACTCCACACCTCCTTCGCGATACTTTGCCAACCAGCGGCCTACCGTCTGATAATGAACGCCCAGCTGTTCTGCAATCTCGCGCTGACTCAAGCCGTTCTCGGAAAGACGAACCGCCGTCTTGCGCTTCTCTTCCTGCGCCGCAGGGTGTAGGGTTCTGGCATCATCTTTTTTCATGCATCAAATCATAGCACAATGTGGATCTATTTGGTTGCCTGGTTAATACCTCAAAACCTACCCGTGCCTTGTTTATCTGAACTTCTCCCCTCACTGGCTGGCGACACCTCATCCTCAGCTCTTTGGGTCATACGCGATTCTGCGGTGAGGAACAGATGAGTTTGCCCAATTGCGTGCTGATGAAAATCTATGGCATCCCAGCGCGGGCAGGCATTGCCGATGAGGCCCGGCCCACACATGGTATGCGCCCCTTGCGTGAACACGCTCAATCTGATGGACCACCTAGAACCGCCCTGTACCCACATCTCCCGCTGGACAAACCCATGTCGGAGCGGTTACATTGCCCGGCATGCGAGAACAGAATCAGATCAAGCGTACGCTGAGTGAACCCGAGGGTGTTGCCCGGGTGCAAGCCCTGATGCGGGAGTGTCCCGAGGCGCATCGCACCGGGATTGCGGATCAGGTGTGTGCCGCGTTCGGCTTTGTGGACGCGCGTGGCCGTTTTCAGCGGGCGAGTTGCTTGAAGGCCCTGCGGTCGCTGGAGCGCGCGGGACGGCTGACCTTGCCGGCGGCGCGCACCCAGCCGGGGCGGCGTGTGGAGCGGCGACTGGGTGAGGCGGTGGCGACGCCCGTGGGTGTGGGCAGCCAAGTCACTGAGCTGGTGGATCTGGCCCTGGTGCGCGTGGATGATGCCGCGCATCGGGCGATCTGGAACGAGTTGATGGCCCGCGAGCACCCACGCGGGATGGGGCCGCTGGTGGGAGCGCAGATGCGTTATCTGATCGGCTCGGCGCATGGCTGGCTGGGGGCGCTGGGGTTTGCGGCCTCGGCACTGCAGTTGGCCGCCCGTGATGAATGGATCGGCTGGGACCGTGCCTTGCGCGAAGCGCAGCGCCATCGGGTGGTGGGGCTGAACCGCTTTCTGCTGCGCCCGGGGATGGCTTGCCGGAACCTGGCGTCGTGGGTGCTGGGCCGGGTCCTGCGGCGGCTGGGTAATGACTTCGAGGCCTTGCATGGGTATCGTCCCTGGCTGGTGGAGACATTCATTGAGCCCCCACACTCGGGTGTGAGTCTGCGGGCCTCGAACTGGCGCCACGTGGGCGACACCTGCGGACGGGGTCGTCAGGATCGTAGTCATGCCGCGGCCGAGACGCGTAAGGCGATCTACCTCTATGAGCTGGAGCCCGATTGGCGCATGCGTCTGGGCGTGGGTCCGGCCCCGGCGCGGCGCGATGGACCGCTGGCGCTGGCCGAGGGCCTGGATGCGGCGCATTGGGCCGAGCATGAGTTTGGGGGCGCGCCCTTGGGAGACAAACGCTTGACGAAACGATTGGTGGACAGTGCCCAACGCCAGGGCGAGGATCCGATGCGTGCCTTTACCGCCGTGGCCCGGGACGACTGGCCGGCGGTGAAGGGTTACTACCGGCTGATCGACCAGCCACCGGAGTCGGAGGTGACCCCGGAGCATATCCTGGCACCGCATCGCGAGCGCACGCAGCGCCGCATGCAGGCGCAGGCGACGGTGCTGTGCCTGCAGGATGGCACGGATCTGAACTTCACCACGCATCCACAAACCCGGGGACTGGGCGTCATTGGCACCAACCAGACCGGGGCCCAGAGCCTGGGTCTGCACCTGCATTCGACACTCGCGGTCAATGCGGACGGGCTGCCCCTGGGGGTGCTGCACGCCCAGTTCGAGGCCCCGCAGCCGCGAGGCGACGAGGCGCCAACGCAAGAAGAGAAGAAGAGCTTTCGCTGGATCGCTGGCCTGCGGGACACGGCGGCCCTGGCGGCCACCCTCCCGGACACCCAGGTGATCAGTGTCGCCGATCGGGAGGCGGATGCGTTCGACCTCTATGCCGAACAACAGCAACACCCCCAGGTGGGTCTGCTGGTCCGCGCCAAACACAATCGCCGGCTCGCCAATGGGCAGCGCCTGTTCGATACCGTTCGCGACACCGCGATCTGCGGGCAGGTGGTGCTTGAGGTGGAAGGACAGAGCCTGCGCACCAAGACCAGCAAGCGTCCCGCCCGCCTGGGCCGGACAGCACGCACCGCGGAACTGGCCCTGCGCTACTGCCCGGTGACGCTCCGTGGCACAACCGCCGGCGCCGATCAGCCCATCACGGTGGAGCTGACGGTGGTCCATGCCGTGGAACTGGACCCACCCACCGGGGTGGAACCCATCGAATGGTTCGTGCTTACCACGGTCGCGGTCTCCTCGGCCGAGCAGGCCGCTGAGGTGCTGCGGTGGTATCGTTTGCGCTGGAGAATTGAGGATTGGCATCGGGTCCTGAAATCGGGCTGCAAGATCGACGAACTCGGCCATCACAGTACCGAACGCCTGGAGCGCGCCATCGCCATCCGCCTGGTCATCGCCTGGCGCGTCATGCTCATGACCCTGCTCGGGCGAGAGGCCCCGGAGTTACCGCCCGACTTGCTGTTCTCGGACATCGAACTGCGCGTCCTGGGTGATTACGCCCAGTCCCGACGCCGGGAACGCCCCACCCGCCTTGCCGACACTGTGCGCGAAATCGTCATCCTTGAGTGCTATCGCTCACCGCCCGGGAGCATTACATTTGCCAACTCAAAGACGAACCGAACCGCTACGGCTCTGCACTGCGGCTGTTGACACTCCCTCGCGACGAGATAGGGCGGCTTTGCAATAAAAAATGCGTCAGATAACTTTTCAAGATTGGACTCAAGGCAGAACGGTACCGGCGATCGGTACGAATTCTGGCGCTCCCGAGCTCCCCTTTCAAGGATGGAGACACTTTAAGGAAGCATTTGCGCCGGAGTTGGTGGAGACAGCCGTGAGCAGTGCCAACGGTCCGGTGCTGCGTTGCTTGGATCCCTTTGGGGGTTCCGGCACGACAGGCTTGGCTTGCCAGTTCCTCGGCGTGCATCCCGTTATGGTTGAGGTGAACCCATTCCTCGCGGATCTCATCGAGGCCAAGCTCCAAAGCTACGACCCCGACAGCTTGGCGACTGATCTCGGTCGAATCGTTCGAGCATCAAAAAAAATCGTCCTAGACTTGGACTTGGACGAGATTTATTGCGGTGCCCCAGCTACGCTTATTGAGCCGGGACTAGGCGAGCGATGGGTTTTCGATAGGGAAATAGCAGAGAGGATCGCTGCTCTCCGACTAGCCGTCAACTCCCTTGAGAACGAAGCGCACCGGAGACTCTTTCGAGTACTGCTCGGCGGCATTTTGGTACAAGCGAGCAATGTCATAATCAACGGGAAAGGGCGTCGTTATCGACGCGGCTGGAAAGATAGGCCACGCTCGCCAGGCGAGGTTGATCAACTATTCTGTAATGCCGCAAGACGCGCCGTGAGCGAGGTATTCCGCTACGGCAATCGCTCATGTGCTACCTACGATATACTCCGAGGGGACTGTCGCCGACTAGTCGCCGATGCAGGAACCTACGACATTGCTGTCTTCTCGCCACCCTATCCCAACTCTTTTGACTACACAGACGTTTACAATTTAGAACTGTGGATGCTGGGATATCTTATGGAGAGCCCGGCAAATCGCGAGCTGCGCGCCTCTACCTTATGCTCTCACGTTCAAATTGCACGGGACTACCCAACGCCTCCCGTTGGCTGCGGGCAGTTGCTAAGAACGATGGAAAGCCTTGAATGTACTCGCCCCAAACTGTGGAACCGCTGGATTCCCGAGATGGTCGGCGGATATTTCAGCGATATGGTCGGCGTCCTTGAGGGAATCTATACATCACTCACGCTTGGTGGAAGTGTCTGGATGGTCGTAGGGGATAGCAGATACTCGGACATTAAGATCGAGACTGGCGAAATTCTTGCCGAGCTGTCGGAGAATATAGGTTATGAGGTGGTCAAGGTCGATCCTTTCAGATCGATGCGTGCCTCCGCTCAACAGGGAGGGGGAGCTGAACTCTCAGAAAGCTTAATCGTATTAGCGAAGCGCTAGCGATTATCAGACATTTGCTTTCGATACTTCTTTGAACTTGAATAAATGTACCAACGCCGTAAAGCCACATCGGCTTTAGCAGCAGCGTGCTTAATATGTGCAAAACACAGTTCATCGCCAATGTCTTCGGCACGCATATCGAAGCAGCACAACGCAGCCGCCCGGCACTGCCTGTCAACCCTGTACGCTAGCGCTTGGTCCAGGCCCGACTGCACCCAGCGTTTTATCTCTGAATCCGATTGCGCGACCCCGTTCGAAGTTTGGCTTCGTAAAACCTTTAATTCCAATATAGCATGCCGAATAATCTCTCCGTTACCTTCAGTGCTTGGCTCTTCTATCTCGAGATCAAGTCGTCCGGACACTCCAACCTGTTCATGGCGAATTATGCAACTGGGGAATGCAGTCGCTAAACCAACTTTCAGCTGCGCTTGAACGATGTATTCGGCGCGGGAATCTGGCAAACATCGACTACTGTCCCGCCAGAGTTTGACGGGATGAATCTGCGCCTCGGGCGTAACAAGGGAAGTTCTGTAGATATGATCGATAACTTGGAATATTTGCGTCAGCGACAGATCGTTTACCTGAAGCTCGAAAGAGCGACAGGATTCTGGCACTTCCAAGCCAGATTCATAATATCGAACGGTTGGCGCTGAAGTGCGCGGGTCAAAGATTATGGCAGGCACGTGGCCTAGCTTAAAATCCTCAGTGATGGAACAAAATAGCGCATCATCGTCATCATTAAATCCCAGATCAACATATCTACCTGCATTAGGAACGGCGCTTACAAACCAGATCCGCCCCGAAACCTGAGTCAGCCCATTATCGAGCATTGGGGCTCTCTTGATGCCAGAACAACCCATGTCTAGCTTGGGATTCGGCTCCAGAAGGAACACGGCCGGTCGTTTAGCATCAGAATGCGCCTCCGGCTGTAGCCTCCGGCGCCGAATTACACGTGTCACACCGTGAACGAAGCGAACCTTGGTAGGAAGCCCTTCATCTGCCCCAGCACCGGCAAACTCAGTCGCAGTTAAAGCGAGATCTTCATCGGTCCAGGGGCCAAGGCGCGTAGTCCTTTTTTCCATCATGTTACCGTCTGCCATCCATTTTCCGATGCAAGTGACGGACATAGAGATGGATCTTCTCTCCCGAAGTCATTCCTCGTCCGTTTGCTACGAGACGATCAAAGCTCGAAGCAGCATTCGCACTAAAGTTAACATCCCGCCACTCCGCGAAATCCACGATTTTCCCAGAGTCGATTAATGGGTCCGCATATGTGGCGTCCTCGGCCAAAGCCCCGCAAAACTCTGCTTCATCAAGCGCCGCCAGCGCATAAGCGAGTTCTTGAATAAACTTATGCGTCCTATCTTCTTCTGGAAATTCCAGAATTTGCCTTAGAACTGGGTTGGCGAGCCGAGCATACAATTGATAGGAACCCTCAAGTCGCCATCGGTGGCCCTCATCTTCGAGGTGATCAAGGCCTGATATATGAGCGAGCCCAAATCCCACGAGACGATCTAAATCCAACTGAAGCCGCGGATAAAAAGGACCGCCGCGTCGTTTAAGGATTTTTCCGTCAAGTGGATGGAGTTCCCAGACGGGCGCCAGAACATTTGAAAGATATGCGAAGGCATGTAGCTTAAGGATAGGGATAGGTGTTAAACCGGCCACCTCCGCTGTCGACAAGAGGATGAGTAAACGCGTGCGACGCGCGAGCGATGCAAAGTGCTCATCAGGACCGATACGGATTTGGCCCACCATCCAGCTACTCCTTAAACTCAGAGTTTAGTAAGCGGTTGCGGACGTCCTCATATTCAGTACGAAGAACCTGGACTGCGGCGGTTGGTCGGGCGAGTTCGAAAAGATCCACTACTCGGGTTCTACGATTAGCCGTAGTGGTGGTTTTTTGCAAGAGGTCAGGAATTAGCCGACCCTCTACTAGATTGGACGTAATAACAAGTCTATTCTGCGTCTCTGGATCTGCGAAACGTCCAAGCACATCTGCAGCTCTTGACACAAAAACCGCATCCAAGGATGATTCTGGAGCATCGATTACTAGACTGCCTGCTTGGTTAGAAGCAGATACTTTTATTAGGGCCATACGGAACGCCAAGTCTATAAACTCTCTTTGACTTTCCGATACCTGCTCCGGGCCCGTGCGTGACACTGCTGCTGAAAAGTCGGCACCCGTCATCTCAAGTTCATATGCCGGAAATTCAAAGAAATCCCCTGTCTGACCTATCCGTGCTCGTTGCGGAGACCAGACGAGATGACATGTCTCAAGCAAGAATCCTGACGCGAACTGATCGAAGGTAGTTTTAATTTGCTCACTCTTCCTGACGATTTGAAAATTCACTTCCTCGACGAAGCTGTGGAAATCACGCCTCTTCTCAGCCAGACCCGACTTCAGTGATAATACCCGCGCCCGCATTGCCCGAAGTTCCGACCGTTGCTCGTGCAATTCGGCTTCTTCTGGTGGAAGACTACGAACAAGACGGTCTATCTTTTGCGCTCGTCTTGAGGTGGCTGCAGTCAGTGACTCAATCTCGCGGCGAATAGTCTTGTAATCTTTCTCGGCAGCCTCAAGGTGTTCGCGGGCGCCAGACAGGGCTTTCTCGGCGCCTAGTAGTGCGGCCTGCGCCTTTTCAATACGCGCAGAGGCCATCTCTGATGGTGTAGTTGTCGCAGATGTTCCCGAGAGATCAGTATTGCAGACGACACACCGCGCATTGATTATCCGATCTTGATAAGCTTGCATGGCATCTGGGGCAACATTACCGCAAACCAGACAGTCGCTCTCCGTCAGCAGGTGGGCAAGTATGTAGCGTGCTGTCTCAGATTTTTCTGGGAATTTTGCTTCAATGGCAGATAGCTTCGCACGTTCGTAGTTGCGAAAACATGACTCGCGCTCCTGCTCAAATGTTAACAGCCTAAGTCGCGCCTCAGCTCGCTGAGACTCAACGTCAACTAACGCCTCATCAACTTCTTGGCGCTTAGCCAGGTCGATCTGCTGTAGATCCCCGAGCGTTTTTAACTCCTCCCTCACTCCGCCACTCTCAGCGACAGCAGACTCGGCATCAGAAAGAGTCGATTCCTCCTTGGAAAGCGCTGCACCTAGGTTGCGCACCCGACTGTCCAAGGCGAGGATCGATCGCTCTCTCTCGGTCCATTCTTGGGCGACGCTCGGTTGAAGAAAAAGGAACCGAAGAATCTGTCTTTGTGCGGTAGCGTCCCACACAAGTGCACGACGATCCTCGAAGTAAAAGATCAGGTGTCGCAGCAGGAGAATCCAGTCGCCGAAAGACCAAACGCCAACGCGGGCTTTAATCTCATTCTGGAAGGCGTCTTCGGTCGCACCTTTATCTTCGTCGTTGACGAAAAAAGATATCAGCGCTAGATCACTAAGCCGGCGCTCTATTCTTAGGCGATCATCACCCAGCCGAATAGCTAAGGTAGCCGTGGCTCCAGCCGCACCATCGGCGACGCGCTTAGCAAAGATGCGCCTTGCAGACGAGCTCAACTTCGTTGGTTTAAGTTTCACACTCCCAAGCGGGCCCCGATCCGCGAGACCTGGGATTTCCCAAGGACCGGTGAGTAGGCGATACAGGATTGTGACAAGAGTGGTTTTCCCGAGACCGTTTGTGCCAAGAATGAGCGTTAGGCCAGGAGCAAAATCAACCCGAAGGCCATCTTCCCCGTCAGGTCTGCCCGGATAAAGCCCATAGCCCGAGACATCTAGATTTTCAAAGATGGGGAAATTTATCATTGTTCTTCCGATAACTGTATCTAGCTTTCATCCTAGCGAGTTAAACCGAGCGGAGGCCGCATACTATCATTAAAAGCAATAGCGCCTCTGCTAGGGTGGTGAGAGGCTGAGCGCTTTAAGCCCTGACAAAGACCGACCGACTGAAGTTGCGTTTCAGACAAACCATTAAGGCTAGGCCAGATTCTCAACAGCTTGCACCTTATGACCGGGAGAACCCACCGTCGATGTGGCCATGCCCCTAGTTGTGAAGGGCATGGCCTCCACAGGGGGCCCGGCGACGAGGACAACCAAACAACGGCGACCTCGAGTCTAAATAATTCCTGTCACAAAGGGCAAATGTTTCGGGGTTGAGAGAGGGGGGTCCTCGCTTCCAGCCAATGCCGTTAATTTAGGCGATAGTGAACTGAATTTGTTGAAATAATTGAAAATCCAAGCAAGCCAAAGACGCTCCGAGCGTGAAAAACGTGTTGACCAGCCTACAAAAACCCGCTTGCCCCTATCCTGAATCCGTGACCAACCCCGCCCGGAACCCGGAAATCGCCCCCGTGTTCCCCGACGGTCATGGTGTGCCAGATGGCCGGTGGTAGGCAGAGTACGTCCGGTAGCCCCGTATAGCCAGTCTTCACTCCCCGCTGGCATTCTCCCCGCAGGCCTGGGTGCGCGGTTCCCAGTGATAGGGCAGCAGTTCGTGGAGGCGATTGGCGGGATGATCCTGGATGCGCTCAAGCACATCGATCAGATAGTGACGGGGGTTCACCCCGTTCTGCTTGCAGGTCTCCAGGAGGGTGAGCAGGATGGCCAGGGCGTGGCCACCATTCTCCGAGCCGGTGAAGTTCCAGTTCTTGCGGCTCACGCACACCCCGCGCAGGGCACGTTCGCCGCGGTTGTTGTCGGGCTCCAGGCGGCCATCCTCAGTGAAGCGCATCAGGGCCTGCCAGTGGTTGAGGACATAACCGATCGCCTTGGCGAAGTCTCCCCGGGGCGGCAGGCTGGGCAGGATGCGGTCCAGCAGGCGACGCAAGCGCTTGAGGATGGGCACCGTGCGGCGCTGGCGGGCCTCGCGGATCTGCTCGGGGTCCGTGATCCCCTGTTCGCGCAGGCGCGATTCCACCTGGTAGATCGCCGTGATCAGTTTCATCACCAGATGCACCCGGCCGCGTTTTTTGTGTTTGCGGGCGATCTTTTCGAACGGGCGCCTCGCATGGGCCCAGCAGGCACACCAGATCAGCGCCTCCTGGATCCGCTCGGCGTTCAGGTAGCCCGCATAGGCATCGGCTTGCAGATATCCCTGGTAGTCACGCAGGTGTTCCAGCGGACCTTCCTGGGATCGGTTGGTGGTGTAGTCGTAGAACACCGGGATGATGCCGTCCTCCCGCCCGCGGCCCAGGTAGAGCCACAGGCGACAGGTTCGGGTTTGTCGTCGGCCCTTTTCCAGTTGCGGCACCGTGGTGTCGTCGCTGTGAACGACCGGACTGGCCAGGGCATCCTGGCGAACGAGGTCGGCCAGCGGGGCCAGGACCGAGGCGGACAGCAGCACGTAGTCGCACAGCCGCTGGCGGGGAACGTCGTAACCATCCCGGGCCAGCTGCTGGCTGATGCGGTTGAGCGGCAGATGATCGGCGAACTTGCTGATCACGGTGTGGGCCAGCAGGCTGGCACCCACCTGGGCGCCGGGGATCGGTGGCGAGGGGCGCGGTGGAGAGACGATGGTGCGCTCCCCGTCATCCCCCTGGATCGCATACTTGGGCACCTCGTGGCGCTTCACGTACAGCTGCCCGGGTTGGTACTCCAGGGTCTCGGTCACCTCGACGCCGATCTCCACCAGCGGGCCGCCGTTCTGGGCTTCCAGTTGGGCCCGGGTTTCGTCGTCGTAGTCGTAGCGCTGCGTCTCCCGGGGCAATTCCGGTGGGAGGACACGGCGACCTCGAGGGGGCTGGGTCTTGCGCCGCTTTTTGGGCGCCTCGGTGGTTTCTTCTTCGTCTTGCTCGGGGATCGGAGCTTCCTGCGGGTGGAAGAGATCCTGCTGGAGGTAACAGCCACGCTCGGAGCTTTGCCCGAAGCGTTTGCGCTGGGCCTCAAGGACCTGGCGCTTGAGATTCTCCAGTTGTTCGCTCAGCTCATTGATCGTGGACTGCTGCTGGGCGAGTAGCTGGGACTGCTGCTCGATGAGTTGATCACGGTCCGCCAGGGCAGCGCGGGACTGCGATTCGCGCAGGCCGGAAGGCGGTGTCATCAGGCCTTGTGCAGTGCCGTTCAACATGCCTGCGTTTTACCATGATGAGACCGCTAAGTGTCTGACTTATTGATGGTATTTATCTATCAGCGGGTGGCTGTGGCAAGGCATTTTCGAGGGGTTTCCAGGCGCAGCCAATCGATGCCCTCGAACAGCGCCTGCATCTGGCTGCGGGAGAGCCGAACCTCGCCGTCTGCATCCCCATCGACGTGATGGAGCCACTTGAATCGTCCCTTCTCCAGGCGCTTGTAGATCATCACAAAGCCCTGGCCATCCCAGTACAGGGCCTTGAGCTTGTCCCCGGCCCGGTTGCGGAAGACGAACAACTCCCCGCTGAGCGGATCCCGCTCCAGGACCTCGGCGATCTCGATGCACAGACCATCGAAGGCCTTGCGGAAATCCACCGGCGCCACTGCCAGGTGGATGGCCACGCCCGTGGGCCACGCGATCATGCCTCCAGGACCTCCATGGCCCGTTGCAGGGTCTGGGCGCAAAACCCCGGATAGAGCTCGAGCCGACGACCGTGGCTCAAGGTCACCACCACCGGTCCACCGGGCTGCGGCGACAGGTCTGCGGGATCAGGGTCGTCCTCCACCGTGCGCACCGTCAAAAAGCGCTGCGTCCCGACAGCTGGCTTCGAGGGCGAATGCTCCACCTTGGCCTCGGTCGCGGCCACCACCCATTCCGGATAGCGCACTGCCCACTGCGATAACTGCTGGGGTGTGACCCCGTGCTGACGGGCAAAGGCCGCCTTGCTCTGGCCTGAAGCCGCCCACTGTTGGACCAGATCCTTCCAGAAAGCGCGCTTGCGCTGTCGGATGCCTCTGTTCATGCCGGCACATCTCCTTGGTTGCTTGAGATCGTGCCGGTGACGATGGGGGATCAGGTTGGGCTATGGAATATGGGGGCTACCGGACAGGTACCGATAACTGCTGGGGTGTGACCCCGTGCTGACGGGCAAAGGCCGCCTTGCTCTGGCCTGAAGCCGCCCACTGCTGGACCAACTCCTTCCAGAAAGCGCGCTTGCGCTGTCGGATGCCTCTGTTCATGCCGGCACATCTCCTTTGGTTGCTTGAGATCGTGCCGGAGACGATGGGGGATCAGGGCGGGCTATGGAATATGGGGGCTACCGGACAGGTACCCACAGACTGGAGTATGGTGTCGGCGTCCTTGTGCCAGACGAAGGGTTTGGGATCCTCGTTGTAGATCTTCAGGTAATGCCGAATGGAATCCAGGAGATCTTTGACACTGACGTGGGACTGGCGCTTGAGCCATTTCTCCGTGAGCGTGGCGAAGAAGCGCCCCACCAAGTTCAACCATGAGGCAGAGGTTGGGGTGAACTGCACGTGGAATCGCGGATGATCAGCCAGCCAGTCCTTGACGGCTTGCGTCTTGTAGGTGCTGTAGTTGTCCATGATCAGATGGACGTTCAGGTACTTTGGGGTATTGCTGGCGATGGTACGCAAGAACTCCCAGAACTCCTGTGTGCGGTGGCGCGGCTTGGCAACCAGAGATTCCCCCAAAGGGCGCGTTCGTTCAAGCTCCCCGAGCCCCCCCTCAAACCTCACCCTGCGTGATCATTCCAGCCGCAAACACCCTCAGTAGGGGTGATCGTACTCATTCAATCATTGCGAAATCCACCCTAGAGTACCCGGACCACACCCAACGGCATTCACTTATTATTAGATGCAAGGTCAATAAGACTGTTAGCGATCTTAGCCGCCAGCATTGTCGTCGACAGATTTTCTATCACTCCATCAATCCGTCTTGCATACCATTCATCACCGGCGCCAAGCTTCGTTGTCAGCTCGACCGCATAGGGCGCCTCATGTGAGACCCCCTTCCATTTTGGAAACCCTTCAGGATTTCTTTTCGACCACAACAGTGAGGGACCGCCTTCGTCAGTCAATTCTTGAAGCATTAGCTTACTCCTAAAACCTACGTAAGCCAATCGGGTTTGAGTAGCAAAACCAGGAATCAAAATACTAACTATGAACGCCCACGACTTCTGCGCAGATTTCCCATCGCAAATAGCTAAATAATCGTCAAGATCTAGTGGCGACTCAAAAATCTTAACAGACACCCTCCCATTCAGCGGCTCAATCTCAGACTGCAGCTTATGCTCAATTGTTCTAGCTAGAAGATTAATGCTCGAGTCCCAGATATTAAACTGCCTCTGCTGTTTTTGTCGGATCCGTTCTTGTATTGGACTATATCCCTGTTTTTTCCTAGCTGATAGCTCTAACCCAATCAACGCCCCATCTAAGCGCTCGAAAATCAGCTCGAGAAAACTACGAATATCCCCCCCATCATCCGATTCGGAAAGGGCCTCAATGTATCGATCTTTTTCTTTTTTCTTTATGATCACAGGAGGATAACCGGATCTCACCAATTCTAGATTGGTAATCGCTCTTGCAGTTCGACCATTCCCATCGATAAATGGGTGTATGTGAGATAACCAGGCATGCAAGATAGCAGCCCTAATTGGCGCTGGTAGCGTCGCATTCTTTTTCGACCAGTTTTCCCAGTCCTCCATCGAGTCCATTACCTCATTCCAGGTCTTTGGTGGGGTGTGGCTTGAACCGCTGATACGTACTGGCTCCGCTCGAAAGACCCCGGCACCAAGTCGATCACCAAGGATTAACCCATGTAGCTCTTTAACCTGACTAATATCTGTAGGACTCTCAGCTTGTCTTGCCATGACAGTTAGCCGCTGTAGAGCTTTATCCAACGACAGCGCGTCCCTGACGTAAGCTGGATCATGCCCAGTGATAGTAGTACCCTTTAATACAGCCAACTCAGTCTCACCTATCGAGAGGGTGCTCCCCTCAATAGCGTTGGATTCGGCAACCTGCTCAAATCTTTTTTCTCCGTAGTACTCTTTGATCGTATCTTCATTTAGTGAGCCATGTGCACGCAGCAATGACACGCGCTCATCAAGCTCCGTCACTCGTTGTGTCACTTCATTTTCAGCCTCATCATCTAGCAGGTAAGGCGAGCCTTCAAGGCTAATTGCGTTCATTATCTGGTTTCCTAGTCATGCTCGGCTTCGTGGGGGCCCCATGGAGGCATAATTGCGAAAATGCCGTCCCAGCGCCGAAGGCGCGGGCACGTTGGGTGGATTCGCACAGATACCTCTACGAATTTGATCTCTGAGGATCTCGGCTTAATTCAAAGTCAGACTATCAGAATCTGCAATAACTCGGTAGGCCGATTTCCATCAGCCACATCGCGACTAATACCCTCATCAGTCGGTCACTTCTTTGCTAGAGATAGACAAATGATGTCGTACTGCGTCTTGAGTCAAAGGCTGCACCTTGTTCCTGCCCTTAAACAGGAAGCCGTTCACTCCTTCTGTGGAAGAGGGAACCCAGCGTTTTAACAGTTTTGCAAGACGCCCCTCAACACGTAGTTCGTAGTTCTTTGGCCAAAGTAGGAAACCTTCCGAATCCTCCAAAACATCATTTTCTGTCAACGTCAGAATCTCCTTGGCTGGAACCCGATAAAGAGCGGCCAGCAACCCCACCAGCAGTGCCTTGGCCCTAAGCTCGTTAGTCTCTGCCTCAAGTTGTTTGACCATGGCCTGTACATGCTCGACAAGTTTACGATCCTTTTTCAGCAGCGAGGCCTGAGGTTTATACCTTAAGTCGAGTAATACTCCAGAGCCCTCTCGCAGATACCGAACAAAAGCGCTCAAGTTGGCGGCCTGTCCGGGATGGCGTTTCAAATAGCGTTGCAGGCCTGCCTGCGTTAGCTCTCCCGGAGAATTCACACCGGACGTTTCGAGAAGGCCACCAGCGGCCGTCTGATACATCCTGATTGTCTTTCGCTTGAGCGACGGCCCTTTGCGGTGCTGGAGCTCTTCAACGAAGCGTTGAAGATCCAAGGCCCAAGGCCGATCTTGCCATGACTGGGCCTGCAGACGGATTCTCTTTGTCTCGATCATATCTTCAAGAGCGCCCGCATCCCACTCGATCTCCAGACGCTCACAGAGGAACGAAACGATGAGAAATCCTCGCCTGAGCCGTTCTGCCCCGAAGATATTGAATAAGTGGCTCTGGGTGACCTCACCAGGCGCCATGCAGTGACGATCAATCTCTGCGAAGAATACGGCGTATCGGTCAATCCGGGCGGTCATGTTGCCTGCTTCCTTGCGCAATTCCTCCCACGCGCAAAAGGCCTCGAATAACGAACGCACCCAAGTTTGTTCCAGCAACTCCACATTAAGCCTGACGCGACGACGCACCCTGTCCTTCAGTGCACAAGCTTCACATCGTGCAGATCCACCACCCGGCACATCGGCACCGCACTCAGGGCAGGAATGCCGCACTGGTTCCTCGGCGGCGCACTGCCAACATAAGGAGCGTCCGGCTTCATCGCGCTGTTCCACCTTGCGGTAGCGACGACAGACACTGCACGTTTCCAGATGCTGGTTACGGCACCGATCACACACCGGTTCGTCGAAACCCTGCGACGGCGACCGGCTCAGGCGACGGGACAACTGCCCGCAATTTGGGCAGGGTTTGGGCTCAGCGAAATAATGAGCGCAAGATGCGCAGACTGCCTTGTCCCCTATGATTCGGCCGGCTTTATCGATTTCCTTTCCACACCTCCAGCACGAGCGATTCTTCCGTCTACAGGAGGGGCACACAGGCTCCCCGTCGTGCTCGCGGACCCGCGCCGGTCCACCGCATAACGAACAGGCCACACGTTTGAACACCCTGTTGTAGCAGGTCCCGCAGTACGCATAGCCATTCTCGATTCGGGAGGCCCGTACCATCTCTTTACCACACTCGTCGCAGCGCCGCATTTTCTCCGAGGATGGATCTGTCATGACAGCCCCGACAATGCCCGAAGCCGTTGCGCACGCAATGCGCGGTAGGCTTTCTTGTCCAGCCGGGCAAGACGCATCAGTTTTGCATCGAAGACCTTTGGCACATACCGCCTATCGCGCTCTCCCCCTGGTGGAAGGCCCTCGACCTCCAGCCCCAGTTTTGACGGCAGCTGATTCAGGCGGCGAAATGTTCTCTGTGTCAGATGGGCGGCATTGGCACCCACCCGAAACGAGGAGGGCCAGTCGGAGAGCCATGCCGCCAGGGTTTCCATCAGAACTGAGCGATCTACAGCCCGCGCATGCTCAAACTGAAGCCTTTCGCTCCCCAGGGTGGCCGCGGGAAGACGGAACGTCTCCCGGATTGCCTTGTGCACCCCACGGGCGGTGAGGACGGACAACAGGCTTCGCACCGCAGCGAAGGCCTCCGATCGCTCGAAAGGACCCACGCCTACCCGCGAACCCACCAAGGTATCCAGCAGCATTTTCTGCCATTCCAAAACACCCGCGGCCGGCAACTCGCCACGGTAATCGCCACCCAAGAAGGCGCCACATTCATGGCAGCGTGACAAGTCCAACGACAAGGACCGATGGGGCACCACAGGGCTTCCACACGCGGGGCAGGCATCCATGAGTGGAATCCGGTGTTCGGGGCAGACGAAAACGAATCCCAGCCGCCAAGTCCGGCGGAACCATTGGCGCCCCTCCGCAAAGCACGCCGGGCAGAACTGGAGCCCATGGCGACGGCGCGTCCGGTGAAAGAGACTGACCGCCAGAAGCAGCGGCGTGTCACCGCTGCGCAGCGTGCTTCCCAAGACACGGCGAAAGGGCAGTAGCGTACTGGCCTCCAATCGCTCCGCCGGAACCCCGGCCAGGACTTCCAACTCCTTAAGCCAATCTGTATCCGCCGTCCGGTCAGTATCCCGGTCCCAGAAGTGGCGGCCTGGCCAGTAGTAGCTAAGGAAACAATACGGCGTTGTGCCATGTGCCCGCGCATTGCGAATCAGGAAGGAGGAAAGCAGTTCGTCTTCCTGCAGCTGTACACAGTAAGGCCACGTGTCACCGATCATAGGGTCTGCGCTTGCTTGCCGTAATCAGACAGCTTGACCCAATCAAGCTGACCAAGCGTCTTCAGTGTGATCTGCTCGCTGCGGTCGCGGATGGCCTGGACTGTCGCCCGTTTCAGGATCCTGGCAAGCCCTCCAATCGTGCCCCCACTCATTCCATGCAACTTGATCGCCAATTCCCTGCTGGCCAGGTTGGAGGGCTTGGCGAGTGGCAGAAGGCGCTCGAAGCTCGCGAGCAAGCGCAAAAACTCGGCATCAAGCTGCCATCGGGGCAACCCAAAGGGCTCGAAACGACTGGATAGCTGCGTGTCAGTATGCAGTGCTCGGATCGCATCCCGGGTGCCGACTGCGACGATCGGGAGTTTGAGATCGTTACTCAGGTTCTTCATCACCCCAAGGAAATGGCGCTGCTGGCGTGCATGTCCGTAGAGGAGGTTGTGGATCTCATCGATCACCAGCATGCGACATTGCACGTACGTGAGAATCGAGTGCGCTTGGTTCTTCTTGCGCTGCACAGGATCCGAGTCCCGGTGGGCGATTTTCAGAGCCAGCAGAAGTTCAGTCCAGAATCGCGCCTCGACGGGCTCCGATGGCATCCCCATGGTCGCCACCGGTACCAACGGCTCCCCGCCTGGCTGGGATACCACCGGGTGAAGCTCCCGGAACTTGTCGATGATCGTGGTTTTTCCGTTCCCGCTTTCACCCACCAGCAACAGATTCGGCATCCGTAGCGTGCGTGGGTGCGCGAGAAGATCCGAGAGGGTACGCAGCGCCTCCTGGGCCTTCGTGTAGCCAATCCAACGGTCCTGCTGCGCGAAAGCAATGCGTTCTTCCGTGGGGAGGGACATGGCGCCGCGTATAGACGGTTCCAGGTGATCCAAATCGCTCATTGCTTCACCGCAAGGTCATCAAAGGGTTGAATTGGCATCGAGAAGATGTCATCCGCGTCCGAGGGAGCGGCTGTCGGCGCATTGCCCCCGGCGGGCAAAGATTCTTGTGCCGGCGCGGGGGTATCCGCAGTCTTTTGGCGGGCCTGCGCGCTTTTCTGGGTAGTTTTGATCCGATGCTGCTGTCGGCGAGCCGCCTTCGTTTTGGTCACAGCTTCCTCGACCCTTTCGCGCATTCGGCTTATGGCCTCGAATATCGTGTCCTCGTCCACATGCGCCCGCCCTTCTTCCTTTAACCTCTGCTGAGCCGCTCTCAGCTCCCACACACTGATCGGAGGGTGTGCGGTATTTCGGTAAGGGATCTCGTAGTATTGGTGCGCCTCTGGGTCGAAGAAGTAGACCACGCTAATGTCACGCGGATCACGCCGGACAATGAACTTCCGCTTTTCCTTGGAACGCTTCGGTTCACGGGCGTTAATCCAGGGGTTGAGGACCTCGTGGTAGTAAAATATCTCGTCAACCACGATGCCGTAGGGCTGGACCGTACGCTCGACGAACGGAAGGAAGTCGAGCCTCAACCGCCGAGGGTCACTCGGAACCTCCGGTATGCCCTTTCCGGGTTGGGACGTATCCCCCAGCAAGCCGATTTCCCACTGCCGCCGGGGCGGCACATTCAAGTCGGCATGCACCCGCTGGTGGTAGACATTGACGATAAAATCGACCAAACGCTGCTCGAACTCCCTCAGGGTCAGCGCGGACTCCTTTTCGGAGTCATACCCCTTGCGCTCCTTTGGGCAAGAAAAGGTTGCGCCCGGAAGCTTGCGAAATTCCCCCGCACTGGTGCCCATCAATCGCTCAATATGGCCACCATAGTGCGGCACCTTCACCGGTCTCATCTGCAGATCTATTCCGTACTGCTCGCAGGCGTTGGAGAGCATGGCGCCACGGAATTCCTTGGCGTTGTCGCAATGAACCGTGCCGATCTTGCCCCACACCGGCCAGTCGCCCGGCACTTCAAGGTCCGCAAGGTACTCATTCTTGGGCATCATGGACCGGGCCAAACACATACCGGCCGCCACCGCGCTGGGCTTTTCCATGGACACATAACAGCCGGTAACCATCCGGCTGTAGACATCAATCGCCAACGTGATCGTAGGGCGCCCCATGGGCTGGCGGGTGCCCTCCTCAACCACAATGATGTCGGCTTCGGTATGATCGATCTGGACGACCGCGAGCGGAAACTCCGCGCCGGGGAAATTCCCCCTGATTGGGGTGTACAGGTTTCGCGCCTTGTCTCCCATTCCTCGGGCCCTTAGAACCCGCTTTGGGCGCAGCCTCTTCAGGCGATTCCGCACGGTATTGGCGTGTGGAGGCTTGATGCCAGCGTTGCGGCACAGAAGGGCGACATGGTCCACCACGTCCTGAGGCTTCTGCCGTTGCTTGCTCAGATAGATCTCCTGAATTGCAGCCTCAATGATCTCCTCAAGGTCAGAATCCAACCCCGTCTGCCCTGGCTTGCGGCCACGCTTCTGAGGAACAAGCGCAGAAAGCTGTCCCGACTCGTTGTAGGCGCGGATCCAGTCGTAGAGCGTTCCGGTAGCCACGCCCTCGACCTCTGCCGCCTGTCGGACCTTTTCCCGTGTTCGCCCAGGATCATCAAGTAGTGGCTTGATCACCGCGAACCGGCGCTGAGCTTCCTTCCAATCCTCATCGCAGATGTCTTCGATATCGCGTCCAGCGGCCACGACGCCATCAGGCAGATCCTCATCCTTGAAGGGCCTAATTAGATCGACCCGAAGCCGCTCAACCGCGTTGGTTTCCAGGTTCTTGGCAAGAACACTGTCTACACCGAGCATGTGCGTGATCTTGAAGCGCTTGCCCTGGGAGATCACAAATGACCCGGGTTTCATCGAAAGGAATGCTGGCTCGCTCATCAGAGGCCATCCTCCAGCGTTGTCCAGATGGGCGTTGCCATCGTGAGGGGTTCGTAAAGATCCGCATGGATCCTTCGGGTCGCGACCAAGCGCCAAAGGCTCGAGACGGCCTTGATCCTGTTCTCCAGGGTCCAGTAGGCCGCCGCCAACAACGATTCCGGCGTGGTTTCACCAAGGGTGACGAGCGTCTTGATCAGGTGTTCGTCGATGGCCGGTGTCCACTTATAGTCTCGATATGGTCGCAGAAACCTGGCGTTGGCCAGATAGGCCCCGCCTCTGATTTCGACCTCCGTCGCGATCGAGAAGCGCATGCCATTCTGCTTGGCGTACCGTATAGCGGCCCGAAAGCGCGGCTTCAGTGAAGTCCACTCGTCCTTCAGGTTGGCACGGTACTTCACCTCAAAGATCACGCGTTCGCCATCCCCGTACTCCACGAGGAAGTCGGGCGTGTAGTGGCGTTCCCGACCGTTCGCATCCGTGAACGTGATGCGACACGGCTGCTCCAGAACATCCTCCACCGCCAAGTCAAAATCGAGCAAGACCAGGAAATCCCGCTCCAACGAGGACTCGAAGGGGATCGATTTTCCACCAAAGGCGACCCGCCCAGTCACGCTCCGGCGGCTCGTGCCGATGGAGCGCACAGGGCGCATCGAAGTCAGTCCGTTAATTTCTTGTTCCATGCCAATCCAGTCCGGCTTATTCCTGTTATCTGGTCAGGTCAATTCATGTAAAAATCACCGTATGTCATTGATCTATGATAGCTGCAATCGGCATTTTTTGTGGAATTCACAGTGGCTCACGCCCCCGCCCCGGGGAGATTTCCCTGGCCCACAACGGCATCCTGTTCCTGGATGAGATGGCCGAGTTCGATCGCCGGGTGCTGGACGTGCTGCGGGAACCCCTGGAGACCGGCCAGATCACCATTTCCCGGGCGGCACATCAGGCGGAGTTTCCCGCGCGGTTTCAACTGGTGGCGGCCATGAACCCCTGTCCCCAGGGATATGACTGCGACCTGGGGCCGCAATGCCGCTGCACACCGGAGCAACGCAGGCGTCAGCGCGGGCGCATCTCGGCGCCCCTGCTGGATCGCATCGACCTGTGCATCGAGGTGCCGCGCCTGCCCCGGGATCTGCTCATGGACGCCGGCCCCACCCCGGAGTCCAGCGCCACCGTGCGGGCCCGCGTGCTGCGTTGTCGCAACGGCCAGTTGGCGCGACAGGGCTGCCTGAATGCGGCCCTCTCCGGCCGTGAACTGGAGCGGCTGACCGAACTGAGCCCCGAGAACCGACGCCTGCTGGAACAGGCCATGGACCGGTTCCGGCTGTCTGCGCGCAGCTATCACCGCATCCTGCGGGTGGCCCGCACCCTGGCGGACATGGACCAGCAGGCCACCATCCAGCAGACGCATCTCATGGAGGCCCTGAGTTACCGGGCCATGGACCGCTGGCGGGAAGACACGGGCGGGTGATCCGGGACTGGAGCACGGCCGGCACAACGGGTAAGGTGAGCCGCCTCCCTGTGACAGCCACCGGACCCTGGCCATGCGCATCCCACGCTGCTTCATCGATCAACCCCTGCAAACCGGCGACGAGATCGCCCTGGACGAACGCGCCCACCGGCATGTGGTGCAGGTGCTGCGGCTGCGGGTAGGGGCACCGCTGATACTCTTCAACGGCCAGGGCGGCGAATATGCCGCCACCCTCACCCAGGCCGAACGCAGGGCCTCCCGGGTGCGCATTGATGAACACCAACCCCGGGACACCCGCCCGGCCCTGCGCGTGACCCTGCTGCAGGGTATCGCCAAGGGGGACCGCATGGACTACAGCCTGCAAAAGGCCACGGAACTGGGGGTGAGCCGGATTCAGCCGCTGGTGGCCAGGCGCAGCGTGACCCATGACGACCCGAAACGCATGCAAAAGCGCCTGGACCACTGGCGTGGAGTGATCATCAGCGCCTGCGAGCAAAGTGGTCGCACGGACATCCCGGAATTGCTGCCCCCCCTGCCCCTGAGCCAGTGGCTGGACGAGCAATCGGAGCGCGAGGCACAGGAAGTCGCCTCATGGTCGCTGGTACTGGACCCGGAGGCCACATCAGGTCTTGGGGATCTGGCGGCATCCAGGGATCAGCCCCAGGCGGTCACGCTGCTGATCGGCCCGGAGGGCGGGCTGGAGGAAGGCGAGATTGCCCAGGCCCGTCACTGCGGCCTGAGCCCGGTGCAACTGGGCCCCAGGGTGCTGCGCACGGAGACCGCCGGTGTGGCGGCCCTGGCGATCATCCAGTCCCTGTGGGGGGACATGGGCTGATCAAAGCCCCTGAAGCCCCGCCTGGAGCATATCCTCCATCATCTCGAAGGCGGGGATGATGCACAGCACCCCACTGGCACGCACCCGGGCGGCAATCACCGGCGGGTCCTCCTCGCGGCGCGGTTCCAGTTCGATATCGGCGGGGCTGAGCTTCACGGGGTGGGGGATGCCCCGTACCTGCAGGCCATAATAGTCCAGGCCCGCATGGCGTTCCACCCCATGCAGCACCACGAAACGGTTGATGCGGGTCTGACGCTCCTCGGGCACCTGCAGCAGGGTGTCCAGGGAAACGATGGGGACCTGGGCCTGGCGCCAGTCGAACACCCCGCGCAGCCACGCGGGGGCACCGGGCACGCCCCGCACCACCTGCTGGGTCACCACTTCCACCGCCACCGACTGGGGCAGCAGCAGGTTCTGCTCCTGCAGGGAGATGATGAAACAGTTGACGCTGTCCGGTTGTTGGTCGCTCATCGGGTGCCTTGGGCCTCCAGCAACCCCTGGATGTGGCTGAGCAGGTCGGCTTCCTGATAGGGCTTGCCCAGGTAGTGATTCACGCCGATCTCCATGGCCCGCTGCCGATGCTTGTCGCCGGTGCGGGAGGTGATCATGATGATGGGGATGTGGTTCAGGCGCACATCGTTACGCACATGGGTGGCCAGTTCAAAACCGTCCATGCGTGGCATCTCGATGTCCAGCAGGATCAGGTCCGGCACCGTGTCCTGCAGCAGGGCGAGGGCATCCAGACCGTCCTTGGCGGTCAGCACCTGATAATGGTGGCGCTCCAGGGCCCGGGCCGTCACCTTGCGGATGGTGATGGAATCATCCACCACCATGATGGTGGCCCGGGACTCCTCCGCTCCGGGCTGACCGTCGCCGTGATAGACCAGCTGCACACCGGCACCGGCCCGCACCAGGGCGGGGATATCCAGGATCATCACCACGCGCCCATCCCCCAGGATGGTGGCGCCGGAGATGCCCTTGACCTTGGCCACCTGGGGGCCCACGGACTTGATCACCACCTCCCGGCTACCCTGGAGGTTATCCACCTGCAAGGCGATGCGCACGTCACCGGATCGCACCAGCAGCACCGGGAACATGGTATCCGGGTTGTGCAGCAGGGGCTGGGAGACATCCAGCAGGGCGCCCAGGTGCTTCACCTCATAGTGATTGCCCGCGTATTCGTAGCGGGGATCTTCCTCCGCATACAGGGCGGCCAGGTCCCGGGCACGCATGCGCACGATGCCCTCGATGCTGGACAGGGGCACGGCGTAGACGTCCTCCCCGGTCTGCACCAGCAATGACTGGGTAATGGCCAGGGTGAAGGGCAGACGCACGGTGAATGTGGTGCCCTCCCCCTGGGTGCTGTCGATGGCCAGCACGCCACCCAGTTGCTTGATCTCGCTGTTGACCACATCCATGCCCACCCCGCGACCGGAGATCTGGCTCACCTGATCGGCGGTGGAGAAGCCGGACTCCAGGATGAACTGCATCAGGTCGTGGTCCGACAGGGACGCCAGATCACGCACCATCCCCAGGCGTTGCACCTTCTCCCGCACCATCTCCAGCGGAATACCGGCGCCGTCATCCTTCACCTGCAGAACCACTTCGGACCCTTCACGGCTGACCCGCAGCAGGATGCGGCCCACAGGCTCCTTGCCCTGGGCGAGGCGCTTTTCCGGGGGCTCGATGCCGTGGGCGATGGCATTGCGCAGCATGTGCTCCAGGGGCGCCACCATGCGCTCGAGTACGGAGCGGTCCAGTTCACTGGCCTCCCCCTCGATGTCCAGTTCCACCCGCTTGCCCAGCTCCGTGGCCGTCTGGCGCACGATGCGGCGCAGTCGCGGCGCCATGGTGTCGAACTGCACCATGCGGGTGTGCATCAGCCCTTCCTGCAGCTCGGTGGAGACGCGGGACTGCTGTTGCAGCAGGGTTTCGGAATCGCGCACCTGATCGGAGAGCAGATCCTGAATACTCACCAGGTCGTTGACACTCTCCGCCAGGGCCCGGGACAACTGCTGGATGTTGGAATATCGATCCAGTTCCAGGGGATCGAAGTCCTCCTGCCACTTGGCATCCTCGCCTTCCTCCTGTTCGTGGCGGAACAGGATCTGGGCCTCGGTTTCCATTTCCAGCTTGCGCAACTGCTCGCGCAGCCGGGCGATGGTCTGGGACAACTCCCCCAGATTGAACCCGAATGCGGTGATCTGCTGCTCCATGCGGGCATGGTAGATGCTGACCTCGCCCGCAAAGTTGACCAGGTTGTCCAGCACATCGGCGCGCACCCGCACCTGTTCCTGCCCCCCGGCGGCCGCGCGTGTGGCCGGAGCGGGCTCCGGCTCGGGCATGAACGGCTGTGGGGGTGGGATGGGCACGGATGTTTCGGGTGCCTGGACCGGGGGTGGGGTGACGGCCGCTTCCGGCATCTCATCCGACGCCGGCTCCTCGGCCTGGCCGACCTCGCCCGCGCGCATATCGTGCAACTGCGCCACCAGTTCGGGAGCCGTCGGGACAGGTTCGCCTCGCTGGGCCCGCTCCACCATGCTGGTGAGGCGGTCAACGCCCTGGTGGACGGTGTCCAGCATGCTGGACTGCGCCTCGCGTTCCCCCTCGGAGATGGCGATCATCAGGCTTTCCAGGGCGTGGCTCAGGTCGGCGATGGCGGTGATCCCCGCCATGCGCGCGCCCCCCTTGAGGGTGTGGAGCTGTCGCTGGAATTCGTTGATCAGTTCCCGATCGTCCAGGCTCTCGCCCCAGCGCTCCAGGGTGGTATCCACCTCGTTGAGGATGTCGCTGGCCTCTTCCAGGAAGATGTCCATGAGCTCATCGTCGGGTTCCTCGGCGCCTTCCGCTTCGGCGACTTCCCTTTCGGCGGAGGCTTCATCGTAACTGCGGGCCTGGCGGGCCTCTTCCTGTCGGGCCAGCGCCTCTTCGTACAACGCCTGGAAACGGGCCTCCAGTGCCGCCCCATCGGGCACCCAGGTCCCGGCTGGCTGCAACAGGGCGTCCAGCACGACGCGCACATGGGTGAGCATCTGCTCCAGTTCATCCAGCGAGTCTGCGGGCAGGCGCGGGTTATCGCCCTCCCCCACGGCACGCAGGTAGCGCTCGCAGGCGCTGCAAACACCGGAGACTTCGGGCACGTCGGCGGCGCGGGCGCTGCCATTGAGGGTGTGAACGGTGCGCTGCAGGGATTCGCTCACCGGCAGTCCCTCCGCCTCCCGGCGGCCCTGGGCGACCAGGTCTTCCAGGGTGTGCAGATGCTGCTCGGTCTCGGTGCGGTAGATATCGAATAGCACCGGATCCATGCGCGGTTCCAGGGCCGGCTCGGCATCCGTGGAGGGCGCGGGCGCCGGCTCTTGCTCCACCACCTGGGGAGAGTCGACTGCAGGCAGGGTCGTGGGCCTGCCCCCCTCACCCGATGCCAATTGCCGCGCCCGATCCATCAGGGCATGGACGTTGACGTCCGGGTCCCCCTCCCCACGGATCTGCCCCACCAGTTGGGGCAGGACCGCCAGCGAGGTCTCGGCGAGATTGAGCACCGCCTCGTCCACGGGAATGGCCTGGTCGATGACACGGTTGATCAGATTCTCGTTGACCCAGGCAAACTCTCCCAGCAACTCCGCGCCCACCAGGCGACCACTGCCCTTGAGGGTGTGGTAGGAGCGCCGCATGGTGGTCAGGGCCTCTTCGTCCTGCGGATGGGCCTGCCAGCGGGGTAGCCAGGTCTGCAGGCGCTCCAGTTCCTCGGCAGCCTCCTCCAGGAAGATTTCCAGGATGTCATCGTCGGGCTCACCGGCGAACACTGCCAGGGATTCGGTGCCATAGAGCGCGCCGCCGGCGGTTTCGGGCTCGGGCTCGGGCTCGGGCTCGGGCTCGGGCTCGGGCTCGGGCAAAGTATCTGCTGGCGCTGCCTCATCGGGCAGTCCCTCAAACAACGCGGTTTCCGGTTCCTCGGGCTCCAGCGGCTCCAGCCGCAGGGTCTGATCCTCCCACTCGGGCATGGCTTCTTCAGGGCCCCCTTCCGGAGGCGCGTCGGATTCGCCCAGGAACGACGGCGGCCAATCCTCCTGTTCCTCGGGCAGACGACCTGGCGTCACCAGGGTGCGATCCTCATCCCCGGTATCCGTCAGCACGGTCTCCGGTTCGACCTCCTCGGGCGCCGTCTCCGCAGGTTCCAGATCCGGCAGCTCCAGCGCCCCTTCGGCCAGGAGTGTCTCGTCCAGGTCTGCCGGTTCTTCCGGTGCCTGCGGCACCTCGGGCAGATCCGGGAACAGGGCCTCCGTGGCCTCGTCCGTCATGCCCTCGACGCCCAGACGGGCCAGGGCCGAGCGGCCCAGTTCAATCATGGCGTCCGGATCCCCCTGCCCCGAGTCCAGGTCCTCCAGGTAGCATTCCACCGCGGTGATGGCATCGGCCAGGGTGGACAGGGCCTCATCCGTGGCCACCTGGCTGCCGCTCATCAGGGTGTTGCTCAGGTAGTCCCGGATGCCCTCCAGCAGGGCCACACCATCGTCCAGGCTGAGGATGGACAGGGCCCCGGCAATGCCATCCAGATGCCCGGGCACCTCGTCCAGGGCCTGCAAGTGGGTGGGGTCCTGGGAAAAGGTGATGATGGCGTCCTTGGCCCGGTTCATATCGGCCAGGGCCTCGCGGATGAGGGCCCCCAGCACCGGGCGGGAGTCCGTCGGTGACAGGCCGCCCAGCCTGGGCGGCAGGCGTCCGACCGCTGGCTCCGGCCCCGGACCGGCCTCGCCCGCCACCGCCGAGCCGATGGCAGCCTCCACATTGAGCATCTCGGCGGCCGCCTGCATGAGCACCTGCTCGTCGGCCTCGCTTTCGCCACGGGCAATGGCGGCGAGGATCTCCGCCTCGCGCAAGGCAATCTCCCTGGGCTCGGTCATGCCCAGCATGGCCAGGGTGTCGGCGATGCCATGCAGCTTTTCCACCAGGGGCTCCAGATCCGCGCCGCGGCGCCCCCCGGTATGCATGAAGACATCCAGACTGTCCTTGACGTCGGCCAGATCCTCGCGGATCACCTTGGCAACGGCACTCATCAGTTCCTGATTGGGGGCACGCAACCCCTCCAGGGCAGCTTCCAGATCCGCCTCATCGGGCACCAGCTCGTTGAGTCGGTAGGCCTGCTGGATCGCCCGCACCTGCTCCCCATCGGAGCGGGCCCGGGCCACATAGTAAAGCAGGTTGCGCACCAGTTCCTCGGGGATCCGATCCGCCATGGCCTGTTCCCCCTGATCGATCAGGGTGCGGATCTGACGGTCCAGGGTACCGAGCAACTGCTTGACTGCGGCGCCGGGCTCCAGACCTCCATCGGTGAGGGCCTCGGTGACGGCAGCGGCGATGGAAAAGAGCCGGCGCAACGATGCCTCGCGGGCATTACGGCGCAACCCGCCGATGACCCGATCCATGCGATGCAGGCCGGCCTTGGCATTCTGGCCCCGCAATACGGCCAGCAGGCCCCGCTGATAGTGGTGACGGTGGGTGCGCGCCCATTCCCGGACATCCTCCTGGGGTTCGGCGGCAGATTGACCCGGCAGGGCATCGCCTTCGACCAGGTCCGGGAAGAACAGCACATTCTCGCTGAGCAGACCCGCCTTGCGGATGGTGCGCAGATCATTGAGCAACGGCAACAGGACAATGGGGATGTCACGGTGGCCGGTCTGGATGTGCTCCAGGTAGTCGGGCAATTGCAGGATGGCCCGCATGAGCACCTCAAAGGCCTCGTCACGGCTGGTGACCGTATCGTCCTCCAGGGCTGCGGTAAGCGCCTCCATCTCGCGGGCCAGCATGGCGGCGCCATACAACTCCACCATCTGCAGGGTGCCTTCCACCTGCCGCAGCCGCGCGCGGGTCTCCTGCACCCTGTCGGTCTGGGCACTGTCCTCCAGATAGGCTTCCAGGGCGACGCGGGCCTCCACCAGCAGCGCATCCAGCTCCTTCTTCACCCAGTGCAGGGCACTATGTTCTCGGCTGTCTTCTCTCATGGCCCACCCAGCCTGTTCCCAATGGTGTTAGCGAACCGGCGATTGTCGTGCCCCGCAGGTCATTGCCCTGAATGCTCGGGCATCAGGCCGGACCCTGATCGGATCGGCCCGACTTGTCTCCCTGACCCGTGTCGGCGGGGTCGATGATCACCGTCTCCAGCTGCTCGGATTCGGGTAGCTTGAAGCCGGAGACCGACTTGCGCAGTTCGGAGGCCAGATTGGCCAGGTTGCCGATGGAAACGGCCGTCTCGTTGGTGCCATCGGAGGTCTGCATGGTGATCTCCTGGATGACGTTCATGGTGTTGGAGATGTTCTGCGCCACCTCGGATTGCTGGCGCGCCGCCTTGGAGATGTTGGCGATCAGGTCGGCCAGCTGGTGGGACACCCCCTCGATCTCGGCCAGGGCATCGCCGGCGTCGAAGGCCAGCTTGGCGCCGCCCACCACGTTGGAGGTGGACTGTTCCATGGAGATGACCGCCTCCTTGGTGTCTGCCTGGATGGTCTTGACCAGGGCCTCGATCTGCTTGCTGGCGTTGGACGAACGCTCGGCCAGACGTTGCACCTCGTCGGCCACCACCGCGAATCCGCGCCCCGCCTCACCGGCGGAGGAGGCCTGGATGGCAGCATTCAGGGCCAGGATGTTGGTCTGATCGGCGATATCGGTGATCAGGCTGACGATGTCGCCGATCTCCTGAGAGGATTCACCCAGGCGCTTGATGCGCTTGGAGGTCTCCTGGATCTGCTCGCGGATGGTGTCCATGCCGTCGATGGTCTTGCGCACGGTGAGCGCCCCCTTGGAGGCGATCTGCACGGACTTTTGCGCCACCTCGGCGGAGGACTCGGCGGAGCGGGACACCTGCTCGATGGAGTCGGCCATGTCGGTCACGCCGGAGGACGCGGAGGCGATCTCCCGGGCCTGATGGTTGGACGCGTCGGCCAGGCGCAGGGCGGTGGCCTGGGTCTTCACCGCCGCGGTGGAGACCTGCATGGCCGTCTGGTTGATGGTGGTCACCAGGCTGCGCAGGGCATCGATGGCGTAGTTCACCGAGTCGGCGATGGCACCGGTGATGTCCTCGGTGACCGTGGCATGGACGGTCAGGTCCCCTTCGGCCAGGTTGGTCATCTCATCCAGCAGGCGCAGGATGGCCCGCTGGTTGCGACGATTCTGCTCCGTGGTCACCGCCAGTCGGCGCTGGGCGTCCTGATAGAAGAGATAGGCCAGCAGGCCGATGGTCGCCACCGTCAGGGCCGCCAGCAGGTAACCGGCGATCACCCACTTGCTGAGCCCGGCAGCATGGCGGTCCACGGCCTCCTGAAAGCCGCCCACGGCGGCCAGCAGTTCGCCGGCCTGGGCATTCGCCTGATCGGCGGAGGTGGACACCCGGGCCAGGCTGGAAGACAGCCCCGCCAGGGCTTGAAGGTCGGGGCGCAAGCTGTCCAGATGGTCCTGAATCTGGCTCACCTGATCTGTCATGGCCGGTGCCACATCGTTTTCCGGCAATGCAAAGGCCTGCAGGCGATTGATGTCCGCTTCCACACGCCGCAGCCCCTGCTCCAGACGCTGGGCGCTGCCAGGAAGCCCCTCGCCGGCCTCGACAAGCAGTAGATCCCGCTCCATATCCCGACCGCCCATGGCGACACGGGCCGCCAGATAGACCCGGTCGGACTGCGCCCCGGCCTCCGCCAGATCGCCGGCCAGCACCTGTGCCGACTCGCGCAGTTGGGACAGTGCCGGAGCGGCGCGCCCGGCGCGCTCGCTGGCATCGGCCAGGGTGGAGCGGGCATCCAGCAGGTCATTCAGGGGGGGGCGGAAACTGTCCCAGGCGCCGCGCAGATCCCGCAGCGGCCCCGTCAGGGCCCCGGAGACCGGCGTGATGTCGGCATCGCCATCCCGCAAACGGGTCAGTGAAGCGTCCAGACGATCCCGGTGGCGCCGCAACTCCACAAAGGCGGCATCATCGCCCGCTGCGGCCACCCGGGCCTGGGACTCCAGGCGCTGAACCCACAATCGTTGATCCGCGGCGACAGCGGCATAGTCCCGACTGTTGCCCACCTGCATGGTGTAATACACAAAGGCGGACACGGTCAGCAGCATCAACAGCACCACAATTCCGGTGAGCACCGCCATGCCCCGGCTGATGCCCATCTTCGCGGCCCCGTCACTTGAAGGCGATTTCATCGTGTCTCCCTCGACCCGCCATGGGCGTCTGCCGCCATGGCACCCTGTGTGTGATTCCGGCTTACGCCGAGATGTTCATGAATTGTTCGTCGTCCACCAGCTTCCATGGACTGAACACCGCCAGGTGTTCAGTCCCCCGGCGGCAGGCCCCGGCCAGGTAGGGCTGCAGGCGCGCATCCACCTCGGGCACGTCGTCGAGCCGCTCTTCACGCCAGTAGTGCTTCATCCCCAGTACACTCTCCACCAGCAGCCCGGCATACACGCCCTGGTGATTCATCACCAGCAGACGTTGCCGTCGCGGATCGAATTCCAGATTGTCGCCGTACAGGAACCCGTGCAGATCCATCATGGGCAGCAGATTGCCCCGCATGTTGGCCATGCCCAGGGCCCAGGGCTTAACCCCGGGAATGCGCGTAAACGAGGGAGGCGTGACGATCTCGGCCACCTGTTCCATGGGGGCCAGCAGCGATTCGCCGTGAATGCGGAAAAGAACGCCCTTCCAGGCCCCGCGCAGTTCTTCCTGGATGGGCAACTGCCCCCCCAGGGAGCGCCCCTTGCGCTCCACGGAGACCAGGTAGGCGAAGGGGTCCGCGGCCGCCGTATGGGTCTGGGTGGACTCCATCAGGGCAGGATATCCTTGAGCCGTTCCAGCAGATCCTTCTCCTTCACGGGCTTGACGATGTAATCCCGCGCACCCTGGCGCATGGCCCAGACCCGGTCCGTCTCCTGATCCTTCGTGGTGACCACAATCACCGGGATCCTGGCGGTTGCGGCGTCCTGGCTCAGCTGCCGGGTGGCCTGAAAACCATTGAGACCCGGCATGACCACATCCATGAGGATGAGATCCGGCAGGGTCTCCCGCGCCTTGGCCATGCCATCCTCACCACTGGAAGCGGTGCTCACCTCGTAGCCATGCTTTCCCAGCATGGTCTTGATGACATGCAGTTCGGTGGGTGAATCATCGACCACCAGGATGCGGGTCATGACATGGTCTCCCTATGGATGCTCTGGGCCTCATCCGCCCTGATGGCGGTATGGGCCGGGTATGGTCGGCCCCACCCCGGGCCTGGCCTATTGTTTCCTGACATGCGACCTGATGGCGCCCAGCAGGTCGTCACGGGTGAAGGGTTTGGTCAGGTACTGCTCCGAGCCGACGATACGCCCCCGGGCCTTGTCGAAGATGCTGTCCTTGCTGGACAGCATGATCACCGGCGTCTGCTTGAACAACCGGTTGTGCTTGATGAGTGCGCAGGTCTGATAGCCATCCAGCCGCGGCATCATGATATCCACAAAGATGATGTCCGGCTTGTGCTCGGCGATCTTGGCCAGGGCCTCAAAGCCGTCGGTGGCCGTCACGACCTCGCAGCCATGCTTTTTCAGCAGCGTCTCTGCCGTGCGCCGGATGGTCTTGCTATCGTCGATGACCATCACCTTGAGTCCTGAGAGATCCTCCTCCCCGTTACCGCCTTCCTCGGTGTGTTCGCTCACGACGCCCCCGTGCATGCCGTTGTGTCAAGACAGGCTCCCGAATTTACTCCATGGCCAGGGCCGTATCAAACAAAACCCCAAGCGGCCGCCAATGGCTTTGCCTTTGCTGTCTTGTATGATGCACCCATTCTCCTTGAAAGCGTGTGGGGTGGGCCGATGAACGGCACAGACATCCGATTGGGCGTAGTCATGGACCCGATTGCGGGCATCCAGGTGAAGAAAGACTCCACCCTGGCCATGCTGCTGGCAGCCCAGTCCCGGGGCTGGCATCTGCATTATCTGGAACAGGGCGACCTGTGGCTGGAGGACGGCCGCGTGCTGGCCAGCTCTCGCCCGCTGGCGGTCCGCGACGACCCCACGCACTGGTACAGGCTGGGTGAGGCCGGCACCCACCCTCTGTCCGACCTGGACGTGATCCTCATGCGCAAGGATCCGCCCTTCGACATGGAGTACATCTACACCACCTATTTGCTGGAGCTGGCCATGGCCGAGGGCTGCCATGTGGTGAATCACCCGGCCAGCCTGCGGGACGCCAATGAAAAGCTGTTCACCGCCTGGTTCCCCCAGTGCTGCCCACCCACGCTGGTCAGCCGCGACCCCGGTCGCATCCGCGAATTCATGGCACGGCAGGGGGATATCGTGGTCAAACCCCTGGACGGCATGGGAGGCGTTTCCGTATTCCGCCTCACCCCGGGGGACAGCAACACGGGGGTCATCCTGGAAACCATCACGCAACGGGGCACCCGCACGGTGATGGCGCAGCGCTTCCTGCCCGAATATCGTCAGGGGGACAAGCGCATCCTGCTCATCGACGGTGAACCGGTGCCCTACGCCCTGGCCCGCATCCCGGCCGAGGGTGAAAACCGCGCCAACCTGGCCGTGGGCGGGCGTGGCGAGGGTCTGGCGCTCAGCGACCGGGATCAATGGATCTGCCAGCAGGTGGGCCCCAGGCTCAGGGAGAAGGGACTGACCTTCGTGGGCCTGGACGTGATCGGCGATTACCTCACCGAAATCAATGTGACCAGCCCCACCTGCATCCGGGAACTGGACGCCCTGTTCGGACTGGACATCGGGGATCAACTCATGGGCGCCATCGCCCGCAAACTGGAGGCTGAGGCATGAGCCGGGCAATCCTTCACAGGGCCGCTGCGGTACTGGCCATCATCGTGACCACCACCCTTGTGGTCGGCTGCGAGCGCCCGGAGATTCATCGTGACCGTTTCATCGCCTTCGGCACCATCATCGAACTGAACATCTACACCGCTGACCGGGAACTGGCCCGCACCGCCGCCGAGGCGGTACGGGCGGATCTGGACTACATGCACGGCGCCTGGCATGCCTGGGAACCCGGCCCCATGGGGCGCACCAACCAACTGCTGGCCACCGGCATGGAATTCTCCGCCAACCCCTCGGTACTGCCGCTGATCATCGAGGCCAAACGGCTCTCCGAGGCCACCGAGGGCTTGTTCAACCCGGCCCTGGGAGAACTGTTTGCCCTGTGGGGCTTTCAGTCGGACGACCCCCAGGGCCCGCCGCCCGATGACGCGGAGATTCAGGCGATCCTGGAGCAAGAACCCTCCATGGACGATGTATGGATCGACGGCATCCGCATGCGCAGTCACAACACCGCCGTGCGCCTGGACCTGGGGGCCTACGCCAAGGGGTATGGCCTGCACCAGGCCATGGAGCACCTCAAGGAGTTAGGGGTGGAAAACGCCATCCTCAATGCCGGAGGCGACCTGCGCGCCATTGGCCGGCCGGGCAACCGCCCCTGGCGCATCGGCGTGCGCGCCCCCGACGGGCAGGGCGTGCTTGCGGCCATCGAGATCAAGGGCGATGAAGCCATCTTCACCTCCGGCGACTATGAGCGGTATTTCATGCACGAGGGCGAGCGTTATCACCACATTCTCGACCCACGCACCGGTCGCCCCGCACGGGGCACACGATCGGTCACCGTGATCCATGATGATGCCGCCGAGGCGGACGTGGCCAGCACGGCCCTGTTCATCGCCGGCGCCGACGACTGGCCCCGCATCGCCGCCCGCCTGGGCATCGAGAAGGTCATGCTCATTGATGATGCGGGCGTGGTGTACATGACCCCGGCCATGGAAAAGCGCGTGCGCTTCGAGACCGAACCCAAGGACCGAGTCATCACGCCGCTGCCCGACGGGCAGGACACGGCGTCCGTCTCCCCGTCGGCATGATCACCCGCGCCGACGCCCTGGTGATCCTGCTGGCCTGCGGGCTGGTGGCCGGCACCTATGCCTGGCTTTGGAGCCCGGGGGCCCCCGCCTCGCAGGTGCGGGTGATTTCCGGCAACGAGGAGGTGGCCCGACTGCCCCTGGACGAGGCCCGGCAACTGGAGATCCCCGGTCCCGCCGGCATCACCGTGGTGGAAATCGCCGATGGCGCCGCGCGCTGCGCCGCCTCTCCCGGCTCCCAGGGCATCTGCCAGAGCGCAGGCTGGCTGAGGCGGGCCGGCGACATGGCCGTGAGCCTGCCCAACCGGGTGATCATCGAGGTGCTGGGCGATGAGGCCGAATTCGACAGCATGAACTACTGACCCCCCGCCATCGTCCTACGCCCGTGCAGATTGCCACCACCCGCGAAGACCACCTGATTGCCTGGCTGGCCGCCCTGGCCATTGCCGTGCATGTGCTGGAGGCCGCCTTCCCCAGCCCGCTGCCGGGCATCAAGCCGGGCCTGGCCAACGTGATCACCGTGCTGGTCCTGGTGCTCTATGGCTGGCGCATGGCCGCCTGGGTGACCGGCCTGCGGGTGCTGGCCGGCAGCCTGGTGATTGGCACCTTTCTCAGCCCCACCTTCTGGCTCAGCGCCGCCGGTGCCCTGTGCAGCCTTGCGGTCCTGGGCCTGGCCCATCGTCTGGCCGGCCAGGCACTGAGCCCCATGGGGCTGTGCGTGCTGGCGGCCCTGGCCCACATGCTGGGGCAGTTCCTGCTGGCCTGGTGGCTGTTCATCCCCCATGCCAGCCTGCTCAAACTCCTGCCGGTGTTGCTCACCTTCTCACTGATTTTCGGTCTGGTGAGCGGTACAATGGCCCTCCTGATGCAACGACGGCTTTCGCCTCCAGCGTGAGCAACCTGACCCCCTCCAGCATGGTGACACCCGGCGACCGCCTGGGCCTGGGCATCTTCCTGGCACTGGCGATCCACGGCATCGTCATCTTCGGCCTGGGCTTCGACTTCGAACCAGCGGAGCCCTCAGCCCACCCACCCATGATGGACGTGGTGCTGGTGCAGACCCAGTCCCGGGAAACGCCCGAGGACGCCCGCCACATCGCCCAGGTGGATCAACAGGCCAGCGGCCGGGAGGCCGAAGAAGAGCGCCCCAGCAGCCCGGTGACCGCCCCCCTGCTCAGGCCCACTGATGGCCTGGCCCCGGAAGAGGTGCGCGCCGGCGCCCCGGAGCCCACGCCCCGGGAAGAGGTGGAGGTGATCACCGCCGAGCAGAGCGAACAGCCCGCCACCCCGGACACTCCCACCGAAATCCCCGCGCCCACCCGTGAATGGACCACCGATGAACTGGTGGAACGCAGCCTGCAGATGGCACGGTTGAGTTCGGAGATCTCCGAGCAGAACCGACGCCACGGCCATCGTCCCCGTACCCACTACGTGGACGCCCTGAGCGCCAAGTCCGCCGTGGAGGCCAGTTACCTGGACGCCTGGGTACGCAAGGTGGAGCGGGTGGGCAACCTCAATTACCCGGATGAGGCGCGGCGCCAGCGTCTTTCCGGCTCCCTGGTGCTCAGCGTGCTGGTGGACCGGGAGGGCCAGGTGCTGAGCATCGAGGTGGGCAGCAGTTCCGGCGAGCGCGTGCTGGACGACGCAGCCCGGCGCATTGTCGATCTGGCGGGCCCTTTTGCACCCTTTCCCGCCGACATGCGCAAGTCCTACGACCAGATCATGATCACCCGTACCTGGGTGTTCCAGGGCAACCAGACCCTGCGTACCCGTTGAACATCGGTCGATCTGACTGCCTGCCCCACCTACGACGACCGGCATCAAGGGTGTACACTAGCTCATGTACCCCAAGTGCGCCCATGAACCCATGCACAGTGCCAACTTCACAGACCAGTTCCTGATCGCCATGCCCTCGCTGGAGGATCCGAATTTCTTTCATTCGGTTACCTATGTGTGCGAGCACAGCGAGGATGGCGCCATGGGCATCGTCATCAACCATCCCACCGACCTCACCCTGGAGTCGGTGCTGGAGCACATGGGCATCTCCATCGAGGTGGATGCCAGCCAGGTGCCCGTCTTCAACGGCGGCCCGGTGCAACCGGACCGGGGCTTCATCCTGCACCCGCCCGAGCGACGCTGGACCTCCACCATGCAGGTGAGCGAGCGGATCTCGGTAACCACCTCACGGGACATCCTGGAGGCCATGGCCCAGGGCAGCGGCCCAGGGTCCTACCTCATCGCCCTGGGCTATGCCGGCTGGGGCCCCGGGCAACTGGAACAGGAAATCGGCGAGAACGCCTGGCTCACCTGCCCCTCCGACCCGGACATCCTCTTCCAGCAACCCACCGAAAAGCGTTGGCAGGCCGCCGCCGGCCGCCTGGGGGTCGATCTGTCGCTGATGACCGGCCAGGCGGGACATGCCTGAACAGCGGTCGAAGCCGGCGAATACGGGGCCGGCCACGTCGGGCACGGTACTGGGGCTGGACTATGGCGAGCGGCGCATCGGTGTGGCGGTGGGCAATGGCCTCACCGGCACCAGCGCCCCCCTGGAGACCCTGCCAGCCCGCAACGGCATCCCCGAATGGGCCCGCCTGGACACCCTGGTGCGCGAGTGGCAGCCCCAGCTGCTGGTGGTGGGTCTGCCGGAAACGGATGATGGCACCGAGCATCCCCTGGCCCGGCGTATCCAGGCCTTTTCTGACCGGTTGCGTGCCCGCTACGGGCTGAAGGTGCGCCCGGTGGATGAACAATTCACCTCCGCCGCGGCCGAATCCCATCTCAAGGACTGGCGCCGCGAGGGACGCCGCGGGCGTATTCGCAAGGAGGACATCGACGCCGTAGCGGCGGCGGTGCTCCTGGAACACTGGCTTTCCCAAGAGACCTCCCATGACTGAACACGTCAAACAGCTCCTGGACCGCATGGCCGACGAACTGCGTCACCGCCTGCCGGACAAGGGCATCACCGACCCCGGCCTGGTGGGCATTCACAGCGGCGGTGTCTGGGTGGCCGAGCAGTTGCAGTCCCGCCTGCAGCTGGAGGCCCCACTGGGCAGACTGGACATCTCTTTTTACCGGGATGACTTCAGTCGCATCGGCATGCACCCCCAGGTGAAACCTTCCTCCATCCCCTTCTCGGTGGAAGACCGGCACATCCTGCTGGTGGACGACGTGCTCTTCACCGGCCGCACCATCCGCGCCGCCATGAACGAGATCTTCGATTATGGCCGGCCCGCCTCGGTCACCCTGGTGGTGCTGGTGGAGCGCGACGGACGAGAGTTGCCCATCCAGGCCCAGGTGGTGGGGGAACACCTGAAGCTGAACCCGGACCAACAAGTGAAGCTGCGCGGCCCCGCGCCGTTGCATCTGGATATCGTGCAACTGGAGGCATCATCATGACGGAGGCCCGGCCCACCCCCCCTGCTCCAGCCACCTCGGGGCCACTTCCCCCGTCGCTGCAGTTTGGCGACCAGGGTCGGCTGCGCCATCTGCTGACCATCGAGGGGCTCTCCCGGCCCCTGATCACCGAGATCCTGGACACCGCCGAATCCTTCCTGGGCGTGAACGCCCAGACGGTGAAAAAGGTGCCCCTGCTGCGGGGCAAGACGGTGATGAACCTGTTCTTCGAGGCCAGCACCCGCACCCGTACCACCTTCGAACTGGCCGCCAAACGCCTGTCGGCCGACGTGCTCAACATCAACATCAGCACCTCGGCCACGGTGAAGGGCGAAAGCCTGCTGGACACCCTGCGCAATCTGGAGGCCATGCTGGTGGACATGTTCGTGGTGCGTCACGCCGACAGCGGTGCCGCCCACTTCATCGCCCGGCACGTGGCACCGCACGTGAGCGTGCTCAACGCCGGCGACGGTCGTCATGCCCACCCTACCCAGGCACTGCTGGACATGTTCACCATCCGCCACCACAAGGGGGATTTTTCTGCCCTGCGAGTGGCCATTGTCGGTGACATCCTGCATTCGCGGGTGGCCCGCTCCCAGATCCACGCACTTAACGTCCTGGGCGCTGGCGAGGTGCGGGTGATCGCCCCCCGCACCCTGCTGCCAGCCTTTGTGGAGGAACTGGGTGTGCATGTCTTCCACGACATCCGCGCCGGCCTCAAGGATGTGGACGTGATCATCATGCTGCGACTGCAACGCGAGCGCATGGATAGCGGCCTGCTGCCCTCCGAGCATGAGTTCTTCCAGCTCTGGGGCCTGAACGAGGAGCGCCTGGCCCTGGCCGCACCTGAGGCCATCGTCATGCACCCCGGCCCGGCCAACCGGGGCGTGGAAATCGACTCCCGGGTGGCGGACGGACCACAGTCCGTCATCCTCAAGCAGGTGACCTATGGGATCGCCGTGCGCATGGCCGTGATGTCCATGATCATGGGGGGCAGCGTCAACCAGGGGGCATCGCAATGAAGCTGTTGATCGAACAGGGCCGGGTCATTGATCCGCACCAGGGCCTGGATGAAGTGATGGATCTGTTCATCGAAAAAGAGCGGATCGTTGCACTGGGCGTCGCGCCGGAGGGCTTCAACCCCGATCGGCGTATCGATGCCCGGGGCCGCTGGGTGCTGCCCGGGCTGGTGGATCTGGCGGCGCGCCTGCGCGAGCCGGGGTTCGAGAACAAGGCCACCATCGCTTCCGAAACCCGGGCCGCCGCCAGCGCCGGCATCACCACCCTCATCTGTCCCCCGGACACGGACCCGCCGGTGGATTCCCCGGCCCAGATCGAACTGATCCACCGTCGCGCCAAACAGGCCTGCGGCGTGCGCGTGCACCCCCTGGGGGCGCTCACGGAAGGCCTGCGGGGTCAGCAACTGGCGGAGATGGCGGCACTCAAGCGGGCCGGCGCCCTGGGCGCCAGCCAGGGCCTCAAACCCCTGGACAGCCACGTGCTGCTGCGCCGGGCCCTGGAGTACGCCGCCAGCCACGAGATCACCGTCTTTCTGCACCCCATCGACTCTTCCCTGGCCGCAGGTGGCTGTGCCCACGAGGGCTCCGTGGCCACCCGCCTGGGGCTGACGGGCATCCCCGAGGCCGCGGAAACGGCCAGCCTGGGCGTCATCCTGGCACTGGTGGCCCAGACCGGCGCCCGCATTCATCTGTGCCGACTGTCCACGGCAAGGGGCGCCGCCCTGGTGGCCCGGGCCCGGCAGGACGGCCTCCCGGTGACGGCCGATGTGTGCGCTCACCAGCTGTTCCTTACCGAGATGGACGTGGCGGACTTCAACAGCCTGTGTCACGTGGTGCCGCCGCTGCGCACCTCCCGTGACCGCGAGGGCCTGCGCCAGGCGGTGGCCGACGGCACCATCGCCGCCATCTGCTCGGACCACCAACCCCACGAGGCGGATGCCAAACTGGCCCCGTTTCCGGCCACCCAGGCCGGCATGTCCACCCTGGAAACCCTGCTGCCGCTGACGCTGCGGCTGGCCGAGGAAGGCGTGCTGCCCCTGATGGAGGCCATCCGGCGGGTGACCACCGGCCCGGCCAGCATCATGGGCCTGCCCACCGGCACCCTGGCCCCGGATGCCCGGGCCGACATCACCCTGGTGGACCCGGACAAGGTCTACAGCCCCAGCGCCAACAACTGGCTCAGCGCCGGTCGCAACAGCCCGTTCTTCGGCTGGGAATTCCAGGGCCGGGTCACCCATACCCTGGCCGCCGGCCGTGTCATCTTCGAGTCCCGAAAGTAAACAACGAGTCGCCCCATGAACCACAAACACCGCGGGACCATCTTCGTCGAGGATGCGCCCATCCTGTCTCACACGGCCCATGCCGGCGATCAGCACATCCTGCGGGTGAAGGCGCCCCAGTGTGCCGCCCACGCACGGCCCGGCAGCTTTGCCCATCTGCAATGCGATCCGCTGCTGCCCATGCGCCGGCCGCTGTCCATCATGCGCACCCATCCCGACGAGGGCTGGGTGGAGTTTCTCTACAAGTCGGTGGGCGAAGGCACTCGGCTGCTGGCCCGGCGCCAGGTGGGCGAGAAGATCAACATGATGGGCCCCATCGGCACGCCCTTCGAGATGCCCCACGGTGACCGCCCCCGGGCCCTGCTGCTGGGGGGTGGGGTGGGCATTCCGCCCATGGTCTTCCTGGCCGATGCCATGCGCCGCGACCCGGTGAGTGAGCCGTTCGTCATCATGGGCTCGGAAGTGCCCTTCCCCTTCAAGCCGCAGCCATCACGCATCATGATCCCCGGCATCCCGGAGGGCGTGATCGCCGCCATGCCGTTGCTGGAGGACTGGGGCGTGGCCTCGCGGCTCACCAGTCAGGCCGGATTCTCCGGGTGCCATGAAGGCTTCGTGACCGACCTGGCCCGCCTGTGGCTGGATGCCCTGCCGCCCCAGGAGCGGCGCAAGGTGCAGATCTACGCCTGCGGCCCCCACCCCATGCTGGAAGCCTGTGCGGCGCTTGCCCGGGAATACCGCCTGCCCTGTCAGGTGTCGCTGGAGGAATACATGGCCTGTGCCGTGGGCGGGTGTGCCGGCTGCGTGGTCAAGGTGCACACGGACCAGGGCCCCGCCATGAAGCGGGTCTGCGTGGATGGCCCGGTGTTCCCGGCGGAGCGGGTGTTCCCCGCCGCCTGAACTGGCGGTGTCCCCATCGCTGGGACACCGCCCCCCATGGCCCCTTTATTCCTTCGGTTGCCCGGATTCCACCCCCGTCTCCGACAAGGGCTTGAGCTCATCATCAAAGCCCTTGCGCCCGTCCGTGACCCCGCGCGCACCAGCCATGCTGTCGGAACTGGGCAGGTTGAGGTCCTCGTCCTTCTTCTTCAGGCTGCGCACCCCACCCCCGAAATGGATGCGCCATTCCAGGTCGCCCCGGGAGTCGGCCTTGGATAGCGCCTCGGGCAGGTGGACCAGATCCGCCTTGTACAACTCGAAAAGGGACTGATCGAAGGTCTGCATCCCCGTGGAGCCCCCCTTCTCCATCACGGCCTTGATGGCATTGATCTCTCCCTTGCGAATCAGTTCGGCCACATAGGGGGTGTTGAGCATGACCTCCACGGCCGGCAGACGATTACCCTCCTTGCCCAGTACCAGTCGCTGGGAGACGATGCCCCGCAGATTCAGGGAGAGATCCATGAGGATCTGCTGTTTGGCCTCGGGGGGGAAGAAATTGATGATCCGGTCCAGGGCCTGATTGGCATTCACCGCATGCAGGGTCGAGAGGGCCAGATGGCCGGTGTCTGCATAGGTGATGGCCGCCTTCATGGTGTTGAGGTCACGCACCTCGCCGATCATGATCATGTCCGGGGCCTCACGCATGGCCTCGCGAAGGGCATTGTCGTAGGAGAGGGTGTCCAGCCCCACCTCGCGCTGCCCGATGATGGACTTCTTGTGCATGAAGCTGTATTCGATGGGGTCCTCAATGGTGAGGATATGCCCGGTGCGCGTGCTGTTGCGGTGGTCGATCATGGAAGCCATGGTGGTGGACTTGCCGCAGCCGGTGGACCCCACCACCAGCACCAGCCCGTTGTCATGCATCACCAGCTCCTTGAGGATTGGCGGCAGACGCAGCTGCTCCACGGTGGGAATCTCGCTCTTGATGTAGCGGATCACCATGGACACCTCACCCCGCTGCACATAGACATTCACCCGAAAGCGCCCCAGCTGCTCCACCGAGATGCCCAGGTTCATCTCCTTCTCGCGCTCGAAGGTCTCGATCTGGCGCTCATCCATGATGTCGTAGGCCAGTTCCCTCACCGCCCCCGGCTGCAGATACTGGCGGCTCATGGGCCGCACCTCACCCTCGATCTTCACGCAAGCCGGCGCACCGGTGGTGAAGAACAGGTCGGAGGCGTTCTTCTGGGCCATGAGTTTGAGGTAGGGTTGAAGCAGCATGTCCGGGTCCCGTGATTCAGCAAGCGGCGGCGTCAGGCGTAACGACGACTCATTTGAGCATCCCCGACTCCTCCGGGGTCTCCTCCATCTTCAGATCCTGGGTGTCATCCAGGAGCCCGTGGCTCCTGGCCCGCTTGCTGTCCAGCTTGATGCGCAGGCGCAGGTCGTTGAGAGAATCGGCGTTGCGCAGGGCATCCTCATACGTGATGTGACCGGCCTCGAAGAGCTGGAACAGGGCCTGGTCGAAGGTCTGCATGCCCGCCTCGTTGGACTTGGCCATGAGCTCCTTCATCTGATGGATCTCGCCCTTGAAGATCAGATCCGACATCAGTGGGGTGTTGATCATGACCTCCACCGCCGGCACCCGCCCCTTGCCATCCGATTTGGGGATGAGGCGCTGGGAGATCACCGACTTCAGGTTCAATGAGAGATCCATGAGCAGTTGCTGGCGCCGCTCTTCGGGGAAGAAGTTGATGATGCGGTCCAGGGCCTGGTTGGTGCTGTTGGCGTGCAGGGTGCTCAGGCACAGATGACCGGTCTCGGCGAAGGCGATGGCGTAGTCCATGGTCTCCCGGTCGCGAATCTCGCCGATCAGGATGACATCCGGGGCCTGGCGCAGGGTGTTCTTCAGGGCGATCTCGTAGTTTTCCGTATCCACCCCCACCTCGCGCTGGGTCACCAGGCAGTTCACATGGGAGTGCACGAACTCGATGGGGTCTTCGATGGTGACGATGTGTCCGTAACTGTTCTGGTTACGGTAACCCACCATGGCCGCCAGGGAGGTGGACTTGCCCGAGCCGGTACCGCCCACAAAGATCACCAGGCCCCGCTTGGTCATGGACACATCCTTGAGCTGCATCGGCAGGCCCAGATCCTCCAGGGCGGGGATATCGGCGGTGATCACGCGCAGTACCATGCCGGCGCTGCCCCGCTGGGTGAAGGCGTTCACCCGGAAGCGGGAGATCCCCGGCAGGCTGATGGCGAAGTTGCACTCCTGGCAACGCTCGAACTCCGAGGATTGCCGGTCATTCATGATGGAACGCACCAGCACCTGGGTGTGGGCCGGTGACAGGGGCTGATTGGTGACCGGCGTCATCTTGCCGTCGATCTTCATGGACGGCGGCGCGCCCACGGTGATGAATAGATCCGAGCCCTGTTTGCTCAGCAGGGTTCTGAGCAGGTCGTGCATGAAGCGTATTGCCTTGTCCCGATCCATGAAGCGTGCCTCGATCTTTGAAAATCATCCCGCCGGCCCGGCGCCGGCCACCCTGGTTCGAGTGTATCTGACAGACTCAGAGATTATCCGGATTTGCCGCCTTGCGTCTGGCTTCTTCCTTGCTGACCAGGCCTCTCTGTAGCATTTCCTTGAGGCCCTGGTCGAGGGTCTGCATGCCGGCACCCTGACTGGTCTGAATGGCGGAGTACATCTGCGCGATCTTGTTCTCGCGGATGAGGTTGCGGATGGCGGGGGTGCCCAGCATGATTTCGTGGGCGGCGCAGCGGCCGCCGCCGATCTTTTTCATGAGGGTCTGGGAGATGACCGCGCGCAGGGACTCGGAGAGCATGGCGCGTACCATATCCTTCTCGGCGGCGGGGAAGACGTCGACGATGCGGTCGATGGTCTTGGCGGCGGAACTGGTGTGCAGGGTGCCGAAGACCAGGTGACCGGTCTCGGCGGCGGTGAGGGCCAGGCGGATGGTCTCCAGGTCGCGCATTTCCCCCACCAGGATGGTGTCGGGGTCTTCACGCAAGGCGGAGCGCAGGGCCTCGTTGAAACCCAGGGTGTCCCGGTGCACCTCACGCTGGTTGACCAGGCATTTCTTGGATTCGTGCACGAACTCGATGGGGTCCTCCACCGTGAGGATGTGCCCGTACTCGGTCTCGTTCTTGTGGTTCACCATGGCCGCCAGGGTGGTGGACTTGCCCGAGCCGGTGGGGCCGGTCACCAGCACGATGCCGCGAGGGTATTCGGAGATCTTCTCGAAGATCTTGGGGCAGCCCAGTTCCTCCAGGGTGAGGATCTTGCTGGGAATGGTACGAAAAACCGAGCCGGCGCCCCGGTTGTGGTTGAAGGCGTTCACACGGAAACGGGCCAGGCCGGGGATCTCGAAGGAGAAGTCGGTTTCCAGGAACTCCTCGAAGTCCTTGCGCTGCTTGTCGTTCATGATGTCGTACACCATGGAATGGACCTGCTTGTGGTCCATGGCGGGTACGTTGATGCGCCTGACGTCCCCGTCCACCCGGATCATGGGGGGCAGGCCCGAGGAAAGATGCAGGTCGGAAGCGCCGTTCTTCACGGCGAACGCAAGCAATTGGGTGATGTCCATCCAGCCCCCTTTTGATGTCCTGTCATCACCCGGGGCATGCCTGTAACGCATGCGAACAGGTGACTCTGATCAGCCCCGAATATAGCATAGCGTCATGACCCAGCTATGCGATCGAATCCAGGCGGTGCAAGACCGCCTACAGGCGGCAGCCCAGCGCTTTGGCCGCCCCATTGAAGACGTCCAGCTCCTGGCCGTGAGCAAGACGCGCCCGGCGGAAATGGTGGCCCAGGCCATGGACTGCGGGCTGCGTGAGTTCGGGGAGAACTATGCCTCGGAACTGGATGAGAAGTCCCGGGCACTGGGTGATCGTCACCCCGCCTGGCATTTCATCGGCCCCATCCAGAGCAACAAGACGCGACTCATTGCCGATACGGCCCAGTGGGCACACTCGGTGGATCGGGAACGCATCGCCCGGCGGCTGAGCGAGCAGCGCCCGGTGGGCGCCGTGCCGCTGAATGTATGCCTGCAGGTGAACATCAGCGCGGAAGACAGCAAGTCCGGCGTCGCGCTGGAAGACCTGCCTGCCCTGGCCGAGGCCGTGGCCCCCCTGCCCGGCCTGAAACTTCGCGGCCTGATGGCCATCCCCGCCCCCAGCGATGATTTCGAAGAGCAGCGCCGGGCCTTTGCCCGGTTGCGGGAGGCTCAGGAGGATCTGATCCGACGCGGCTTTGAACTGGACACCCTCTCCATGGGCATGACCGACGACCTGGAGGCCGCCGTGGCCGAGGGCGCCACCATCGTGCGTGTGGGCACGGCCATCTTCGGGGCGCGGGGATAAGCCGGGGCATACGAATCCACCCGGCGTTCGGGTTACCATAACGCCCCTACTGACATAGCCATGACGGGCCTTCCCATGAATGAGACGATCGCCTTCATCGGCGCCGGCAACATGGCGCGCAGCCTCATCGGTGGACTGATCGCCGATGGCTGGAACCAGGATGCCATCTGGGCGGCCGATCCCAATCCGGAACAGCGAGACGCGGTGAGCCAGCGATGGCCCGATGTGCACGCGACCGACGACAATGCGGCGGCCATCGCCCATGCCCAGGTGCTGGTCCTGGCGGTCAAGCCCCAGGTACTCGGCGAGGTGTGCCGCTCGGTGGCCGCGCAGGTGCAGGAACGCCACCCCTTGGTGGTGTCCATCGCCGCCGGCGTGCGCGGTGCGGATATCCAGCGCTGGCTGGGTGGCAATCTGCCAGTGGTGCGCTGCATGCCCAACACGCCTGCCCTGGTGGGCAGCGGCGCCACGGGACTGGCCGCCAACCCCCTCGTGAGCGATGAGCAGCGCGACGTGGCGGAATCCATCCTGCGCGCCGTGGGGCTGACCGTATGGCTGGAAGACGAGGCTCAGCTGGATGCGGTGACGGCCCTTTCGGGCAGCGGGCCTGCCTACTGCTTCCTGTTCATCGAGGCCCTGGAAGATGCCGCCGTGGAACTGGGCCTGCCCCGCGACACGGCCCGGCTGCTGGCCCTGCAAACTGCCTTCGGCGCTGCCAAGCTGGCCCTGGAATCCGACGAGGATGCCGCTACCCTGCGCACCCGGGTGACCTCCAAGGGAGGCACCACCGAGCAGGCGCTGGCGCAACTGGAATCCGGGGGGCTGCGCGAACTCATGCTGCGCGCCCTCACCGCCGCCCGCGACCGTTCCCATGCACTGGCCGACCAACTGGGTCGGGACTGAGGTTCATCCATGACGCACGCGTTTCAAAACGTCGCTGACTTTCTGATTTCCACCCTGTTCAGCCTGTACATCCTGGCGGTGATGCTCCGCACCCTGCTGGCCATGGCCCGGGCGGACTTCTACAACCCGGTATCCCAGTTTCTGGTGACGGTCACCAATCCACCGCTGCGGATACTGCGCCGATTCATCCCCCCCATGGGCCGGATCGATACGGCGGCGTTCGTGCTGGTGCTGTTGCTCAAGATGCTGGAGATCTGGCTGATCGCCATGCTGCACGGGGTGGGCGTGCCCATCTTCACCCTGTTTGTGGTGAGTGTGCTGGCGCTGATCCGTCTGGTGATCTGGATCTACATCATCAGCATCATCATCCAGGCGGTGATGAGCTGGTTCCAGGCCGGTGGCGCCATGGGTCGCAATCCCGTGGCAGACCTGGTGTTCAGCCTGAACCACCCCGTTCTGGCCCCCATCCGTCGCATCATGCCGCAAACGGGCATGGTGGACCTGTCGCCGCTGGTGGCCATCATCGGGCTGAACGTGCTGCTGATCTTCGTGAGCTCCATCTGACGGGATTCCGAGCCGATGAGCCACGCGTGGTGGCAGTGGCAGGGTGACACCCTGCTGCTGCGCCTGAAACTGCAGCCCAGGGCCTCCCGCGACAAGCTGGGAGAGCCGCTGGGGGATCGGCTGAAGGTCCATGTCACCGCCCCACCGGTGGACGGAGCGGCCAACCAACGGCTGATCAGGCTGGTGAGCAAGCACTGCGGCGTGGCCCGGTCACGGGTGGAACTGGTGTCCGGCGCCACCTCCCGGGAGAAGACCCTGGCCGTCCGCGCGCCGCAGCGTCTTGAGGCACCGCTGGATGTGTGTGGCCAGGATCACACCCAGGACACGAACAGCATATACACCCCATAGCCCGCCACCGCCCCGCCGGCGAGACCCCGCACCCAGGGCTTGCGCACAAAGCTGGCCAGACGCGCCGCGAATACCCCCATCAGCAGCAGATTGGGCAGGGTGCCCAGGCCGAAGGCCAGCATGAGGGCGCCCCCCTGCAGGGCCCCTCCGGCGGTGAGCGACCAGATGAGCACGCTGTACACCAGGCCACAGGGCAGCCAGCCCCACACCAGCCCCAGCCCCAATGCCTGCCCGGGTGAACGCACCGGCATCATGCGCCTCCCCAGGGGCTCCAGACGCCGCCACACCACCCCGCCGACCCGCTCCAGCCGCGTAAGCCCGTACCACCAGCCCGCCAGATACAGCCCCAGGGCAATCATGAACAGCCCAGCCAGGATCTGCAGCGCCTGCTGAGCATGGTGTACATCGGTGAGGTTGGCGGCAAACCAGCCCACGCCACCGGCCAGGACGCCGGCCAGGGTGTAGGTGATCACCCGGCCACTGTTATAGGCCAGCAGGAAGGGCGCCAGGCGGGGGCGCTCATCGGTCTGGGCGCCCTTCACGCCCAGGGTCAGCGCACCGACGATGCCGCCGCACATACCCACGCAGTGCACGCCACCAAGCAGGCCGACGACAAAGGCGGCCAGGAGGGTTCCGGGTTCCAGTGACATGTGAATCCTTGAGGTGGTCCAGGGCTCCAGGGCTCCAGGGCTCCAGGGGGCGATTGTCAGGGCATCAGTTCCCGAAAATCGCGGATGGCAGCGAACTCGCCGGTGTCCACCTCGCCGCGTCGGCTATCAGGCCGGCGCACGGCACGCAGATGGGCAATACCGAAACGCTCGGCGGCGCGCAGCACATCCAGGTTATCGTCCACGAACAGGGTACGGGCCGGGTCAAAGGGCTCCCTGGCGCGGAACTGCTCCCAGAAGCGCTGGTCCTCCTTGGGGCGCCCGTACTCATGGGCACTGATCACCCGGTGAAAATGCCCCTCCAGGGCGGTGAGCGTGAGTTTCATCTCCAATCCACCGCGATGGGCATTGGTCACCAGCACCAGCCGGCGGCCCTGGCGACGCATGGTGGCCAAAAAGGCCGGCACGTGTTCATGCACCGCCACCAGATGGGCCACCTCCTGCTTGAGGGCGACGATATCCATCTGCAACTCCTGCTGCCAGTAGTCCAGGCAGTACCAGTTGAGCGTGCCGCGAACCGCGGCATAACGCTTGATCATGCCCTCACGGGCCACTTGCGGGGCCATGCCATGGCGTTCGGCATAGCGGCGGGGCAGATACTCCAGCCAGAAATGGTTGTCGAAGTTGAGATCAAGCAGGGTGCCGTCCATGTCCAGTAGCACGGTGTCCACGTCGGTCCAGGGCAGGCTTGGGGATGCTGGCTTCACTGTAGTGCAGTCCTCATGAAACTCGAAAACGTGAAATCCGGGCCTTGAGACTTGGGCCGGCAAGCATGAGACTACCCCATCGACCCATCACAGGGCACCCAGACATCATGCCGCAAAAACCTCAGATCCTCAGCCGCCGAACGGTGGCCCGCAGCCGACTCTTTCATGTGGAGGAGCTGGAACTCCTGTTCGCCAACGGCGCCCGTACCCGCTTTGAACGCCTGGTGGGCTCGGGCCGGGGGGCGGTGCTGATCGTGCCCATGCTGGATGACGACACGGTGCTGCTCATTCGCGAATATGCCGCCGGCACGCAGCGCTATGAACTGGGCCTGCCCAAGGGGCTGGTGGAGCAAGGTGAGGAACTGCTGGAGGCAGCCAACCGGGAGATCATGGAAGAGGTGGGTTACGGCGCGCGCCAACTGGATTACCTGACGGCCCTGACCGTGGCCCCGGGGTATCTGAGCCACAGCACCCACGTAATACTGGCCCGGGACCTCTACCCGGAGCGCCTCCCCGGTGACGAACCGGAGGACATCCAGGTGGTACCCTGGAAGCTGAGCCAGCTGGATCAACTCATCGCCCTGGACGACTGCACAGAAGCCCGCTCCATCGCCGCGCTCTACATGGCCCGCGACCAACTCTCGAGAACCGCATGACACTGGACGAACACTCACTGGACCGCCTTCTCAACAACGCCTGCCGCATTGCCCGTGAGGCCGGGACGGCGATCATGACCATTTACGGCCAAGGCTTCGATGTAACGGAAAAGGCCGACCGCACACCGCTCACAGAGGCGGATATGGCAGCACACCGGCATATCGTAAAGGGCCTTGGGGAGTTGACCCCGGAGATCCCCATCCTCTCGGAGGAATCGACCCAGATCCCCTTTGGCGAACGCAGCCAATGGTCCAGCTACTGGCTGGTGGATCCGCTGGATGGCACCCGGGAGTTCATCAAGCGCAACGGCGAATTCACCGTGAACATCGCCCTGATCCATGACCACGAGCCGGTGCTGGGGGTGGTGTTCTGTCCGGCCCTTGACCTGCTCTACAGTGCCGCCCGGGGGCTGGGTGCCCATCGCCGCCGGTCGGCAACGGCTGCCGCCGAGCCCATCCGGGTGAACACCGGGCAGCGCGTCCCCGTGATCGCCGGCAGTCGCTCTCACGGCACCGAACGCATGCAGGCCCTGCTGGAAAGAGTGGGAGAGCATGAACTGATCAGCATGGGCAGTTCGCTCAAGTTCTGCCTGGTGGCCGAGGGCAAGGCCGACCTCTACCCTCGCCTGGGCCCCACCTGTGAGTGGGACACGGCAGCAGCGCAGTGCGTTGTCTGCGAGGCGGGCGGACAGGTAACCGACATCCACATGCAGCCCCTGCGCTATAACACCAAGGACTCGCTGCTCAATCCAGAGTTCCTGGTGATCGGCGACACCGACCGCAACTGGGCCCGGTATCTGGAAGGCCTTTAAGGCCTCAAATGCGCCGCGTCAGGCCCGCCTGCTGCATGAGCTGGGCGGAGATCTCCTCGATGGAGCGCTGGGTGATATTGAAGAACGGGATGCGCTCGCGCTTGAAGAGCCGCTCCACGGCGCGCACCTCCATCAGACACTGGTCCATGCTCGCGTAGTGACTGCCACGGCGGCGCTCATTGCGGATCTGCTGAAGCCGCTCCGGGTCCACCGTAAGCCCGAACAGCTTGTGCCGATAGGGTTCCAGTGCCGCCGGCAGGCTGCCTCGCTCAAAGTCGTCGTCCGCCAGGGGATAATTGGCAGCCCGGACCCCGTAGGTGAGCGCCAGGTACATGCAGGTGGGTGTCTTGCCGGCCCGGGAGACGCCCATCACCACCACATCGGCCATGGGGTAATCACGGGTGGTGGCGCCATCGTCGTTCTGGATGGCGTAATGCAGGGCATCGATGCGCTCGGAATAGGCGCGCACATTCCCCATGCCGTGGGAGCGCCCCGCCACACGCTGGGCGGTGACGCCCAGTTCCTGCTCCATGGCACCGGTGAAGGTCTCGAAGAAGTCAAAGACCACGCCGTTGCACTTGGCCAGGTGGGTTCTGAGCTGGGAGTCGATGAGGGTGGAGAACACCAGGGGCTTCCCCCCATCGGATTCTGCCGCCCGGTTGATGCGTTGCACTGCCCACTCCACCTTGTCGTCGGTGTTCACGAAGGGCAGGCTCATCTGCTGAAAGGACACCTGCTCGAACTGGGTGAGCAGGGTGTGCCCGAGGGTCTCGGCGGTGATGCCGGTGCCGTCGGAGACGAAAAAGACGGAGCGGATCATGGCCATTCTCCTCGTTTGCAGCCAGTGTTCCAGAAAGACAGCCCCCCTCCCCGCCGGGGAGGGGGTTGGGGTGGGGGGCAGGTGCGCCCCCTCAGCCTCAGGCGTCCTTGCGGCCCTTCTCGTCACCGGCCAGGCGCAGCCAGGTCTCCACCACCGTATCCGGGTTCAGGGAGATGGACTCGATACCTTCCTGCATCAGCCATTCCGCCAGGTCCGGATAGTCGGACGGGCCCTGACCACAGATGCCCACGTACTTGCCGGCCTTGCGGGCGCCCTGGATGGCCTGGGACAACAGGGCCTTCACCGCCGGATCACGCTCGTCGAAGGTGGCGGCCACCAGACCGGAATCCCGGTCCAGGCCCAGGGTGAGCTGGGTCAGGTCGTTGGAGCCGATGGAGAAGCCATCGAAATACTCCAGGAACTGCTCGGCCAGCACCGCATTGGAGGGGATCTCGCACATCATGTAGATCTTCAGGCCGTTCTCGCCGCGCTTGAGGCCCATTTCCTCCAGCAGCTTGATGACGCCATCAGCCTCACCAAGGGTGCGCACGAAGGGCACCATGATGACCACATTGGTCAGGCCCATCTCGTCGCGCACCTTGCGCACGGCGCGGCATTCCAGTTCGAAGCAGTCGCGGAAGTTCTCCGACAGGTACCGGGAGGTGCCACGGTAGCCGATCATCGGGTTTTCTTCATCGGGTTCATACTGCTCGCCGGCCAGCAGGTTGGCGTATTCGTTGGACTTGAAGTCCGACAGGCGCACGATCACCGGCTTCGGGTTGAAGGCGGCACCCAGGGTGGCGATGCCTTCCACCAGTTTTTCCACATAGAAGGTCACCGGATCGTCATAGCCGGCAATGCGGCGGGAGATCTCGTCCTTGAGGTCGCCGGAGAGGGAGTCGAAATTCAGCAGCGCCTTGGGGTGCACGCCGATCATGCTGTTGATGATGAACTCCAGGCGCGCCAGCCCCACACCGGCGTTGGGGATGTTGCGGAAATGGAAGGCACGGCCCGGGTTGCCCACATTCATCATCACCTTGCAGGGCACTTCGGGCATGGAGTCGGCGCGGGTCTGGGTGATCTCGAAATCCAGGATGCCCTTGTAGATGCGACCCTCGTCGCCCTCGGCGCAGGACACGGTGGCCTCCTGGCCATCCTTGATGCGTGAGGAGGCATCCCCACAACCCACCACGGCAGGGATACCCAGTTCGCGGGCGATGATCGCCGCGTGGCAGGTACGGCCACCCCGGTCGGTGACAATGGCGGCAGCCCGCTTCATCACCGGCTCCCAGTCCGGGTCGGTCATGTCGGTGACCAGCACATCGCCGGCCTCCACCTTGTGCATGTCGTCGAGGTCCATCACCACGCGCACCTTGCCGGCGCCCATGCGCTGACCGATGGCACGCCCGCGGGCGATGACTTCGGTGCGGGGCGAGCGGATGCGGAAGCGTTCGATCACCTGGCCGTCCTGACGGCTCTCCACCGTCTCCGGGCGGGCCTGGACGATGTAGAGTTCGCCATCCACGCCATCCAGGGCCCATTCGATATCCATGGGGCGACCATAGTGCTTCTCGATGATCACGGCCTGACGGGCCAGTTCCTCGAGTTGCTTGTCATTGATGCAGAAACGGTTGCGGTCGGCGTCGTCCACGGGGATGGTCTGGGTGCTCTGACCGTCCTTGCCGAAGGTCATCTGGATGGCCTTGCTGCCCAGGTGGCGACGCAGCACGGCGGGGCGCCCGGCCTCCAGGGAAGGCTTGTAGACATGAAATTCATCCGGGTTGACCGAACCCTGCACCACCGTCTCGCCCAGGCCCCAGGAGGCGGTCACGAAGACCACGTCGCGGAAACCGGATTCCGTGTCCAGGGTGAACATGACGCCCGAGGCGCCGATGTCGGAGCGCACCATGCGCTGCACGCCGGCGGACAGGGCCACTTCGGAGTGATCAAACCCCTGGTGTACGCGATAGGAGATGGCCCGGTCGTTGTACAGGGAGGCAAACACCTCGTGGATGTGGTGCAGCACGCTGTCCAGGCCGTGGATGTTCAGGAAGGTTTCCTGCTGGCCGGCAAACGAGGCATCCGGAAGGTCTTCGGCGGTGGCCGAAGAACGCACGGCCACGGTGAATTCATCACCGGCCGCCTCTTCCATCATCCGGTTCCAGGCTTCGCCGATGGCCTCGTTCAGGGCCGGCGGGAACGGGGTTTCCACCACCCACTGGCGGATCTTGGCACCGGCCTCGCGCAGGGCGTTGATGTCATCCACGTCCAGACTGGCCAGCTCATTGTTGATGCGGTCCGCCAGGCCTTCGTGACGCAGAAACTCGCGGAAGGCATGGGAGGTGGTGGCAAAGCCGCCAGGAACACGCACGCCGGCTTCGGACAGGCCGCGAATCATTTCCCCCAGGGATGCGTTCTTCCCTCCCACATCGGGAACGTCGTTCATGCCCAGATCTTGGAACCAGATCACATACTTATCCATGGTCCTGCCCTTTGCCTCTTACGTTGGAATGTGATTGTAGCCGGGACCGTAGCTTGAAGACGAGTATTCAGCCAAGCTATTGCCCCATGAATCAGTCTTGTGTTTCTTAATAGTAACATTGATGAGGAGAAGATCATGGGCTCGGTGCCCAACCTCTACTACAAGCAGAACCGCCTCAAGCAGCTGCGGGCCTTCTGCCGGGCCGCCCGGCTGGGCAGCATTTCCATGGCTGCGGAGTCGCTTTTTCTCAGCCAGCCAGCCGTTTCCCTGCAGATACAGGCACTGGAGCGTGAGTTCGACACCATTTTATTTGAGCGCCGTGGCCCGCACATCAAGCTCACCCCCGAGGGGGAGGCCTTGTACAAACTGGCCGATCCGCTGGTGGAAGGTGTGGACAAGCTGCACGAGACCTTTGCGGCGCGATTCGGTCGCCTGGAATCGGGTGAACTGAACGTGGCGGCGGGGGAGTCCACCATCCTCTACGTGCTGCCTGACCCGTTGCGGCGCTTTGCCGAGGTGCATCCGCATATCCGCATCAAGTTGCATAACGTGACCGGGCGCGACGGGTTGGCGATGCTGCATCGGGATGAAGTGGATTTCGCGGTGGGTTCCATGCTCGAGGTGCCCGATGGCATCACCTACCAGCCCATCGTGGATTATCATCCCAAGCTCATCGCCCCGCTGGACCACCCCCTGGCCCAGAAGACCGGCCCGATCAGCCTGGAAGACATCAGTCCCTTCGGGCTGATCCTGCCACCACGGCATCTGTCCACATGGCGCATGGTGGACCTGGTGTTTCGCCAGCATAACGTGGATTACCACGTATCCCTGGAGGCCGGGGGCTGGGAAGTCATCAAGAAGTACGTGGAACTGGGCCTCGGCATCTCCATCGTGACGGATGTCTGCCTCACCGGTGAGGAGCCCCTGGCCGCCATACCGCTGGATCACTACTTCCCCGCCCGCAGCTATGGCGTGGTGCAGCGCCTGGGCCGACACCTCTCCCCCCAGGCCAAACGGTTCATCCACTTCATGGAACAGGCCTATACCGGCCAGCCGCAGGTCCGGGATACGGAATTGAAGACCTGAAATGGGGTCTTCGTCAACGTTCCGGGATGGCGCCCCCACCTAAAATTGTGAACCATTACCGAAATGCAACGGAGGTAGAAATGAAATGGATGGTACTCGCCGCCCTGTTCGGCGCCCTGCTGACGCCCACGGCTGGGGCCAGTGATGACAAGGACACACTGGATACCGAGCAGATGCGCATTCTGGGCTGGGTGGAAAATGTCGCCCTGATGCCGGAAGGGATCGTACTGGAGGCGAAGATGGACACCGGCGCCACCACCAGTTCGCTGAACGCGCTGAACAAGGAGACCTTCGAGCGTGACGGCAAGGATTGGATCGCCTTTGACATCATCGACCCGGATGATGAGAGCAACAAGATCCGCCTGGAGAGGGAGATCACCCGGCATGTGCGCATCATCCGTCACAGTGGCAACCATCAGCGGCGTCCAGTGGTCGAGATGGGCCTTTGCATGGGGGATGTGTACCGCAAGAAGGAGGTCAGCCTGATTGACCGCACGGCATTGAGCTATCAGCTGCTGGTGGGCCGCAACCATATGGCAGGTGCCATCCTGCTGGATTCCAAGGACAAGTACCTGCAGGCCCCGGACTGCAATCTCGACTGATCCAGTCCCACGCGCCACCCCAAGGACACCGCATGAAGCGATTTCACCTGCCCCTGCTGATCATGGCCCTGGTTGCCATGAGCCTGACGATCTTCTACCACAAGGCCTTCAACCTGGGATTCCCGCTGACGCCGGCCCAGACCACCAACAACTGGATCGTGGAGGCACGGGTTGGGTTCGAACCCACGGGTGGCGCGGTGACGGCGCGGGTGTTCATCCCGGATCAGCCCAAGGGGCTGGCCATCCTGGACGAGAACTTCATCTCCCGGGGCTATGGCCTTACCACCGGGCTCGTAGGTGAGAACCGCGAGGCGGTGTGGACCACCCGCCAGCCCAGTGGGCGGCAGGTACTCTACTATCGGACCACTGTTTATCAGCTGGACCGTGACCGACGCCGCGATGCCCCCTACCCCGGTCCGGTCACCCCCCCGGAATGGGATGAACCCTACGCCTCGGCTGCCGAGGAGGTGATCACGCGGGTACGCGCCCGGTCGGCCGACATCACCAGTTTTGCCACGGTGCTGGTTCGTGACCTGAAGCAGGTGCCCGATGAGAACATCAGCCTGTTCGTATCCAACTCGGACAGCGACCGGGCCAAGGTCCGCACCGCCATTGACCTGCTGGCCGGGGCGCGCATCCCGGCACGCATGGTCCATGGCATTTCCCTCACCGAAAGGGCCCGGGACCTGCAGCCGCAAACCTGGCTTGAGGTGCACAACACCCGCAAGTGGGTACCCATCAACATCCATGACGGCAGCGTGGGGTATCCGGAAAACTTCCTGGTGTGGTGGTACGGGGACGAGGACCCGGTGCGACTGAGCCGGGCGCGCAACCCGCAGATCAGCTTCGCGGTGACCCAGAACTACATGGACGCCATCGACGTGGCCCAGCAGCGGGCCCAGGTCATGGATTCCCGGCTGATGGACTTTTCCCTGTTCAACCTGCCGGTGCAGACCCAGAACATGTACCGGGTGCTGCTGCTGGTCCCCCTGGGCGCCATGATCATCGTGCTTCTGCGCAACATCGTGGGCGTGCAGACCTTTGGCACCTTCATGCCGGTGCTCATCGCCCTCTCCTTTCGGGAGACGGAGCTTCTGGGCGGCATCATCCTGTTCACGCTGATCGTCTCCCTGGGGCTCGCCATCCGATTCTACCTGGACCGGCTCAAACTGCTGCTGGTACCCCGATTGGCCTCGGTGGTCATCGTGGTGATCATGCTGATGCTCACCCTGAGCATCCTCAGCCATAACCTGGGCATTGAGCACGGGCTGTCGGTGGCCCTGTTCCCCATGGTGATCCTGGCCATGACCATCGAGCGCATGTCCATCGTCTGGGAGGAGCACGGCCCATCGGACGCCATTCGCCAGGGCATTGGCAGCCTGGCGGTGGCGGCCGCCGCCTATCTGCTGATGATCAACCCCACGATCGATCACCTGTTCTTCGTCTTCCCGGAATTGCTGCTGATCGCCCTGGCAATCACCCTGCTGCTGGGCCGTTATACCGGCTACCGGCTCAGTGAACTGGTGCGCTTCAAGGCCTTCAAGGGAGAAAAGGCCCCATGAAGTGGTTCATCTCCCCGCGTGAACTCCGGCGCAAGGGCGTGGTGGGCATGAACCAGCGCAATGCCGACCTGATCGCCGAACTGAACCCCCGCCATCTCTACCCTCTGGTGGACGACAAGCTGCGCACCAAGCAATTGGCCCTGGAGGCAGGCATGGCCGTGCCTGAACTGTATGGGGTGATCGAAACCAACCACGACATCCGTCACCTGCCCCGCATTGTGGCGCGCAGTGATGACTTCGTGATCAAGCCCGCCCATGGGGCCGGGGGCAACGGCATCCTGGTGATCACCGGGCGCCTGCGGGACAGCTTTCGCAAATCCAGCGGCCGCATGGTGGATCTGGAGGGTGTAGGTCACCACGTGTCCAATGTGCTCAGCGGCATGCACAGCCTGGGCGGTCAGCCGGACAAGGCCATGGTGGAATACCGGGTGAAATTCGACCCCCTGTTCGAGAAGGTCAGCTATCAGGGCGTACCGGACATCCGCACCGTCGTCTACAAGGGCTACCCCATCATGGCCATGGTGCGCCTGCCCACCCGGGATTCCGATGGCAAGGCGAATCTGCATCAGGGAGCGGTAGGCGTGGGCGTCAACATGGGTACGGGGCGCACTGGACAGGGGGTATGGCATAACCGCATCGTCGACGTGCATCCGGACACCGGCGCCCCCATCCAGGGCCTGCAGATCCCCGGCTGGGACACCTTGCTGGAAATGGCTGCACGGTGCTTCGAGATCACCGGCCTGGGCTATCTGGGCGTGGACGTGGTGCTGGATCGGGAACGGGGGCCGCTGATGCTGGAACTCAACGCCCGCCCGGGCCTGGCGGTTCAACTGGCCAATGGTTCCGGGCTGGGTGAGCGGGTGCGCTTGATCGAATCACTTCACAGTGAAGGGCTCAGCCCCCAGCGCCGCGCAGCGCTGGCACAGGAGTGCTTCTCAGGCTCAGCCCAACCCGCGGCATGAGCATGATCACCGCTGAAACCCTGATGGGTGTTCTCCTGGGCAGCGCCGCGGGCGGCGTAGCCCGCTTCCAGGTGGGCGCCTGGGTCACGCAGCTCACCGGCACGGCATTCCCCTGGGGCACACTGGTGGTGAATGTCAGCGGCGCCCTGGCCGCCGGGGTGCTCATCGCCCTGTGGCCCTTCGACCACACGGCCTCGCCGGGGCTGTTTGCCCTGATGATGCTGGGCTTTCTGGGGAGCTATACCACCGTATCCTCCTTCGCCCTGCAAACCCTCAACTTGGCCCAACAGGGACGCTCACTCCAGGCCGCAGGCAATGTCCTGGCCTCGGGCACGGCGTGCCTGGGGGCGGCCTGGCTGGGATACCAACTGACAATGCTTATGGCGGGCCACCCATGAGACTGTATCTGGCCATCGCCGCCGGCACCGCCCTGGGGGGACTGACCCGCTACCTGGTGGGGGTTGCCGTGGTGGGCGGTATGGGCCTGGTGCATCCTGTCGCCACCCTGACCGTCAACGTGCTGGGCTGCCTGTTGATCGGCGCCTTCGCCACCCTCACCGGGCCGGGCGGGCGCCTCAAGGTAAGCCCCACGATCTACCAGGCGGTGGTCACAGGATTCCTGGGGGGATTCACCACCTTTTCCATGCTCAGCGTGGAAACCCTGGATTGGGCCTACCAGAACGGGTTAACCTCTGCGGCCATTGCCATGGGCCTGCACCTGATCGCGGCCCTGGCGGCGGCCTGGCTGGGCCATGGTCTGGCCGCCCGTTTCAACGCCTCTCGCCCACATAACACGTGACACCATCCTGAACCCTGGGCCGGCAGGCGGAATCGAGTCTCCCTAGCAGGCTTGTACCTTAGTGCTAAACTCAAGTATGTTTGTTCGGGCCATCAGCCTTTTCCGGACAAGCGGTCGAATCCACTTGACGAGTACAGCCATGACCCCGAGCAATGTCATGAACATCAAGAATCTCAAACAGGCCTGCAAGGCCTGCAGTCTGGGTGATCTATGCCTGCCGCTTGGGGTTCCCCTGGAGGACCTGGAGCTCCTGGAGGGCATCATCAGCCGCAAGCGTCCAGTGCATCGGGGCGATTTGCTCTACCAGGCGGGAGATCCTCTGGGCTGCCTGTACGCCGTGCGCTGCGGGTCGGTGAAGACCTTCGTGCTCACCGATGATGGCGAGGAACAGATCACGGGCTTTCATCTGCCCGGGGAACTCCTGGGGCTGGATGCCATCGGCGAGGGGGTTCACCCCTGCACGGCACTCTCTCTGGAAACATCCAGCGTCTGCGAGATCCCCTTCGAGGGGCTGGAGGCCCTGGCGGGACGCACGCCAGGACTGCAGCATCAGCTACTCAGGATCATGAGCCGCGAGCTGCAAAGCGACGAACAACTCATGACCCTGCTGGGCAAGCGGGCCTCCGACGCCCGCCTGGCGGCCTTTCTGCTCAACCTCTCCGACCGCTTCGGGCAGCGCGGTTTTTCCCGGCACGAGTTCAACCTGACCATGTCCCGCAACGATATCGGCAACTATCTGGGGCTGGCGGTGGAGACGGTGAGTCGCATGTTCAGCCGTTTCCAGAGCCAGGACCTGATCAGCGTGCGACGCAAGCTGATTACCCTGCACGATATCGAAGGCCTGCGACGCGTGGCGGGGCTGCATGGGCAGCCACAGTGCCCCGTGGAGTGCGAACAACGCCCCGAGGTCTCCGCGGGCAGCTGAAGCAGCCGCCGGGCGATTACCGATCCAGCTCGGAGGTCAATACGCGCCAGTCGATGGTGCCGAAGGCCACCTCGTATTCCAGCAGCATCTGCCCTCGCACATGGCCGTCTTCAAAGGTGGCCAGTACCCATCGGTCATTGAGGATATGGGTCTCATCCGGCACAAAGAACAGTGTGCCGCCCAGCACCGGATCATGATCAATGAGTTCCGGCTGCTGTACCAGATCATTCAGCAGGTCCTCCCGGGGCTGATTCAAGCCCAGCCGGCGCAGACGACGCTCCTGCCCCTGGGTGAGCCCCACAACGGCTGGCTGCTCCACCTGACCTGCCGTGATCTCGTTCAGGCGCATCTGCAGCGCCAGGATTTCCTGGTGAGCCTGCTGCACATCCCGCTCAAGACCAATGCCCCGATGGATGTAGATCATCGCGGTAATCAGCAGGAACAACATGAAACCGAACCACACCAGGCGTTCGGCGTGGGGCAGAAAGCGGGATTTTTCCGACATGGTCACTTCCTCGGGCTGTGATTCGGATCAATGGGCCGTGAGCCCGGCATCCACCAGGTAATGGGTGCCCGTCACACCACTGGAGGCATCGGATAACAGCAGCACCGCGACACCGGCCACCTCTTCATTGGTAACGTACCTCCCCAGGGGCATGCGCTCCACGAAGCCGGCCTTCACGTCATCACCGTGGCCGGGGCTGGCCTGATCCTCGATGGAGCGCATCATGCGGTTGTCCACGGGGCCGGGATTGACGGTGTTCACGCGAATGCCCTCGGGGCCCAGCTCGGCGGCGGCGGTGCGCATCATGCCCATCACGGCATGCTTGCTGGAAACATAGGGCGACAGGCCCGCCGCGCCACGCACGCCGGCCACACTGGCAGTGATGAGGATGGACCCACCCCCCACCCGGCGCAGCGCCGGCAAGGCGGCCAGGATACCCATGCGCACGCCATGAACATTGACCGCGAAGACCTTGTCCCAGTCCGCCTGCTCAAGACTGTCCATGGGGCCCACCCGCCCCTCGATGCCGGCGTTGAGAAAGACCGCGTTCACGGCCCCAAAGCGCTTTTCCGCCGCCTCGATCATGGCCTGGTTGTCGGCCTCGCGGCTCACGTCCACCGCCATGGCGGCGACGCCATCACCCAGTTCCCCGGCAAGGCGTTCCACCCCGTCGGGCTCCCGGTCCGTGAGCAGGAGCCGCGCCCCCTGGGCATGCAGCATTCGGGCGGTGGCCTCGCCTATGCCGCCCGCCGCGCCGGTGATGACCACGACCTTGTTCTCGAATGGCTTCATGTTCGCACCCTCCCTTCTGTGTGGCTCAGGCAACCCGATGGCTACCCCGTGTCATACCCTCATCTGTACACGTCTACCCCACCCGTGTCGAGACCGTGCCGGGATCGACGCAGGGTCGCGGCAGGGCCCATCGCTCTGATCAGCGCCACTGCACGCTCAGCCCGACTCCGTATTCCCGACCGGGGCCGGGCTCGTAATAACGGCCGCCCAGGGCGTTGATGCGAATGTTGCTCTGGTAGTCCTGATCGAAGAGATTGTTGACGGACAGATAGGGCACCACCCGGGCGTTCCCCGTTTCCCAGGCCCGCCCCAGGCGCAGATTCGTCAACACGTGCCCCGACACCCGCTCGGTGTTGGCGTTATCCGCGTAAAGCCGATCCACGGCGAGCATGTCCACGGTGACGAATCGCCCCTCGGGGCCCTGCCAGGCCAGTTCGGCGAATAGCTGCTGGCGCGGCACGCCGGGAAAGGCCTTGCCCGAGAAGTCCTCGCCCGATTCGTCGCGAAACTCCCTGAACCGATAATGCGACAGGGTGTAGGCCAGGGTCAGGCGCAGGGGATCCATGGGATACCAGGAGGCGCCGGCTTCCAGGCCGTGGCGTCTGGAGCGACCGGAGTTTTCGTAATAGTCACGCTCATCGTCCGACTGGTAGTTCACGATCTCATGACGCACCTGCGTGGTGAACACCGCCAGCTCGTAACGGCCCGTATCACCCCAGAAGCCCTTGGCACCCAACTCCAGGCTACGGGCCCGCTCCGGCTCCAGATTCGGGTTGAGACCCGTGCCGCCATCGGGATTGGCAAATTCGGTGAAGGTGGGGCTTTCGAACGAGGTGCCCAACTGGACGTAGAACTGGTGCCCCGGTGTCCAGGCATAGCCGAGCCCGGCGCGATAACTCCATTCACGGAAATCCTGGCGACCGGAGCGGTCCTCCCCCGGGTCGCTGAATCGGTCATCCACGGACATGCGCAGGCGGTCATGGCGGGCGCCGAGCACCAGATCCAGGCGATCCGTCAGCTCTACCCCCCCCTGAGTGAAGACTCCCAGGGAGCGGGCGCGTTCCAGCTGGTCGAATTGCTGCTCCCCCCGGATACCACCGTCCAGATTGTCAAAGCGCTGGCGGTCATCCCGCTGCTCGGCCAGGTCCACACCGGCGGTATAGAGGATGGGAAGGCTGCCGACCGTCGCCTGACGGGTGTAACGAGCGCCCAGGCCATGGTGATCCCGCTGGTAGCGCACCTGCCCCCCGCCCTCAAACGGCAAACGGTTGTTGAAGTCTCGCTGGCTCACAAAACCACGCAGTTCCAGCTCGTCGTCCGCACCCAGGGGGCGGGTGTAGGTGAGCCCCAGGGTCTGCTGTTCCGCGGACTGCCCGCCATCCCGAGCCAGGGAGGCCTCCCGTGCCTGCCGCCTGTCGTCCTGCACTTCTTCCCGGGTCAGCGATCCCGGGTCCTGGGTGTCCGGTGCATCCAGGGCACGCAGCACCGCCTCAATGCGGGCGCCATCGTCAAATTCGTAACCCAGCCTGGCATTGAGCAGCCGCTTCTCCACCCGGCTGTGATCCCGATAGCCGTCATAGCGCAGGTCCCAGCCACTGACACTGTACTCCCAGGGTCCCGCCTGATCTCCCGCCTTGATGCCCAGGCGACGCAAGCCATGGCTTCCAGCATCCACCTTGGCCTGCACGCCCTGCATATCCCGTCCTCGCTGGGTATGCAAATCCACCACCCCGCCGGCGGCGTTGCCGTACTGGGTGGAACTGGGGCCACGGATCACTTCTGCCCGTTGAAGGGACTCCAGATCAATGGCATCCACCTGAGACTGACCGTCCGGAAGGGTTTCAGGGATGCCATCCACGCGGATGTGCAGCCCACGCACACCGAAAGGGGCGCGGGCACCAAAGCCCCGGATGGACAGGCGGATATCCTGGGCGAAGTTGTAGCGGTTCTGCATCTGCAGGCCGGGGATGCGATTCAGGTATTCGTCCAGTTGCAGCCCTTGACGGCCCATGCCCACATCTTCGGGGTCCAGCAGACCGATGGCGGCGGGACTGCCCAGCCAGTCCCGCTCAAGGCGGGGGGCGCTCACCTGAACAGGGTCCAGGCCCACGGCCGTGTCGGCCCCTGTCCCCTCGGTCCCCGCAACCGGGGCTGCCATCAGCAGCAGCAAGGGCATGGCGAAAGCAGCAGGGATCATGGCAACACCTCCGATAAGACTCTGGGCACGGTCAATCTTGAGTCCGCAGGCTGGTTGTTGTAACCTTCGCGGGCTGTCGGAGAGGTTGGCCCGGGATGAACGTCCCTGGCAACATTCCCAGGCACGCCGGAGTAGCTCAGTTGGTAGAGCAGGGCATTCGTAATGCCAAGGTCGGGGGTTCGACTCCTCTCTCCGGCACCAACGCAAAGGGCGGCCCATGGGGCCGCCCTTTTTTGTTGTGGAGATCATCTTCGTGGTCATGGAAGCCTGGCACGAGGGGGCTTCAGTTCAGCTCCAGGGCCCCGGTGAGCTCCGACACATGGCTCATGCCATGGCGCTTGAGATAATCGCTGATACCGTGATTGATCTTGCCGCACAGCAGGGGGTCGTAGAACAGCCCCGTGCCCACCCCCACCGCTGTGGCGCCGGCCAGCAGGAACTGGATGGCATCATCGGCACTGGCCACCCCGCCCTGACCGATGATGGGCACCCCATGGGGCCGGGCCACCTGGTAGACCTGATGCACCCGCAGCAGGGCCACCGGCTTCACCGCCGGGCCCGACAGACCGCCCTGGTTGTTGCCAATCACCGTACGGCGACGCTCTGTATCAATCGCCATCCCCATCAGGGTGTTGATGGCCGAGAGGCCATCGGTCCCCGCCTCGATGCAGCGCCGTGCATTCCCGGCGATGTCCGTCTGATTGGGCGAGAGCTTGGTGATCAGGGGCTTTTGCGTCACCTTGCGGCAGGCCTCCACCACCCGGGCCGACATGTCCGGGTCGTTACCGAAGGCCACCCCGCCCTCCTTCACGTTGGGGCATGAGATATTGATCTCGATGGCATCCACCGGGGAGTCGTCAAACCGCTGGGTAACGCGGATGTACTCCTCAATGGTGGACCCGGACACATTGGCGATGAAGCGGGTCTCATCGAAATCCAGGTTCGGCAGGATCTCGTCCACCACATGGTCCACCCCGGGGTTCTGCAGGCCGATGGCGTTGAGCATGCCATCGGGGGTCTCGTACACCCGGTGCGGCGGGTTACCCAGGCGGGCGTCGCCCGTGGTGCCCTTGAGGCACACCGCCCCCACCTGGCGATTGGAGAAGCCCGCGACCCGGGTATACTCCTCGCCAAAACCGACGCAGCCCGAAAGCAGCACCAGGGGCGAGGCAAACGGCAGGCCGCAGAAATCGATGGCAAGGGCCTGTTTGTGATGGGTATCGACTGGCATGTTTCACATCGTCCTGTATCAACCGGAAATCCCGCCCAACACCGGCAACGTCATGCGCCTGGCGGCCAACACGGGCTGCCGCCTGCACCTGATCCATCCCCTGGGGTTCACCCTGGATGACACACGGCTGCGCCGTGCCGGCCTGGACTATCGGGATCTAGCGTCGGTGTCGGAGTATGACAGCCTGGGGGCGTTCTCGGAAGCTGTCGCCCCCCGGCGGTTGTTTGCCGTGACCACCCGTGGGCAACAGGGCCTGGGCGACACGCACTTCGAGGCGGGTGATGCACTGCTGTTCGGCCCGGAGACCCGGGGCCTGCCGGAGACGGTGCTGGCCGGGCTGCCGGCAGAGCGGCGGGTGAGAATACCCATGGTGCCGGACAGCCGCAGCCTGAACCTGTCCAACTCGGTGGCCCTGGTGGTGTATGAGGCCTGGCGGCAATGCGGCTATGCGGGCGGTGCCTAGAATTCCGGTTTGGGATCCCGGCTGAGCAGTTCCTCCACCGCCACGGTGGGAGGCAGTTGCTCGAACAATACCCGCGCCACCTGACTGCAGATGGGCATGTCCACACCCAGGGCCGAGGCCTTGGCCACGGCGATGCGGGCCGTGCTCACCCCTTCCACCGCCTGACCGATGGCCGCGATGGCCTCCTCCAGGCTCTGTCCCTGACCCAGCGCCATGCCCAGGCGGCGGTTGCGGGATTGATTGTCGGTGCAGGTGAGCACCAGATCCCCCAGACCGGACAGACCCATGAGGGTCTCGGTGCGGGCGCCGGTGGCGGCCCCGAGGCGCATCAATTCCGCCAGCCCCCGGGTGATCAGGGCGGCGCGGGCGTTGGCCCCGAAGCCCAGACCATCGGACACCCCGGCGGCGATGGCCAGCACGTTCTTGAAGGCGCCACCCAACTGCACGCCCACCACATCGTCGCTGGTATAAACCCGCAGGGTGCCGCCCGCCATCCACGTCATGGCGTCCTCAGCGAAACCCGTATCCGGCGAGGCCAGCGTGAGTGCCGTGGGCAGGCCCCGCGCCAGTTCACCGGCAAAGGAGGGCCCGGAGGCCACACCCCAGGGTCGATCCGACCCCAGTTCCTCCAGCACCAACTCATGCAGCCAGCGGGTACTGTCCAGATCCAGCCCCTTGGTGGCCCAGATCAGACCGCTCGAACCCAGATGTGGAGCAATGCGCTGGAGCACCGGGCCAAACCCACTACTGGGCACGGCCAGGAGCACCCGGTCAGCCCGGTCCACCAGGCCTTCCAGGTCCGATGTGGCCCCCAGGGTCTCGGGGAAGGGAACCTCCGGCAGATAGCGGGCGTTGCGACCCTCTGCCTGCATGGATCTGACGTGGTCGCTATCGCGACCCCACAGCCCCACATCGAGCCCCTTGCGAGCCAGATGCAGGGCGAGCGCCGTTCCCCAGGAGCCGGCGCCCACCACTGCCACATTCCGCACGTTGCTCATGGGGTCAGCCCGGATCAGTTCTGTGTGGCGATGCCCGCATCGCCGTTCCCACCCGCTGCAGGGGCCTGCTGCTGACCACGCACCTTCTGGGCATAGAGGGCATCAAAATTCACCGGTGCCAGCAGCAGCTGCGGGAAGCCACCGCGGGTGACCAGGTCGGAAATCACTTCCCGGGCAAACGGGAAGAGGATGTTGGGGCAGTAGGAAGAGAGCAGCGGCCCTTTTTGTTCGTCGGGAATACCGCGAACCATGAACACACCTGCCTGCTTGACCTCCACCAGGTAAGCCGTCTCGCCCTGGGACTTGGTGGTCACCGTCAGGGTCAGCTCCACCTCGTGCACACCCTTTTCATCCAGGGCGCGTGCCTGGGAGTTCAACTGGACATTGGTCTCCGGCTTCCACTCGCGGGTGAACACGCCCGGCGTACCCGGCGCTTCAAAGGAGATGTCCTTGGTGTAGATCTTCTGCAGCCCGAACTCCTGCTGCGGCTGACCCTGAGCGGCGCCGTCGGCGCCTGCATTCGGTGACTGGTTTTCCGACATGATAACTCCGCGGGCAAGTGAATGATTTGGAGGGCATGATAGGGTGCGCCCCCCCAGGGTGCAACGACTGACAGGGCGGGCTTTAAAGACCGAGGCGTTCGTCCAGTTCGCCCCGCTGGTCCAGTTCAACCAGATCGGTGTAACCGCCCAGGTGATCCTCGCCGGCAAAGACCTGCGGAACAGTATGCCGCCCGGAGCGCTCCTCCATCACACGGCGCTGCTCGGGGTCGTGATCAATGCGTATCTCCTGAAACTCCACGCCCTTGCCGCGTAGCAGGCGGCGGGCCATCATGCAGAAGGCACACCAGCCGGTGCCATACATGACCACGGTCATCGGCTTGGGGGAGGAGTCAGTCAACGGGCGTCACTCTCACGATCGCATCACGCTCAGCGCTTGCTCAGGGGGAGACCTTCGGATTGCCAGCCCAGCACACCACCGCGCAGATTGATGACCTTCTCGAAGCCATTCTTCACCAGGGTGTTGCAGGCCTGACCGGAGCGGGTGCCACTCTCGCAGTAGACGATGACGGTCTTGTCCTTGTGCTTGGCAATCTCGCTCAGGCGATCCTTGAGTTTGGTCAGGGGGATATGGCGAGCGCCGGAGATCTTGCCGGTCTTGCGTGCCTCCGCCTCTTCGCGCACGTCCAGCACCATGGAGTCGTCCTGATTCATGGCGCGCACCGCCTCCTGCGGGCCCATCGCCTGGAATTTCTGGGTGAGGCGGGAAAACTCGATGTAGCCCAGGGCGCCGATGACGGCGGCCAGCAGGCCGAACAACAGGGGGTGGTTGGCAACAAACTCCAGGTACTGGTCCATGAATCGCTCGGGCTGGGTCAATCATTGGGAGGTCCGCATTCTGCCCCCTTGGGGCCCCGCGGGCAAGCCAGAAGGCTCAGGCAGACCGGCAGAAGACCTCCTGCATCATCCCGATCAGGCGCAGGGTGCGGCCATCACCCACCCGGTAATACACCCGATTGGCGTCCTTCCGGGCCGAGAGAATACCCTTGTCCCTCAGGATGGCCAGATGCTGTGAGATATTGCTCTGGGAAGTGCCCACATGATCCACGATCTCCTGCACACTCACCTCGCGGTCCCCGAGTACGCAGAGGATCTTGAGGCGCAACGGATGTGCCATGGCCTTGAGCGAACGCGAGGCACGCTCGATATCCTCCTCCTTATCCATGAGGTCAGAACGATCGGATGGCATGGGTCCTGCCCTGTTTACGGGCTCGGCGGCATTGTTGGCAACTGGAACCGGCGGCATCGGATATCTCGTATATTAGTAGTGGTTAATCCAATTATGATCTTTATCAAAAATATTTCAATGGGCAGGCGGTCAAGAGGCATATTCAGGGCGACCACACTCATCATCCTGCTGGCCCTGTCCCACGCCGCCCATGCCAACCAGACCGACTGGGAACAGGCCCGCGAGCGCCTTCAGGAGGTGCAGCGGGAGATTGAAGAGGTTCGGGATGAACTGGAGAAGGCCCGGGGCCAACGGGGCGCCCTGGAGGCGCAGCTGCGCGAGACCGAGCGCGCCGTCAGCCGTGCGTCACGGGATCTGGCCGAAAGCGAGGTCGACCTGGAGGCAACCCGGGCGCGGCTGCGCACCCTGGAGGCCCGCGCCCGGGAAGAGGAAGCGCGCCTGGAAACACATCGCGAGGCCCTGGCACTGCAATTGCGGCGCGCCTACCAGGCGGGGCAGCAGGATCAACTCAAGCTGATCCTGAACCAGGAGGATCCCGCCAGGCTGGAGCGTATGCTTACGTACTACCGCCACTTCAACGAGGCCCGCGGCGAGCGCATCCATGAGGCCCGCGAGGCCCTGGCCGATCTGGCACGCACCCGGCAGGCCCTGGATCAGGTCAGGGTGGATCAGGCCCGGCAGCGGTCGGCCCGCCAGCGCCTGCAAACCGAGCTGGAAAGCCGCCGGGAGGAACGATCCGAGGCCCTCGCCGCGCTGCAGGCGGACATCGACGCCGCTGGCCAGACCCTCACCCAACTGGAAAGCGATCAGCAGGCACTGGAGGAACTGCTCCAGTCCCTGGACGAGGCGTTGAGCGACATCCCCGACGAATCCCTGATGGACGAGGCCTTCGCCGATCATCGCGGCCAACTGCCATACCCTGTCCCCGGCGAGATCCGGCACGAGTTCGACACGGCACGCGCCAGCGGCACCGGTCAGCGCTGGCGTGGCGTGGTGATCGCCGCCGACCGGGGGGATGCGGTAAAGGCCGTGCATCATGGGCGGGTGGCTTTCGCCGACTGGATGCGCGGGTTCGGCATGTTGTTGATCGTGGATCACGGCGATGGCTACATGACCCTTTACGGCCATAACGAAAGCCTGCACAAATCCCCAGGCGACTGGGTGCGAAGAGGCGACACCATCGCCCGCGCCGGTGACAGCGGCACGGATCAGGCCCCTGGCGTGTATTTCGAGATACGCCACGACGGCCAACCCGTGAACCCCGCCCGATGGTGCGACTCTAACCAGCGAATGGTAGGCTCTCGGTAACGGCGCATGCCAAAGTAACCGTCTGGCCGATTGAGGCCCTATCCCGATCATCCGCGGATTCCTCGCGTGCCGGGACTGTAGTGGAGTAAAAATATATGAAAACCCAAACCCGCGTGGGCGCAGGCCTGCTGATGGGCCTGATACTGGGCGTGATGCTCAGCGTCTCGTTCGGCGTGGTCGCCGACAGAAAGGAAGCCGCACAGGCCGTCCCCCTGGAGGAGCTGCGGGCATTCACGGATGTGTATATGCGCATCAAGCGCAATTATGTGGACGAGGTGGAGGACTCGGACCTGCTGCAAAATGCGATCCGGGGCATGGTTTCCGGGCTGGACCCCCACTCCACCTTTCTCAGTTCCGATGAATTCTCCGAGCTTCAGATTGGCACTCAGGGCGAATTCGGCGGGCTAGGCCTGGAAGTGGGCATGGAAGATGGCTTCGTCAAGGTCATCTCCCCCATTGACGACACGCCCGCCAGCCGGGCCGGCATGCAGGCCGGGGACCTGATCATCCGTCTGGACGACACCCCGGTGAAGGGGATGACCCTCAATGAGGCGGTCAACAAGATGCGCGGCCCCCGGGGCAGCGACATCACCCTGACGGTTGTCCGCGAGGGCCGCGAGGCCCCCTTCGAGGTGGAGATCACCCGGGACACCATCCGTGTGCAGAGTGTGCGCAGCGAGATGCTGGAACCCGGGTTTGGCTACCTGCGGGTAACCACCTTCCAGTCCCGCACCGCACAGATGCTGGTGGAAGAGGCGCGCAAGCTGCAGAAGGAAAGCGGCGGCCTCAAGGGCCTGGTGCTGGACCTGCGCAACAACCCGGGCGGCATCCTCAACGGGGCCGTGGGCGTTTCCGATGCCTTCCTGAACGATGGCCTGATCGTCTACACCGAAGGCCGCGTCAAGGACTCCCAGTTCCGCTACACCGCCTCCCCAGGAGATGTGCTCAACGGTGCCCCCATGGTGGTGCTGGTGAACGCGGGTTCGGCGTCGGCATCTGAGATCGTTGCCGGGGCCCTGCAGGACCATGAGCGGGCCATCATCATGGGCTCCTCCACCTTCGGCAAGGGCTCGGTGCAGACCATCCTGCCCCTGGAAAAGGGTCAGGCGCTCAAACTGACCACAGCGCGCTACTACACCCCGGCGGGCCGCTCCATCCAGGCTGATGGCATCGAGCCGGATATCAAGCTGGAGCAGATCACCCTGGCGGAGTCCGGCGAGCCCAGCGTCCGCCCCATCACCGAGGCTCAGTTGAATCGCCATCTGCGTGGCGCCGACCGTGACGCCGAGGACGAGGACCGTGTCGAGGCCCGCGAATCCCTGGCACAGCGGGACTACCAGCTCTATGAGGCCCTGAACATGCTCAAGGGGCTGGACATCCTCCAGGCGCGACGCTGAAGTGACGCGCCTGGCCGGGGCCAGCGTATTGGGGCTGCTGCTCTGGGCCCTGACGGGAATGGTCGCCCAGGTGATGGCCGGGGATAACCCAAGGCCGGTGATTGCGATCATCATCGACGACCTTGGCAACGACCCCCGGGAGGCGCGGCGCACGGCTGCGCTTCCTGGCCCCATCACCGTGGCGGTACTGCCCCACACCCCCCAGGCGCACAACGCTGCCATCTGGGCCCATGAACGTGGCCACGAAGTGATGCTGCACCTGCCCATGGAGGCCGACAGCGGGCACGATCCTGGCCCCGGGGCCATTTTCCGGCACATGACCGAACACGAGACCAGAGACGCGGTTCGCAAGGCCCTGGCCAGCGTCCCACACGCACGGGGCGTGAACAATCACATGGGCAGCCGCATATCCCGAGAGCCCCACCATCTGGCCTGGGTGATGGCCGAGGTGAGCGACACCGATCCAGCGCTCTATTTCGTGGACAGCCGCACCCATGCCCAGACCCTGGTGCGCCATGTCTCCACCTGGGCAGGCCTGCCCAGCACACAGCGGGATGTCTTCCTGGACGCCCAGCCCCACGACGCCGATTTCGTGCGCAATCAGGTGAAACTGCTTGCTCAGATGGCACGCATGCGCGGCCACGCGCTGGGCATTGGGCACCCCTACCCGGCAACGCTGGAGGTGCTGGAGGCGATGCTGCCTGAGCTGAAGGCTCAGGGTATCCGCCTGGTCACCGTCAGCGATTACCTCATAAGCAAGCAGGAGGTGAAACAATGGCACGCGTCCTTATCCCCATCACCCATGGAAGCGAAGAACTCGAAGCCGTCACCCTGATCGACCTGCTGCGCCGCGCCGACTTCCAGGTGGTGGTCGCCGGACTGGAACCGGGCACGGTGACCTGCTCCCGGGGCGTGATCCTCAAACCCGATGTGCTCCTGGACGAGGTTCTGGATGATCCCTTCGATCTGATGGTACTGCCCGGCGGTCTGCCAGGCGCCAACCGCCTGGATGCCGATCCCCGCATCCATGCTCTCCTGCACCGTCTGCACGATGAAGGCCGCCTCGTGGGCGCCATCTGCGCTGCGCCGAAGGTGCTCGGCAATGCCGGCCTGCTCAAGGGCCGCAACGCCACGGGTCACCCCTCTGTGGTGAAGACCCTGGACCTGCCCGACACCCGATTCAAGGAACAATCGGTGGTTGTGGATGGCAACATCGCCACCTCGCAAGGGCCGGGAACGGCCATGGAGTTCGCCCTGACCCTGATCGAATTGCTGGCGGGGGCCGACAAGCGTCGTGAGGTGGAGGGGCCGCTGTGTCGGTCTGATTAGGGGAGCGGCATCCCTGCCTTGGGAAGGGCAATACTTGACAATCACGCTCAGTCTTCTACATTAGGATCTGCTGATGCACTACGGGTCAGCTCGATTCCTGTTTTGGAGGAGGCATGCGATGAGTGGTCTGATTCCCAACTTTCCGATGGATGGCGTGGTCACGGTCAACCGGGTGATCCTCAAGCCGCAGTACACCGTGGACGATCTGGAGGAGCGGGTTGCGGTGCTCTGTGAAAACGTGAAGACCTATCATTCGGAGACTGGTTTCGTAGGTGGGTTCGTGGCCCTGAACAGCGGCAATGTTTCCAATGAAGGATCCACGGTGGGCCAGGCGGTGGAGAGCCCGCTCAAGGGCAAGGAGGCGCTGATCATCACCTTCTGGAACACCTTCGAGGACCATGAGCGCTCCCATCGCAGCGAGACGTTCCAGCCCCTGTTCCAGGAAGTGCTGGACCTGTGCGAGAACGGCAACGAGGAGATCGCCTACGAGGTGCTGTGGTCGGGCGCGGCTTACACCCCGGAAGAGGCCCGGGTCGCCCAGGAGGCAAAGGCGCAGCACGCGGCCTGAGCCGCCCCCCGGTGGCCGGTCGGCGTCATGAATTGCCGGCCACCGGTGCCTTGCTTAGTCCGCGCATGGCCCTCGATAAAGCCCCACTGGACCGTGAGCGCAAGACGCCCCGGATCCGCCGCTCCCCTACTCCACCGTCACCGACTTGGCCAGGTTGCGGGGCTGGTCCACATCGGTGCCCTTGAGTACGGCGGTGTGGTAGGCGAGCAGCTGCAGGGGCACCGTGTGGATGATGGCGGAGAGCCAGTCATCCACGGGGGGAACCGCCAGGCTCTGGATGGCGCCGTCACTGCCCAGGGCGGCCACGTCGTCGGTAAAGACCATCAGATGTCCGCCACGGGCCCGCACCTCTTCCAGGTTGGATTTGAGCTTTTCCAGCAGGTGGTTGTTGGGGGCCACCACCACCACGGGCATGTCGGCGTCCACCAGGGCCAGGGGGCCGTGCTTGAGTTCGCCGGCGGGGTAGGCCTCGGCGTGGATGTAGGAGATCTCCTTGAGCTTGAGGGCGCCTTCCAGGGCGATGGGGTAGTGGCAGCCCCGACCCAGGAACAGGGCATGGTGCTTGTCGGCCAGGCCCATGGCCAGGCGCTCGATGGGCGTATCCAGGGCCAGCACCTTTTCCAGGGCGGCGGGCAGGGCGCGCAGCTGCTCCACGAAGGCCTGGGCCCGGGCGGGCGCCAGGCCATGGTGGCGGCCCAGGGAGAGCACGAGCAGGAACAGGGCCACCAACTGTGTGGTGAAGGCCTTGGTGGAGGCCACGCCGATCTCGGGGCCGGCATGGGTCATGAGCACCATGTCGGATTCGCGCACCAGTGAGCTTTCCGGCACGTTGCAGATGGCCAGCGAGCCCAGATAGTCATCCTCCCGGGACTGACGCAAGGCCGCCAGGGAATCGGCGGTCTCGCCGGACTGGGAGATGGTCACCAGCAGGCAGTCGGGGAGCACCGCATGGCGCCGGTAGCGGAATTCACTGGCCACCTCCACCCGGCAGGGGAGGCCCAGCAGGCCTTCGATCCAGTAACCGGCCACCAGTCCCGCATGGTAGCTGGTACCGCAGGCCAGGATCTGCACCGATTTCGCTCGGGCCAGGATCTGTTCGGAGCCCGGCCCCATGATCCCCTCCAGCACCCCGTCGGGCGCCAGCCGTCCCTCCAGGGTTTCGGCCACGGCGCGGGGCTGCTCGTGGATTTCCTTGAGCATGAAATGGCGAAAGCGCCCACGATCGGCGGCACCTGCGGTGAGGGAACTCTCGGTCACCGGGCGTTCGGCGGCCTGGCCCTGTGGGTCCATCACCCGATAGGCGTCCCGTCGCAGTTCTGCGATGTCGCCATTCTCCAGGTACACGAAGCGTTGCGTGACCGGCAGCATCGCCTGGATGTCGGAGGCGATGAAATGTTCGCCAATGCCCAGACCGATGATCAGCGGGCTGCCCTCGCGCACGGCGATCAGCCGATCCGGCTCATCGCGGCTGATCACACCCAGGGCATAGGCGCCGCTGAAGTGCTCGGTGGACCGGCGCACCGCCTCCAGCAGATCAAAGCCCTGCTGGCAGTAGTCCATGATCTGGTGGGCGATGACCTCGGTGTCGGTATCAGAGGTGAATTCGAAGCCCCGAGCCTTGAGCTCGTCCCGCAGGGCCTGGTAGTTCTCGATGATGCCGTTGTGGACCACGGCGATGCGTTCGCCGCTCAGATGAGGATGGGCGTTGCGCTCCGTGGGGCCCCCATGGGTGGCCCAGCGGGTGTGGGCAATGCCCAGGGTGCCGCTCAGGCCGCTACCGGCCACCCGCTGCGCCAGGGCCTCCACCTTGCCTACGGAGCGTTCCCGCTGCAGGCGTCGCTGAGGGTCCATGACGACCATGCCCGCCGAGTCGTAGCCTCGGTATTCCAGGCGCCTGAGGCCTTCGATGAGGATGGGTTGGACATCACGTTGGGCGATGGCGCCGATGATTCCGCACATGGTGAATCCTTTTGTTTATGTCATAAGGGCGAGTATCTAGGCTGGGGGCTTCGTGCCCGCCGCGCCCCTCATCCCCGGCCCTTCTCCCCAGAGGGGAGAAGGGAGCTATAGCCCCTGCGCCCTGGGGTAGAAGAGTGTTGAGTCCGTCAACCGCCCTTCTTCGTCGGGCGCTGCCAGTCCGACCGGGTTTCCAGCGGCGCACGGGTCAGAGTGAGTTGCCCCGCCGGGGCATCGGCATTGATGGTGGAACCGGCGCCGATGGTGGCGCCCTCGCCCACCGTGACCGGGGCCACCAGGGCGGTGTTGGAGCCGATGAAGGCGCCATCGCCGATCACGGTGAGATGCTTGTTGGCACCATCATAGTTGCAGGTGATCGTCCCGGCGCCCACGTTGACGCCGCAGCCCACCTGGCTATCGCCCACGTAGCTCAGGTGGTTCACCTTGGAGCCCTCGCCCACCCGGCTCTTCTTGATCTCGACAAAATTCCCCACGTGCACCCCGGCCGCCAGTTCCGTGCCGGGGCGGATGCGTGCGAAGGGACCGATCCGGGCATCCGCCCCGATGTTCGCATCCTCCAGGATGCAATGGGGCTGGATGATGGTGCCCGGACCCACGACGACATTGCGCAGCACGCAATGAGCGCCCACCGAAACGCCCTGCCCCAGGGTGACATTGCCTTCCAGGATCACATTGACGTCCAGGGTGACGTCCTGCCCGGCGATGACCGCACCGCGGATATCCAGGCGCGCCGGATCGCGTACCGAGACGCCCGCCCGCATCAGGGTTTCGGCCTGACCACGCTGATAGGCACGCTCCAGGGCCGCCAGTTGCACCCGATCGTTGACGCCCTGGAACTGCTCGGGATCATCGGCCACCACCGCCGCCACCCGGGCACCATCCCCGGCAGCCAGTGAGATGCAGTCGGTAAGATAATATTCGCCCTGGGCATTGTTGCGGTCCACCCGGCCCAGCCAGTCTTCCAGCTGGCGGCGATGGGCGGCCATGAAGCCGGTGTTCACCTCGCGGATGGCAAGCTCATCAGCGGTGGCGTCCTTTTGTTCAACAATGCGTACCGGTTGCCCCATGGCGTCGCGCAGGATGCGTCCGTAACCCGTGGGGTCCTCCAGCATCATGGTCTGCACGGCCAGTTCATGGTCATCCAGGGCCTGCAGCAGCCGAGCCAGGCTATCCTGGGCAACCAGAGGTACATCCCCATAGAGGACCAGAACACGATCGTCCTGCCCGGCCTCAGGCAGAGCCTGGGCCACCGCATGCCCCGTGCCCAGTTGCTCGGTCTGCTCCACCCAGGTGACCGGGGCATCCGCCAGGGCCTGGCGAACCTGATCGCCCCCATGACCGTAGACGACGACGACACGCTCGGGCATGAGCGCCTGTGCGGTGTGGATGACATGCGCCAGCAAGGGCTGCCCAGCCAGAGGGTGCAGAACCTTGGGCAGGGCTGAGCGCATGCGCGTACCCTGGCCGGCGGCGAGGATGATGACGGTGGTTGGGGTGCTCACCTGGGGGCCTTCCCGGTATCTGTTCCAATGAAGTGTGGAAAGTCTACCGGAATGAGCGGAGGCGGGGGAACCGCCAGGGCCCGAAGACCGCTATCTGAGAGGCCAGAACGGCAAAAGGCCCCTCTCCCGAAGGCGAGGGGCCTTTATCACGAACGGGAACCTGCCCCGCCCGGCCTTACTGCTTGTTACTGCTGTTACGCAGCTTCTGGATCATGCGCAGGCGTGCAGCCGCCTCGATGAGCTCCGACTGGGCCTTGGCATAGTCGAAGTCCGCCTTGCGGTTGGCCAGTGCATCCTCGGCACGCTGCTTGGCCTCCATGGCCTCTGCCTCGTCCAGATCCCTGGCCCGGATGGCGGTATCCGCCAACACGGTCACCACATGGGGCTGAACCTCCAGCACACCACCGGAAATGAAGATGTTGTGCTCCTCACCGGAGTCCGACACCTTCACCCGGATCTCGCCCGGCTTGAGCAGCGAGATGTACTGGGAGTGACGAGGCATGACACCCACCTCGCCATGTTCTGCCGGCGCCACCAGCATGTGAGCTGTTCCGGAGTAGATGGACTCCTCCGCACTCACAATATCGACGTGAAACGTCATGGACATGGTTGCCCCCGCTTACTTGTTGAGCTTCTCCGCCTTCTCGACGGCCTCTTCGATGCTGCCCACCATGTAGAAGGCCTGCTCCGGGAGGTGATCGTACTCGCCGTCGACGATGGCCTGGAAGCCATTGATCGTGTCCTTGAGGGACACGTACTTGCCGGGCGAGCCGGTGAACACTTCCGCCACAAAGAAGGGCTGGGACAGGAAGCGCTGGATCTTACGAGCCCGGGACACCACCTGCTTGTCTTCCTCGGACAGCTCATCCATACCCAGGATGGCAATGATGTCCTTCAGTTCCTTATAACGCTGCAGGGTGTTCTGCACGGCGCGGGCCGTATCGTAGTGCTCCTGACCGATGATCAGCGGGTCCAGCTGACGGCTGGTGGAGTCCAGGGGATCCACGGCCGGATAGATGCCAAGCTCGGCGATCTGACGGGACAGCACCACCGTGGCGTCCAGGTGAGCAAAGGTGGTGGCCGGGGACGGGTCGGTCAAGTCATCCGCAGGCACGTAAACGGCCTGAATGGAAGTGATGGAGCCCTTCTTGGTGGAGGTGATGCGCTCCTGAAGAACACCCATTTCCTCAGCCAGGGTGGGCTGATAACCCACTGCGGAGGGCATACGACCCAGCAGTGCGGACACCTCGGTACCGGCCAGCGTGTAGCGGTAGATGTTGTCGATGAACATCAGCACGTCACGGCCTTCGTCACGGAAGTATTCCGCCATGGTCAGGCCGGTCAGTGCCACGCGCAGACGGTTGCCCGGGGGCTCATTCATCTGGCCATAAACCAGGGCCACCTTGTCCAGCACGTTGGAGTCCTTCATCTCGTGGTAGAAGTCGTTACCTTCACGGGTACGCTCCCCCACACCGGCGAACACGGAGTAACCGGAGTGTTCGATGGCGATGTTGCGGATCAGCTCCATCATGTTCACGGTCTTGCCCACGCCGGCACCGCCGAACAGACCCACCTTGCCGCCCTTGGCAAACGGGCAGAGCAGGTCGATCACCTTGATGCCGGTCTCCAGCAGGTCGGTGGAACCGGCCTGTTCTTCGTAGCTGGGTGCCGCACGGTGGATGGACCAGGAGTCCTCCGCCTTCACGTCGCCGGCGTTGTCCACCGGCTTGCCCAGCACGTCCATGATCCGGCCCAGGGTGCCCTTGCCCACCGGCACGGTGATGGCCTTGCCGGTGTTGGAGACGTTGATGCCACGGCGCAGGCCGTCCGTTGTACCCATGGCGATGGTCCGCACCACACCGTCACCCAGCTGCTGCTGAACTTCCAGGGTGAGGCCGACCTCTTCCACCATGAGGGCATCGTAGATCTTGGGCACGGAGTCACGGGGGAACTCTACGTCCACCACCGCGCCGATAATTTCAACGATGTTTCCAGCACTCATGTTGATAATCCTCTAGTCTTTCGAATCTTGAACCGGGGTCGGCCTCAAACCGCAGCGGCGCCGCCGACGATCTCGGAGATCTCCTGGGTGATGGCTGCCTGGCGTGCCTTGTTGTACACCAGCTGCAGTTCATCAATGAGATCCCCGGCGTTGTCGGTGGCCGACTTCATTGCCACCATCCGGGCTGCCATTTCACAGGCCACGTTTTCGACCACCGCCTGGTAGATTACGGACTCGATATAACGGGTCAGCAGGGTGTCCAGCACGGGCACGGTATCCGGCTCGTAGATGTAGTCCCAGTGATGCTTGAGTTGGTCCTCGCCAGCGGGCTCGATGGGCAGCAGGGTCGTGACCTTGGGCTTCTGGCTCATGGTGTTCACGAACTCGTTTTCCACCAGCAGCAGCCGGTCGATCCGACCCTCGTCATAGGCCTCGAGCATCACCTTGATGGTGCCGATCAGGTCGTTGAGACGGGGCTTGTCGCCCAGGTTGGCCGTATTGGCCACCACATTGCCACCCATGCGACGGAAGAACCCGAGGGCCTTGCTGCCGATCAGGCACAAATCGATCTCCACGTCCTGTTCCCGCCACTCGCGCATCTGCTGCACGGTCTTCTTGAACAGGTTGATGTTCAGACCACCGCACAGCCCCCGGTCGGTGGACACCACAATGATGCCCACACGCTTCACGTCCCGCTCTTCCAGATACGAATGCCGGTATTCCGCGTTGGCCATGGCCACATGGCCGATCACCTGCCGGATCTTTTCCGCGTAGGGGCGGGTTTCCAGCATGCGATCCTGCGCCCTGCGCATTTTGCTGGCGGCCACCATCTCCATGGCTTTGGTGATCTTCTGAGTATTCTTGATACTCTTGATCTGGCCGCGGATCTCTTTTGCGCCTGCCATAAGTCAGCCCCCGATTACCAGCTGTGATTTGCCTTGAAGTCATCAAGAGCGGCCTTCATGCCGGACTTGATGTCGTCGCCGAAATCACCCGTCTCGTCGATCTTGTCCAGGAGTTCCTTCTGGCTCGAGCGCAGGTAATCGTGCAGGGCGTGTTCAAAGTCCACGACCTTCTTGTCTTCCACGTCGTCCAGGTAACCTTCCTCGGCGGCGAACAGCGAGAAGGCCATCTCACCGATGGACAGCGGCGCATACTGCTTCTGCTTCATGAGTTCCATGACGCGCTGGCCGCGTTCCAGCTGCTTGCGGGTGGCTTCGTCCAGGTCGGAAGCAAACTGCGAGAAGGCCGCCAGCTCACGATACTGAGCCAGTGCCAGACGCACACCACCACCCAGCTTCTTGATGATCTTGGTCTGGGCCGCACCGCCCACACGAGACACCGACAGACCCGCGTTGATGGCCGGTCGGATACCTGCGTTGAACAGGTCCGTCTCCAGGAAGATCTGACCGTCGGTGATGGAGATCACGTTGGTCGGCACGAAGGCTGACACGTCACCGGCCTGGGTCTCGATGATGGGCAGGGCCGTGAGTGAACCGGTCTTGCCCTTCACCTTGCCGTTGGTGAACTTCTCCACGTATTCGGCGTTCACGCGGGAAGCACGCTCCAGCAGGCGGGAGTGCAGGTAGAACACATCACCGGGGTAGGCTTCGCGACCCGGCGGACGACGCAGCAGCAGGGACACCTGGCGATAAGCCCAGGCCTGCTTGGTGAGGTCGTCATAGATGATCAGGGCATCTTCACCCCGGTCACGGAAGTACTCGCCCATGGCGCAACCGGCGTATGGGGCAATGTACTGCATGGCGGCGGATTCAGACGCAGTGGCAGCGACGATGATGGTGTGCTCCATCGCGCCATGCTCTTCCAGCTTGCGCACCACGCTGGCAATGGAAGAGGCCTTCTGCCCCACTGCCACGTAGATGCACTTAATGCCGGTGCCCTTCTGGTTGATGATGGCATCCACGGCCACGGCGGTCTTGCCGGTCTGGCGGTCGCCGATGATCAGCTCACGCTGACCACGACCCACCGGCACCATGGCATCCACAGCCTTCAGACCGGTCTGCACCGGCTGATCCACGGACTGACGTTCGATCACGCCCGGGGCAATCTTCTCGATGGGAGCCGTCCCATCGGATTCGATGCTGCCCTTGCCATCCACCGGCATGCCCAGGGAGTTCACCACGCGACCCAGCAGGGCCTCGCCCACGGGCACTTCCAGGATGCGACCGGTGCACTTGGCGGTGTCGCCTTCCTTGATGTGCTTGTAATCACCCAGGATAACGGAGCCCACGGAGTCACGCTCAAGGTTGAGCGCCAGGCCATAGGTGTCGCCGGGGAATTCGATCATTTCGCCCTGCATGACATCGGCCAGACCGTGCAGTCGGCAGATACCATCGGACAGACTGACCACGGTGCCCTCGGTGCGAGCCTCGGCCGCCGATTCGTAGCTTTTGATACGCTGGCTGATCAGTTCACTGATTTCAGACGGGTTGAGTTGCATAGTTCGAAATCCTCTTAGCTCGAATCCTCTTAGCGGCTCAGACTACTGGCCAGGCGCGACAGGCGCCCTCGGACCGAGCCATCGATGACCAGGTCTCCCGCGCGGATGATGGCGCCGCCGATGAGGCTGTCGTCCACCTTGCAGACCAGATTCACGTCACGCCCGAGGCGCTTTTTCAGCGCGTCGGCGATCGCCTTTTTCTGATCCGCATCCACATCCTGCGCGGAGAACACCATGGCTTCCACCTTGCGTTCTGCTTCCGCCTTCATGGTCTCGAAGAGCCGGGCGATCTCGGGCAGTAGCGGCAAACGGTCATTCTCCGCCAAGAGGCGTATGAAGTTGCGTCCGCCATCGTCCACCTTGCCTTCGCAGGTCTCGAGGAAGGCCTTGGCCATCGTCTCGCGGGTGATTTTGGGGCTATCGAGGAACTCGTTCATCTTCGCGTCGCTGGCGACAGCGGACATGAAAGCGAGTTGATCGGACCAGCCAGCCAGATTGCCGGCGTCCTTTGCGACCTCGAACGCCGCCTTGGCGTAGGGCCTTGCGGCCGTGGTTTTTTCAGACATGGCGGCTCACCTAGATCTGGCTCACCAGGTCTTTGATCACCTGATTGTGGGCTTTGGCGTCGACTTCCTTCTTCAGGATTCGCTCGGCACCCGTGATCGCCAGCGTGCCCACCTGCTTGCGCAGTTCTTCACGGGCACGGTTGACTTCCTGCTCGATCTCGGATTGAGCAGAGTCCTTGATGCGATCGGCTTCCTGGCGAGCGGTATCCTTGGAGGATTCAACGATTTCGTTGGCGCGCTTTTGAGCCGTGGCGACGATTTCCGCAGCCTGCTGCTTGGCTTCCTGAAGGACCTTCTTGGCCCTGTCTTCGGCAAGCTGCTGCTCATGCTTGCCACGCTCGGCGGCCGCCAGGCCATCGGCGATCTCTTTCTGACGCTCTTTCATCGCCTTGATGATGGGGGGCCACACATACTTCATGGTGACCCACACCAACAGGGCGAAGGTGATCATCTGACCGAGCAGCGTGAGATTGATATTCACGTTGCTACCTCCCCTAGAGACGGTTGTATCGGGTGGACTGCGCGATAATGCATCCGCGCTTTAACCGGTCACCGCGCCCAGGAAGGGGTTAGCAAAGGTGAAGAACAGGGCCAGACCCACACCGATCATGGTCACGGCGTCGAGCAGACCGGCAACGATGAACATCTTCACCTGCAGCATGGGGACCATCTCAGGCTGACGCGCAGCGCCTTCCAGGAAACGACCACCCAGCAGACCGAAGCCGATTGCGGTACCGAGTGCACCCAAACCCAGAATCAGACCCACAGCGATGGCGGTCATGCCCTGAACGTTAGCGATGGCGAGTTCCATAACTTCCTCCAGAAAGTTTAAAAGTCAAAGGTTACAAAGAACAGCTTGGGGTGAATCCATTCTGGGCCGCCGCCGGCGGCCCAGAATGCCGTTCGTCAATGATCTTCGTGGGCCATGCTCAGGTACACGATGGTGAGCACCATGAAGATGAACGCCTGCAAGGTGATGATCAGCAACTTGAACAGCGACCAGGGCAGACCCAGCGACCACTGGATATACCAGGGCAGCAGGGCAATCAGGGTGAAGATCAGGCCGCCAGCATACATGTTGCCGAAGAGTCGCAGTGAGAGAGAAACCGGCTTGGCGATCTCTTCCACCACCTTGAGGACCAGATTGAAGGGCATCAGCCACTTGCCGAAGGGGTGCAGGAGCATTTCCTTGGCGAAACCTGCACCGCCCTTGATGTGGATGCTGTAGTAGATGATCAGGCCGAACACCGCCAGGGACATGCCGAAGGTGGCATTGATGTCCGAGGTGGGGTTGATGCGCATGTAGTCCAGGCCAACGATGTGCGCCAGGTAGGGAAACAGGTCGTAAGGCAGCAGCTTGAGGATGTTCATGAGGAAGATCCACACGAACAGGGTCAGCGCCAGCGGGGCGATCAGGTTACTGCGACCGTGAAAGGTGTCCTTCACCTGCTGATCCACGAAGCCGACAATGATCTCCACGAAATTCTGCATGTTGCCCGGCACACCCTGGGTGACGCGCTTGGCGGCTTGCATGAAGATGAAGAGGAACAGACCACCCATGGCAATGGAGAAGAACATGGTATCCATGTGGATGGACCAGAACGACTCCGGGTTGCCCAGGGTCAGATGCCCCAGGTGGTGCTTGATGTACTCTCCAGCAGACTCGTATTCCATGGTGTTCGCTCGCTTTTACTCGTTTGCGCCGGACATCACCGGCAGCAGGGCCAGCCAAAAGGCCATGAGTCCGGCCATGTAAGTCAGGAACATGGGCAGGAACTCAACCTCCAGCCACACGATTGCGACCACAAACAGGGCCACAGTCAGGAAGATTTTCTGGGTCTCCCCGACATAGAAACTTCTTACGATGGTTTTCGCCGGCCGCCCCCTGCGGCCGGAAAAGACGCGGAACGCAAAATACGCTGTCGAGATGAAACTGATCAAGCCGCCCACCAAGGCAGCCCACGCCGTCTCCGATCCACCCGCCAGATAGCCACCCAGATAACCCAGGCCAGCGACCAGCAACTGCAGGCCAAGGATCAGCTTGGTTGCCCGGTTCCAGAGTCTTGCCTGGGCGAGCGGGTATTGGGTCATGTCGTCGATCGGTGCTTCACCTTTTTTTTTTCGGCGCTCCGGAAGACCGCGCACCGATGACAGCAGCGCGGCATTATAAGAGTCCGCTAACGGGCGGTCAACGCTGGAATTGACAAACACGAGCTTTGATGACCCACTAATTAATGTGGCCAAGGATGCCGTCCAGCTCATCGAGGCTGTTGTATTGAATCACAAGCTTGCCCCGTCCACGGGTGTTGTACTGGATATTCACCCGTGCCCCGAGGCGATCGGAAAGCTCGGATTCCAGGCGTTCCACGTCCGGGTTCCGCGGGGGCCTGGCGGTGTCGGGGGTCTTTTCCTGCTCGTTGAGCAGGGATTGCACCAGGCGCTCGGTCTCGCGCACGGACAGCCCCTTGTCGGCCACGCGGCGCGCGGCGTCCACCTGCACCGGCCCCACCAGGGACAGCAGCGCCCGGGCATGCCCCATCTCCAGGCGCCCTTCGTCCACCAGGGTCTTGACCGGGTCCTCCAGCTCCTGCAGGCGCAGCAGGTTGGTGACACTGGTACGCGAGCGCCCCACGGAGTCGGCCGCCTGCTGGTGGGTGAGGCCGAACTCCTCGATCAGGCGGTGCAGGGCGTTGGCCTCCTCCAGGGGGTTGAGGTCTTCCCGCTGGATGTTCTCGATCAGCGCCATGGCGGCCGCCGCTCGATCCGGGACATCGCGCACCACGGCGGGGATCTCGTGCAGGCCGACCATCTGCGCGGCCCGCCAGCGGCGCTCACCGGCCACCAGTTCGAAACCGTCCCCCACGGGCCGGATGACCACCGGCTGCACCATGCCCTGGGCACGGATGGAGTTGGCCAGTTCCTCCAGGGCCTCGGGCTGGATATTCACCCGAGGCTGATAGCGGCCACGACGAATCTGCTCCACCGGCACCTGCCGCAGGTCGGAAGGGCCATCCCTCTCGTGCCCGGCCTGACTGGCGCTGGAAAGCAATACATCCAGGCCGCGACCCAGTCCCGATTTTCTTCTTGCCATGATGCTGTTCACCCGAAAGTAAGGGGCTGCAAAGCGGATGGGGCGCGCCACCCGGTCGCGGTCGGCGAATGCACTCAGGCCACGCCCGGGACATTCTCCTGGGCGGTGCCCCGACCTTCGCGACGCAGGATCTCGCCGGCCAGGGCCAGGTAGGCCAGGGCGCCGCGAGAGGACTTATCATACAGGATGACCGGCAGACCATGGCTGGGCGCCTCCGCCAGACGGATGTTGCGCGGAATCACGGTGCGATACACCTGATCCCCGAAGTGCTGGGTGAGTTGCTCGCTCACTTCGGTGGACAGGTTGTTGCGTGGATCGAACATGGTGCGCAGCAAGCCATGGATCTGCAACTCATGATTGACCGACTCACGGATGCTGTCGATGGTCTGCACCAGGGCCGAGAGCCCTTCCAGGGCGTAATACTCGCACTGCATGGGGATGATCACGCCATGGGCGGCCACCAGAGCGTTGACGGTGAGCATGTTCAGCGCAGGCGGGCAATCGATGATGATGAAGTCGTAGTCTTCCTGAACGCCGGCCAGCGCTTCCTGCAGGCGGTACTCCCGGCGCAGGGCGGTCATCAGGTTCACCTCGGCCACGGTGAGGTCGCTGTTGGCAGGCATCAGGCTGTAACCCACGGCCTCCATCTTCATGATGGTGTCGGCGGCGGATGCACGCTTCATCAGGACATCACAGGCGCTATGGGCCAGATCGTACTTGTCGGCACCACTGCCCATGGTGGCATTGCCCTGCGGATCCAGGTCGATCAGGAGCACGCGCCGCCGGGCGGCCGCCAGGGAGGCAGCCAGGTTGATGCTGGTGGTGGTCTTGCCGACCCCACCCTTCTGGTTGGCCACGGCGATGATTCTGACCATGTCTCAGGAATCCTTTTTGATTTCGACCAGATGTCGCACGGCGGACAGGCCGGGCACCCGGAGCGAATGGGTCGCCACCACGGACCAGCCCGTGGGCAGCCCTTCGGGGTCGTTGTCGGCGTCGCGGCCCTTCATGGCGAGCAGTTGCCCTCCGGGGCCGCACAGATGGCCGGCCACACGTGTGAACGTGCCGGTGGCGGAGAATGCGCGGCTGATGACTGTATCAAAGCCCTGCTCCGGACGGTAGTTTTCCACTCGGGAATGAACCACCTCCACATTCTCAAGACCCAGCTCCATGACCACCTGACGCAGGAATCGGGTCTTCTTGATCCCTGAGTCCAGCAGCACGAACTGCCACTCGGGCCGAGCCAGGGCCAGAGGGATGCCCGGCAGACCGGGCCCCGTGCCCACGTCCAGGATACGCGGCCCACGCGCATGGGGCAGCGCGGCCAGGGAATCCAGCAGGTGGACATTGACCATATCCCGGGGATCGCGCACGGCGGTGAGGTTGTAGGCCTTGTTCCAGCGGGTGAGCAGTGAGACATAGGCCAGCAGGGGTGCCTTCAGATCGGCGTTCAGCCCCAGTTGGCCCAGCCCTCGGGCCAGGCGTTCTCCCACATGGGGCGGAAAGGGGTGAGCGGCATCTTGGGTCAGGTGGGCGGAATCAGGCACTGCGTTTGAGACTCATGGATTGTTTCTTCAGGTGCACCAGCAGCAGGGAGACGGCAGCTGGGGTCACGCCGGGGATACGCGAGGCCTGCCCCACGGTGGCCGGTCGGTGCTCGGCCAGTTTCTGGCGCACCTCGTGGGAAAGCCCGGCCACGGCCTGGTAGTCCAGATTCCCGGGCAGGGCGGTGTCCTCCAGGCGACGGGAACGCGCCACTTCGTCCTTCTGGCGCTCGATGTAACCCGCGTATTTCACCTGGATCTCCACCTGCTCGGCCACCCGTGGGTCTTCCACCGGCGGGCCGGCGTCCGGCAGGGCGGTGAGTTGGGCATAGTCGACGCCGGGGCGACGCAGTAGTTCCAGCAGGGAGCAGTCCCGGGTCAGCGGCCCATCGAAGAGCGCCCGTGCCTGCTCCTCGGGCACACGGTCGGGTTTGAGGGTGACCCGCTCCAGCCGGGCGGTCTCGCGCTCGATGGCCTCGCGTTTGGCGGTAAAGGCGGCCCAGCGGGCGTCATCCACCACGCCCAGCTCACGACCTGCCGGGGTGAGGCGCAGGTCGGCATTGTCCTCGCGCAGGGTGAGCCGGTACTCGGCGCGGCTGGTGAACATGCGGTAGGGCTCGCCGGTGCCGCGGGTGATGAGGTCGTCGATCATCACGCCAATGTAGGCTTCGTCCCGGCGTGGGCACCAGGCGTTCTGGTCCTGCACGCGCCGGGCGGCATTGATACCGGCCACCAGGCCCTGGGCCCCGGCCTCTTCGTAGCCGGTGGTGCCGTTGATCTGGCCGGCGAAGAACAGCCCCTGCACGGCTCGGGTTTCCAGGCTGGGCTTGAGGTCGCGGGGGTCGAAGAAGTCGTATTCGATGGCGTAGCCGGGCCGGATGATATGGGCCTGCTCGAAGCCTTCGATGGAGCGCACCACCTGGACCTGGACGTCGAAGGGCAGGCTGGTGGAGATGCCGTTGGGATAGATTTCGTGGGTATCCAGCCCTTCGGGCTCGATGAAGATCTGGTGACGTTCCTTGTCGGCGAAGCGGACCACCTTGTCCTCGATGGAGGGGCAGTAGCGGGGGCCGATCCCTTCGATCACGCCGCTGTACATGGGGGAGCGGTGCAGGTTCTCGCGGATGATGTCCAGGGTGCGCGGGGTGGTCCAGGTGATGTGGCAGCTGATCTGGCGCGGATGCTCGGCGGCGTTGCCGATATAGGAGAACACGGGCGTGGGGTTGTCGCCGGGCTGTTCGCTGACGCGGTTGAAGTCGATGCTGCGGGCGTCGAGGCGTGGCGGTGTGCCGGTCTTGAGGCGGCCCACGCGCGGCGCCAGTTCCCGCAGGCGTTCGGCCAGGCGGGTGGCGGGGGGATCGCCGGCGCGGCCTCCTGCGTGGTTGGCCTCGCCCACGTGGATGCGTCCGGCCAGGAAGGTGCCGACGGTGAGCACCACTGAGGGGGCCATGAAGTGCAGGCCGCCCTGGGTGATGACGCCGGTGATGCGTTCGCCTTCGATGATGAGGTCGTCCACGGCCTGCTGGAAGAGTTGCAGGTGGGGCTGGTTTTCCACGGCCAGGCGCACGGCGGCCTTGTAGAGGCTGCGATCGGCCTGGGCGCGGGTGGCGCGCACGGCGGGGCCCTTGCGGCTGTTGAGGGTGCGGAACTGGATGCCGCCGCGGTCGGCGGCTCGGGCCATGAGTCCGCCCAGGGCGTCGATTTCCTTGACCAGGTGGCCTTTGCCGATGCCGCCGATGGCGGGGTTGCAGCTCATCTGGCCGATGGTGTCGATGTTGTGGGTGAGCAACAGGGTGTTGCAGCCCATGCGTGCGGACGCCAGGGCTGCCTCGGTCCCGGCATGTCCGCCGCCGACGACGATGACGTCGTATTGAGCCTGGTAGTGCATGGTTGAGGGCCGGGGTTGGGATATGTCTGTAGTTTAACCGTTTGAGGGGTTGGGTGCAGGGGATCGTGGAGGGCGCGTTCCTTCGTTCAGCATTGGGGGGGCGCCCCTTTGGGGAGGGTGAAGCTGTTCGCGGGCCTTGATGTGAAAGAACCCTGATTCAGCTACAAACACTCCCTTCTCCCCCTCGGGAGGAGGGCCGGGGATGACTCACCACCGTGATGCATCGGGTTGGTATGCGTGTCGGATCTCAGTTGTCCTCTTGCAGGATGCTGATGTCCAGGCCGTCGAGGCCGCGACGGCCTACTTTGTGGCCGGCGAGGCGGGTGGCGCTGGCGAGGGCTTGGGGGACGGTGCCGCCGTTGGCGAGGGTGTGGATGAGGCCGGCGTTATAGGTGTCGCCGGCGCCGAGGGTGTCGATGACTTCGGGGGGTGGGCAGGCGGGGGCGTGGTAGAGGCCGTCGCGACTGGCCCAGGCCCAGGAGCCTTCTTCGCCCCAGGTGCAGATGAGGATGGCGCCGGGTACGCGTTTGTGTATGCCGCGCAGGAAGGCTTCGGGTTCGTCGAAGCCTCGGCCGAGGACGAAGGGTCGGGAGAAGATGATGACGTCGGGTTGGCCGAAGAGTATGTCGATGCCGTCGCGGTCTTTTTCCACTTCGAGGGAGATGGGGCGGTGGGTGGGTTGGCGGCTGCGCAGGGTTTGCAGTATGCGGCTGGTGGTGTGGGTGTCGCGGGCCTGGAGGTGGATCCAGTCGTACCGGTCGAGGGGGAGGCTTGCGACGTGGCTGGCTTGTAGTTCGGGCAGGTCGCGGTGGTGGATGATGGTGCGGGAGCCGTTGGTGGCGTTGAGGGTGATGTAGGAGGTGGGGGTGCGGCCGCTGCGGCGTTGGCAGGTGTCGGTGCCGATGCCGCGTTGTGCGAGGAGGTTTTTCAGGCGGTCGCCGTCGGGTTCTTCTGCCAGGACGGTGGCGAGGTCGCAGTGGTGGCCCAGTTGTTTGAGGACGTGGAGGGTGTTGGCGGCGTTGCCGCCGGGGCAGGCGCGCTGTTCGAGGGCGCGCATTTCTTCGTCTTCCGCGGGGTAGTGGTGGACGATGTTGATGATGTCCAGCGTGGCAACGCCGATGCCGAGGATGTGGGCCATGTTGGGGTGCCTGTGGGCGGGTGAAGGCGGGTGGGGACAGGATAGTGAATGGGGGGGTGGGGGTAAAGTTGGGGGTGTTTGTTCTGGTGGCTGTCGGTTCGGTGCTGTGGGGGCTTTGACTGGGGGCGGTGAGGTCGGCGCTGTGGGGTCGGGCTGGCTGCCGGCGGGACGCCGTGAATACGTCCCTGTAGGCTTGATCGCCGCATCCATGCGGCGAACACCCGCCCACAGCCAGCCCGACCCCACAGCGCCTGGATCGTGGTGTACCTGGAACAGCATCTTGCTTTGTGGCCTGGGCCTGATACGACAAAGGGGGCCTGAGGCCCCCTTTGTGTATTTGGCATGAGCAACCCGACGGGGCGCCAAGCCGCATTATGCGATCGACTTAGAAGTCGTAGCGCATGCCAGCGGTGAAGACCTGGCCGCCACCGATTGCATCGGCGTCGAGACCGCTATCTTCGGCCCACGCGTCCCCGCCCCGCTTATCAGTGATCGCAGCAGTTTCCTGCTCACGATAGTATTCAGCAAAGAACTTGATCGCATTGGTGAACTGGTAGTCATAACCCAGATGCACGACAGTTTCACCATAGCCCTTCACTTCAGCAACCATGATCTTGAAGGTATTGTCACCCATGGTGTACCCAGCATAGGCGTTGATGGCGGTGTTTCCGTCAATATCACTGTCATCGTGATAACGGCGTTCATATTTGGCGCCGATGTAAAGGTCACCCATGGTATGGGCCAGAGAAGCACCGATGCTTCTGTCATTGTCCGCACCGCGGCGGTCATCCATTCCAAGAGCAAGCGTGGTGTCACCAAAATTATAGCTACCGGTGAGCTGAACCCGATCATCAGCCGTACCTGAAGACTTCGCCGCACCGCCGCGCTCGGACCAGGAGAAGCCGAAGGAAAGGCCATTCATATCAGGGCTATAGTAAGCCAGCGTATCGCTGATGCGGAAAGCGGATTGCGTCGCGAAGCCACTGTAATAGCTGCTGAACATATCCACCGGGAAGGCGATGGCATTGTAGTAAGGCATCCACATCTGCCCATACATCAGTGTACCCATGTCACCCGTCACACCAATCTGGGCGACACGGATGTCGGCATCCTGATCCCAAGGATCCTGCACCGCCTTGTTGGCGATGTCGATGGGCAGTTCCAGCTGGCCGATCAGGGTCAGGCCGGGGGCCAGCTGGTAGTCGGCGTTGAAGCCGATGCGGGAGTAGGCGTCACGGAAGCCGCTGTAGGAATCCAGGCCACCGTCGTTTTCGTTCTGGTTGTCCGGGCGGACGTTTTCCACGGCGATGCGGGCGGAGCCGTAGAAGTCGATGTTCAGGTCGTTGGCCTGGGCATAGGCCGGCACGGCCAGGGCGGCGGTGACGGCGGTGGCGATCAAGGTCTTTCTGTTCATGGCGTGTGTGTTCACTCGTTTTCCCGTCTGGGCGGGGTTTTGATCAAAAGCACGTTCAGACCCGCTGAGCGTGCCGGTTTCAAAGGTGTTGCACGACTAAGGTGATGCCTTGGGCCCCGGCGGGGCCTTTGGCATCGGCGGGTGCCCGGGTTTTGCACCGGGCACCCGTGGGGCTTACGGCAACCAGGTGTCTACCAGGTCGCGGTTCTGCTCGACCCAGCGCTTGGCGTTGTCGTAAGGATCGCCGCCCTCTTCGTTCATGACCATGAGCTCGGCCATGTGCTCAGGGGTCCAGTTGAAGTTGTCGAGGATGGCGTAGGCTTCGGGCTTGTCGTCCTTGAGCCCGGCCCGGACGATGGTGTGAACGTATTCTTCACCACCGTAAATGCCCTTGGGGTCTTCCAGGTACTTGAGATCCCAGCGGGCTTCCTTCCAGTGAGGGGTCCAGGCGGTGACCACCACCCAGTCGTTGGTGCGGATGGCGTTGGCCAGCACGCCGGTCATGGTGGCGTCGGAGCCTTCCACCAGGCGCAGGTTGAGGCCGTATTCCTCGATGGCGTCCTCGGTGGTGCTCATGATGCCGGCGCCGGGGTCAATACCGATGATCTGACGGCCAAACTGGCGGCGGTGATCATTGAGCTCTTCGATGGAATCGATGTCCACGTAGGTGGGCACGGCCAGGCCGATGCGGGTGCCTTCCATGTTGGGGCCCAGGTCCTCGACCCGGTCCTTGACCTGCTCCAGGTAGTGGCCGTGGGTGGTGGGCAGCCAGGCGGCCACGAAGGCATCCTGGTCGCCAGTGGCGACGGACTGCCACATGGCGGCGGCACTCACCGAGACCATGCGGACGTCGTAGCCGGCCTCTTCCAGTACTACCCGCAGCACGTTGGTGCTGGCCACTTCGCTGGCCCATTCCACGTAGGGCAGACTGATGCGGCCCTTGTCGCCCGCAGCCACGCCCAGGGGCAGGGCCATCATGGCGACGATCATGATGATGCCCACCCAGCGGGCGGATCTCGTCTTTATTGTACTGCTCATCGGCGTGTTTCTCCTGTGTGGGGGGATGCTACTGCTGCTTCTTCTTGGGCTGCCCGATCTTCTGGGTCACCCGGTCGAGGATCATGGCGAGGATGACGATGGCGATGCCCGCCTCGAAGCCGTTACCCGGCTGCAGACGCTGAATGGCTCGCCAGACTTCGCCACCCAGGCCACCGGCACCGATCATGGCGGCGATGACCACCATGGAGAGGGCCAGCATGATGGTCTGGTTGATGCCCGCCATGATGGTGGGCACAGCCAGCGGCATCTGTACCTTGAAAAGTTTCTGACGCCAGTTGGCACCGAAGGCATCCGATGCCTCCACCAGTTCCCGGGGCACCTGGCGAATGCCGAGGATGGTGAGGCGGATGGCGGGGGGCATGGAGAAGATCACCGTGGCGAACATGGCGGACACCTGCCCGAGCCCGAAGAAGGGGATGGCCGGGATCAGGTAGACGAAGGCCGGCATGGTCTGCATGAAGTCCAGGACCGGCATCACCGCCGACTTGAAGCGGTCCGACAGGCCGCCGAGTATGCCCAGCGGCAGGGCGATGGCCACGGCCACCGCAGTGGCGAACAGGACCAGGGTGAAGGTCTCGATGGTGGCCTGCCAGAGCTGCAGGTTCCAGAGGAACAGCAGGCCGGCCGCCGTGCCGATGCCCACGCGCCGGCCCGCCAGATACCAGGCAAGGGCGGCGAACAACAGGATGACTACCCACGGGGGTGGAAAGCTGAGAATACCCACCACACCTTCCACGCCGTTGCCGAGCACGGTACTGATGGCTCGGGTGACACCCGAGAAGGTGGTGGTCAGCCAGTCCAGGCCGTCATCGATGTAATCCGATAACGGGAACTTGCCTACGAAGGGAAAATCGTGACTCATTGTATGGTGATCCGGGCTTGAACGGGGGTCATGGGAGTGGCCTTGCCATCCGGGTGTGGGGCCCAACAGGCCCGCACCCGAAGACACATACCGTTAGGCGCCGACCTTGGCTTCCGAGGGTTCCTGGGCCTGTGCGGGTTCAGTTTCGCCTTCGCCATTGCCGGCTTCGGCGTCCTCCCTGTCGGGCTGGGCATCGGCGAGTGCAGCCAGGACCTGGGTCTTGACGATGGTACCCAGCAACTTGCCGTTGTCGTCCACCACGGCGAGTGGGATGCGCGTATCCACCAGCATCTGGAACAGCGTGCCAATACTCTCGTCGGGTTTCACCGCGTAGTGGTCGCGCTGGATGATGCCCTCCAGGGTCTTTTCCTTGCGCTTGACCGCTTCGGCGGCGTCCTCGGCCCAGACGTAGCCCTCCAGGGTGCCGTCGCGCTGGGTGACAAAGATGCTGTAGAAGCTCTCCTGATCCATCCGGTGCAAGGCGGTGCGAGGCCCGTCGTTGGGCGTCACACGGATCCGGGGATCATGCATGATGGCGCCGGCGGTCAGGATCTGGGTCTTGTCCACATCCTCGACGAAGCGCTCCACGTAGCGGCTGGCGGGGGACGTGAGGATGTCCTCGGGGGTGCCGATCTGCACCACGACGCCATCCTTCATGAGCACGATGCGATCGCCCAGTCGCAAGGCCTCGTCCAGGTCGTGGGTGATGAAGACGATGGTCTTTTTCACCCGGGACTGCAGGGCCAGCAATTCATTTTGCATATCGCGACGGATCAAGGGGTCCAGGGCGCTGAAGGCCTCGTCCATGAGCAGGATGTCCGGGTCCACCGCCAGGGCCCGGGCCAGGCCCACGCGCTGCTGCATGCCGCCGGACAATTGCGAGGGATAGGACTGCTCCCAGCCATCCAGACCTACAAGCTTGAGCGCCTCGGTGGCCTTGGCGTCGCGGGTTTCCTTGTCAGTGCCCCCGATCTCCAGCCCAAACGCGGCATTTTCGATGATGGTGCGGTGGGGGAACAGGGCAAAGTTCTGGAACACCATGCCGAACTTGCGACGGCGTCGCTCCAGGACCTGATCGTTGGATAGCTTGAGGATGTCTTCACCGTCGATCACCACCTCGCCGGCGGTGGGCTCGATGAGACGGTTGAGGCAACGGATCAGCGTGGACTTGCCGCAGCCACTGAGCCCCATGACCACAAGGATCTCGCCCTGGGCCACATCGAAGCAGACATTCTGGATCCCCACGGTCTGCCCGGTGCGTTGAAGGATTTCCTTTCTGTCCAGGCCCTCGTCCAGGAGTTCCAAGGCACGTTCGGGGTGGTCGCCAAACACTTTGGTGACGTTCTTTACCTGGATTTTCGGTTGCAAGGTCTTGTCCTGCCTGGGCCCCTCGAAGGACCGGTGAAAGTTCGGAAAAATGAAAACACTGCGCCCCGATGCCTGTTCAGGCTCGGGGCGCAGTGAGCTTCAGGCCAGGCCCGGGCCGCCATGCAGCCCGGGCCTGTGCCATGTCACGGCCTCAACGCACAGCGTCGAGGAAGTGCATGTGCCGCTCATAGTGCTCCAGCACGTCGTTGATGAGGGCCTCCTGGCTCCAGCCCACCACGTCGTAATCCTGGCCACCCTCGCTCAGGTGCACCTCGGCCCGGAAGTACTTGAGGGCCTCAGCCCGTTTCGGGCGGGTATCACGCATGACGAAGGACGGCGGCTCATAGGCGCGGGCGCGCACGGAGTAGAAGAAGTCGATCTCCTCGCCGTGACGCACTTCCACCCAGCACCGACCGTCTTCACGCTCGCCCACCACGGCATCCAGGTTCTGCTTGCGCAGTTCCTCGGCCACCGCATTCAGCGCAGGCTTGACCGTTTCCTGGATGTAGCGGATCACCTCGTTGCGCCGCGGCTGATGCACGATGGACCGCAAACGCCGCTGCCAGCTCACTGCCGCATGCGGCCCCACCGGCGAGACCCGGGCCTCCAGCAGACTGACCCTCTTCATCCGGTCGATGCGCAACGCCTTGAGCAGGCCCCAGCACATGATGATCATGATGATGGTGAAGGGCAGTGCACTGGCAATGGTCGCCGTCTGCAGGGCAGCCAGACCGCCGGCCAGCAGCAGGGCCGCGGCGATCACACCCTCCAGGATGGCCCAGAAGATGCGCTGCCAGGTGGGGGAGTCTTCCTTGCCACCGGAGGTGAGGATATCCACCACCAGCGACCCGGAGTCCGAGGACGTGACGAAGAAGGTCACGACCAGAAGGGTGGCCAGAAATGCGGTGATGGTGGAAAACGGCAGGTGCTCAAAGAACTGGAACAGGGCCACGGAGGTATCCGCAGACACCTGGTCTGCCAGATCGCTGATGCCCTGCTCCATGATCATGTGCAGGGCCGTGTTGCCGAAGAAGGTCATCCACATGATGGTGAAACCCACCGGCACCAGCAGCACACCGAAGGTGAACTCGCGAATGGTACGACCCCGTGAGACGCGGGCGATGAACATGCCCACAAAGGGCGCCCAGGCGATCCACCACCCCCAGTAGAACAGCGTCCAGCCACCGATCCAGTCCGTGGGTTCGTAGGCATAGAGGTTGAAGGTCATGCTGAACACACTGGAGACATAGTTGCCGGTGTTCTGCACCACGGTCTGCAGGAGAAACACGGTGGGGCCGGCCACGAGCACGAAGATCAGCAGACCCACGGCCAGAATGATGTTGAACTCGGAGACCCGGCGGATGCCTCCGTCCAGACCCAGCACCACGGAGACCGTGGCGATGGCCGTGATGACGGCAATCAGTATCACCTGCACCATGGGGGTATTGGGCACACCGAAGAGGTATTCGATGCCGGAGTTGATCTGCATGGCCCCGAAGCCCAGGGAGGTGGCCACACCGAACAGGGTGCCCAGCACGGCGAAGGTGTCCACCGTATGGCCGATGCCACCATGGATGCGATCACCAATCAGGGGATACAGGGAGGAACGGATGGTCAGGGGCAATCCCTGACGGAAGGCAAAATAGGCCAGCGAGAGCGCCACAACACCATAGATGGCCCAAGCATGCACGCCCCAGTGGAAGAAGGTGATGCTCATGGCATCGCGGGCGGCCTGAACCGTTTCCGGGTCGCCGGTGGGCGGCGACACGTAGTGCATCACCGGCTCGGCCACGCCGAAGAACATGAGGCCAATACCCATGCCCGCGGAGAACAGCATGGCAAACCAGGAGAGATAGCTGTAATCCGGCTCACTATGGTCGGGCCCGAGTTTGATCCCTCCATAACTGGATATGGCCACGGCGAACATGAACACCACGAACCCGGCTACCGACAGGACATAGAACCATCCCACCTTATCGGTGACCCAGCCCAGGACGGCACTGAACACATCCCCCGCCAGATCGGTGAATATGGTGGCAAACAACACCAGTAACAGGGCGATGAGCCCAGAAGCGATGAACACCGGCGGATTGATCTGCATACGCGGCGGACGCGTTGACGCATCATTGTTTTCGGCCATGGACCCTCCTGTTTGAATTGGCTCTGAGCACCGGCACCCATGCCGGACGTTCACACCAGACGCAGCCCGGCAACGGGTGGCCATCGGACACCCAGGTCACCTGAGTACGTCCATGCCCGGGATTCAGGCACCCGGCCTGACGAGCCATTCGGCGCCGCCAGGCCAACCCGGCCGCGACGGGCCGTGGCGGTTACCACTCATGGTCGTCTGATTCCAAACCCGTTCCCGACGGCTGTTCTTGTCTTGATGCGTCGGCCAGCGCCTTGCGGCGAGCCTGGCACCCTCGGGAGGGTCGTGTCACGGTATCATCGAGAAAGCTAACACAAAAGCGCCCGCTGAGGCGACCCTGAGCCGTATCAGCGCCGTGCGGGCCAGTCGTAATCCATGATCACGGGAGCATGATCGGAGAAGCGATCCTCCCGATGTACGGAGGCCGCGCGCACGCTGTTCCCCACCCCCGGGGTAGCCACCTGATAGTCCAGACGCCAGCCCACATTCCTGGACCAGGCCTGGCCCCGATGCGACCACCAGGTGTATTCATCGGGCTGCGGATTGACTCGACGAAAGGTGTCCACCCAGCCCACGTCGTCATAGAGCTGATCCAGCCAGGCACGCTCTTCGGGGAGAAACCCGGAGTTCTTTTGATTGCTGCGCCAGTTGCGCAGGTCGATGGCCTTGTGGGCGATGTTCCAGTCGCCACACAGGATGTATTCGCGACCATCCTGGCGGGCCCCGCGCAGGCGCTCCATGAAGGCATCCATGAAGCGGTACTTGGCCTGCTGCCGGGCCTCGCCGGAGGAGCCGGACGGCAGATACACGGAAGCCACCGACAAGCCACCAAAGCGCGCCTCGATATAGCGGGCTTCAGGGTCGAACTCCGCCGATTCCATACCGATCACCACCTCATCGGGCGCTTGACGGGCGTACAGGGCCACGCCGCTGTAGCCCTTCTTCCGGGCATCGAAGTAGTGGCAGTGGTAGCCCCGGGGATGAAAGATCTCATCGCTGAGCTGGTGCACCTGGGCCTTGGTCTCCTGGATGCACACCACATCCGCCTCACAGGCCTCAAGCCACTGAAAAAAGCCCTTGCGGGCGGCGGAACGGATACCATTGGCGTTAAAATTGACAATGCGCATAGCTGAATCGGTTTGATGAAGGTTTCAGGCCAAGCCGACGAACTTACCACAGGGGCCGCCCGCCGGCCTTGTGAACCCCAAGGGATCCTTGTAACTTCAAGCCCATGAACACATTCCGCACTGAATTTCTGCAGTTCTGCCTGGAGCGGGGCGTACTGCGCTTCGGCGAGTTCACGCTCAAGTCCGGGCGCGTCAGCCCCTACTTCTTCAACGCTGGCCTGTTCAGTACCGGCCGGGACCTGTCCCGGCTGGGGGCGTTTTATGCCCGCACGCTGGTGGATGCCAACGCCGACATCGACATGCTCTTTGGTCCGGCCTACAAGGGCATCCCCCTGGCGGCTGCCACGGCCATCGCGCTGGCGCAGCAACATGACCGGGATTATCCCTATTGCTTCAATCGCAAGGAGGCCAAGGACCATGGCGAGGGAGGCAGCCTGGTGGGCTCGCCGCTCACGGGCCGGGTGCTCATCGTGGACGACGTGATCACCGCCGGCACCGCCATCCGCGAGTCCGTGGAGATCATCCGCGCCGCCGGCGCCGAACCCGCCGGCGTGCTGATCGCGCTGGATCGCCAGGAACGGGGGCAGGGTGAACTGTCCGCCATCCAGGAAGTGGAGCGTGACTTCGGCCTGCAGGTGCATGCCATCGCCACCCTCTCCGACCTGGTGGAATTCCTGGGCGAACTGCCCGACATGGCCCGGCATCGGGATGCCGTGGAAGCCTATCGAAAGGAATTCGGGATCCGGATTTAGGAACGGGTACCGCCGTGATCCACCACCCCGCGCGATGGCCCACACAACTGCTGGCGGGCTCCTTGCTGGTGGCCATGGCCTCGGGAGCCGGGGCACAGATGTATCGCTGGGTGGACGAGGATGGTCAGGTGCACTTCAGCGACGCCCCGCCCACCGAAGCAGGCCGCTATGACCGCGAGGTCCTGGATCGGCGCGGGCTGGTGGTGGAGCGACTGGAGCGTGCCCAGACGGCCGAGGAGCGGGAACGGGAGCAGGCCCGCCAGGCCGCGGAGGCCGAGACCACCCGCCGCGAGGCAGAGCAGGCCCGCGCGGATCGCATCCTGCTGCAGTCCTTCGGCTCGGAACGGGAATTGCTGCACGCCCGGGATGACCGCCTGGCCATGGTGGATGGCAACATCAACCTGGTCCGCAACAAGCTCTCATCCCTCCAGGAACAGCACGAGGAGGCGCTTGGCCGGGCCCAGCGCCTCCAGGCCCAGGATCGTGAATTGCCGGAGAACCTGCAGCGGCGCCTGAGCTCGCTGGAGCGCCAGATCCTTCGCCAGGAGGAGCAATTGGTCGCTCGCCAGCAGGAACGCGAGGCCCTGGTGGAGCGCTTCAATCGCGACCTGCAACGCCTGCGGCAATTGCGTCAGGAGCGGGAGGACCCTGCATCCTAGGCATCGTTAACACAGCCAGGCACCACCTGTAACCGAGTCCGCCGCCCCAGATCCGTTACCCACGGATCAGGGTCCCCACCCCCTTATCGGTCAGCAATTCCAGCATCACCGCATGGGCCACGCGCCCGTCGATGATATGGGCACTCTTCACCCCCGACTTGACCGCATCCAGGGCGCACTGGATCTTCGGGATCATGCCACCGTGGATCACGCCCGAGGCGATCAGCTCGTCCACTTCCCGGGCAGTCAGCCCGGTGAGCAGATTGCCCGCGTCATCCAGAACGCCGGGGGTGTTCGTGAGCAGGATCAGCTTTTCAGCGGCCAGCACGGAGGCCATCTTGCCCGCCACCAGGTCGGCGTTGATGTTGTAAGCCACACCATCCTCGCCCACCCCCACCGGCGCGATCACCGGGATGAAATCCCCGGAGTCCAGCATGTGCACCACCGCCGGATCAATGGAGGCCACCTCCCCCACATGCCCAAGATCGATGATCTCCGAGGCCTCGGGGTCTGCCTTCGCGCGCCGATGGCTCAAGCGCCTGGCACGGATCAAACCGCCATCCTTGCCGGTCAGCCCCACGGCGCGCCCACCGAACTGATTGATGAGGCTGACGATCTCCTTGTTCACCAGCCCCCCCAGGACCATCTGCACCACATCCATGGTCTCCCGGTCCGTCACCCGCAGGCCGTCGATGAAGCGGGACTCCTTGCCCAGCTGCTCCAGCATCTTGCCGATCTGCGGTCCGCCGCCGTGGACCACCACCGGGTTCATGCCCACCTGCTTGAGCAGGACGATATCCCGGGCGAAGCCCCGCTTGAGTTCCTCGTCCACCATGGCATTGCCGCCATATTTGATCACCAGGGTCTTGCGGGAAAACCGCTGGATATACGGCAGCGCCTCGGTCAGCACCCGGGCGATGGTGTGCACACTGATTTGGTCCATGGCGGTGGACTCGGACATGGGGCATTTCTCCGGTTTTACAGATCAAGACAATACTATGTACATATGGGTGACATGGGTGGCAGCCCGCCTCAGAAGGGCAACCCGAGCGTGACATCCACCTGGTGAACCAGTGCCCGAAATCGGGCCTGGATCCGTGCCAGGGCCTCGGGGGTGTCGCCCTCGAAGCGCAGGGTGAGGCAAGGGGTGGTGTTGGAGGCGCGCACCAGGCCCCAGCCATCGGGAAAATCCACTCGCAGGCCATCGATGCGGGTGATCGTCCCGCCTTCCAGCTCGTCCTGCCCTTCCACCGCCTCCAGCAGACGGGCCATGAACACATCATGGGCATCCTCAACCCCTTCGGGACTCACCAGGATCTCCGGGGTGTGACAGCCCTGGGGCAGATCATCCAGCACACGCGCTGGCGGACGATCATCCCGCGACAACCATTCCAGCAGGCGGGCCCCGGCGTAGAGGGCGTCATCCACCCCCAACCAGCGATCGCGGAAGAATACATGCCCGCTCATCTCTCCCGCCAGCAACGCCCCGGTTTCTTCCATGCGCGCCTTGAGCAGGGAGTGCCCGGTGCACCACATATCCGGCACTCCGCCCCGGCGACGCACCTCCTGGCCCAGGTGATGGGTGCATTTCACGTCGAATACCACGCCGGCACCGGGATGACGGGCCAGCACATCGTCGGCAAAACACATCATCAGGCGGTCCGGCCAGTGGATGCGTCCCTGGCCGTCCACCATACCGAGGCGATCGCCGTCGCCATCAAAGGCCAGGCCCAGATCCAGGCCCCGCCGGCGCACCACATCGGCCAGGTGGGCCAGGTTCTCCGGGCGCGAGGGGTCGGGGTGATGATTGGGAAAATGACCATCCACCTGGCAGAACAGAGGCTCCACCCGGCAGCCCAGGCGCCGGTAAACCTCGGGAGCGATGCCCGATGCAGCACCATTGCCACAGTCCACGGCCACCGACAGGGGGCGGTGCAGATGAATGTCGTTGCAGAGTCGCTGCAGATAGTCCTGGGTCACCTCCGCCTCGACACAGCGACCACCCGGGCTTTCGGGCAAGCGATCCTCGACGATGCGGCGACGCAGCCGCTGCACCGTTTCCCGGTGCAGGGTGCGCCTTCCCAGCATGAGTTTGAAACCGTTGTACCGGGGCGGATTATGACTCCCGGTGACCATCACGCCGTTGCCATCGGCCAGCTCCAGGGCAGCGAAATAGGTCACTGGGGTGGGCACGCATCCCAGCAGGATCACCTCCAGACCGGTGGCCATGAGTCCTTTCACCAGGGCGGCCTCCAGTGCCGGGCTGGAGAGGCGGCCATCGCGGCCGACGGCAACCCGCTTGCCGCCCTGCTCGCGGGCCTCGGCCCCGTAGGCCCGGCCCACCGCCTCGGCCACCCCAGGGTCCAGGCCAGCCTCCACCACCCCGCGGATATCGTAGGCCCGGAAGATGGAAGGCGACACCTGAACACTCATGCGGGTACTCCCTGTAGAGAACCTTGGGCCTGTTAAAACCTCTGACCTGTCAAAACCGCAGGGGCCATGGATGCCGGCGCGAGGATGGGTTCGTCTCAGATTCGGCCGGAGGAGCCGAAACCGCCGGTTCCCCGTTGCGTGGCCTCGAACTCTTCCACCACCTGAAAGTGGGGCTGCACCACGGGCACCACCACCATCTGGGCGATGCGCTCCCCCGGCGAGATCACGAAGGGCTCCGCTCCCCGGTTCCAGCAGGAGACCATCAGCGGTCCCTGGTAGTCGGAGTCGATCAAGCCCACCAGGTTGCCCAGCACGATCCCCTGTTTATGACCCAGCCCCGACCGGGGCAGGATCATGGCCGCCAGGCCCGGATCAGCGATGTGCATGGCCATGCCCGTGGGAACGAGTTCAGCCTGACCGGGGAGCAGCGTCAAGGGCGCATCCAGGCAGGCGCGCAGATCCACCCCGGCGGAGCCCTCCGTGGCCGTGGTGGGCAGTGGAAAATCGCGGCCCAGGCGGGCATCGAGGATCTTGATCTGTATGGTCTGCATGTTCGGCTTAGTCCTGTTCACGGGCCACCTGGAATCGATCCGCGATCACCTGCACCAGCGCCCGCGCCAGCGTCATCTTGGATTGTCGCGGCAGCGAGCAGCCCCCATCGCTCCAGAACACCCGCAGGGCGTTGTCGTCCACATCGAACCCCTGACCGTCGGACACGTCATTGGCGGCGATCATGTCCAGGCGCTTGTTCTCCAGCTTGGCGCGTGCGTGCTTCTCCAGGGAATCCGTCTCGGCGGCAAAACCCACGGTGAAGGGTCGATTTGGGGAGGCGGCCACCTGGGCGAGGATGTCCGGATTCTTCACCAATTGCAGGTCCAGGGTGTCGCCCTGCTTCTTGATCTTTTGCCGTGCCGGTTGCGCCACACGGTAATCGGCCACGGCGGCGGTGGCGATGAAGATGTCGGCACCCGCCACGTGGGCCATCACCGTGTCCTGCATCTGTTCGGCCGTCTCCACCATCAGGCGTTCGACACCCACAGGGGACTCCAGTGCCACCGGACCGCTCACCAGGGTGACCCGGGCGCCGGCCAGCGCGGCGGCGGCGGCCACGGCATAGCCCATGCGTCCGGAACTGCGGTTGGTGATGTAGCGCACCGGATCCATGGGCTCCCGGGTGGGGCCCGCAGTGACCAGGACATGGCGCCCTTCAAGGCGCGGGGCCTCGAACAGGGACCGGAGAGACTGCACCAGCTCGGCGGGCTCGAGCATGCGCCCTGCCCCGGTCTCGCCACAGGCCTGCCCACCGGTGCCCGGACCGAAGAGGTGTACGCCACGGGAGACCAGCAGGCGGGCATTGTCGCGGGTGGCCACGTGGCCCCACATGACCCGGTTCATGGCCGGGGCCAGACAGACGGGGGCCTCGGTGGCCAGACACAGGGTGCTGAGCAGGTCATCGGCCATGCCGTGTGCCAGGCGGGCCATGACATCTGCCGTGGCCGGCGCCACCAGAATGGCGTCGGCCCAGCGGGCCAGGCTGATATGGTCCATCCCGGCCTCCGCCTCGGCATCAAACACCGCCGTGCGTACAGGGTGGCCGGACAAGGCCTGGAAGGTGAGAGGCGCGACGAATTCCGTGGCCCGGGGGGTCATGACCACCCTCACCTGCGCCCCGGCCCCGGTGAGCAGTCGCACCAGTTCACAGCTCTTGTAGGCGGCAATGCCGGCGCTGACGCCCAGCAGGATGTTCTTTTCGGTGAGTGGCATGGGGGGATTCTACCTTGTCGGCAAGGGCAAGTCCTGTGAACGAAGCGGTGTGTCCTGGTCTGGGGGCGCGGCGGGCACCATGCGTGACCTCGCACCGCGGGCCCTGTAACTTAACACCCCGGCGACAACATCTCCGACCCAGGACTCCCCATGCACCAAGCCTACGATTCCGCCCGCTTCGAACGGGCGCGCTGGACCATCTACAGCGTGCTCATCGCAGCGTACATGCTGGTGTTCTTCCACCGCTTTGCGCCGGCCATGGTCTCCGGCGAACTCACCGAGGCATTCGGCGTGACGGCGGCGGCGCTGGGGTCCCTCTCGGCCATGTATTTCTACATCTACACCGCCATGCAGATGCCGGCAGGCGTGCTGGCGGACACCCTGGGTTCGCGTTTTGCGGTGATGCTGGGCAACGCAGTGGCCGGGTGCGGCTCCATCGTCTTCGGCCTGGCGGAGACGCTGGCCATCGCCAGCGTGGGCCGTTTCCTGGTGGGGCTGGGGGTCTCGGTGGTCTTCGTCGGCCTCATGAAGAGCAATTCCGTGTGGTTCAGCGAACGCAAGTACGGCAGCATCAGCGGCCTCACCCTGCTGCTGGGCAACCTGGGAGCCATCGCCGCCACCGGTCCACTCGCCTTGATGCTGCTTGTGGTGGACTGGCGCAGCCTGTTCGTGGCCCTGGGAGTCATCGCCATCGGCCTGGCCGTGCTCTCCTGGTGGCTGGTGCGTGACAAGCCCGAACAGATGGGGTTCCCGTCGGTGCGGGAGATGGAAGGCCTGCCGCCCCACGCGCCGAGAAAGCAGCACTGGATCAAGGACCTGCGGGCCGTGCTGGCCAACCGCCGACTGTGGCCGGGGTTCGTCTATGACTTCGGCATCACCGGCAGCCTGTTCGGCATGCTGGGGCTGTGGGCCATCCCCCTGCTGCGGGACGTGCATGGCCTGAGCCGGGGAGATGCCTCCATCTACACCACCGTGGCCACGGTGGCCTTTGCCGTCGGTTGCCTGCTGGCAGGCAGTTTCTCCGACCGCATGGGCCGGCGCCGTCCCGTGCTGCAGGCCGGCGCCCTGGTCTACCTGAGCGTCTGTCTGGGCCTGCTGTTCCTGCCCTGGGGTCCCGGGATCTCTGGACTGACCCTGTTCACCCTCATGGGTCTGAGTGCGGGCTCTTTTGTGGTGGCCTACGCCCATGCCAAGGAGGTGACGGACCCGGCCCTTTCGGGCATGGCCATCGCCCTGGTCAACACCGGCCTGTTCCTGGGGGCCGCGCTGTTCCAGCCTTTGTTCGGCTGGGCCATGGACCTGGGCTGGGAGGGCCTGTTGAGCGGCGGCGTACCCGTGTACACGGCCACCGATTACCAGCGCGGACTGTGGCTGCTCACCGGCTTTGCCGCCCTGGCCACCCTCGCCTCCTGGCGGCTGGTGGAAACCGGATGCCGGAACGTCACTGTGAAGGCCGACTGACCCATGCCCCCGGGGCAGGGACATCATCGTCCCTGCCCCAGGGCCTCGATAGCCCCACCCACCAATTCCACCGCCCCCAGGGTATCCATGCCCGTGAGTTGTCGTACCGACTTGTCGGCACTGATGGGATCGTTCACCGCCAGATTCATCGCCCGTGACAGGTGACGGTAAAAATCCAGTGTCCCACGGGCTTCCTGCCGCTGGGACGGGGTTGGAGCACGTTCCACCCGTGACTGCAGCAGAGGGATCACCTTGGAGTCGATATCCTTGGCGGTGCCGCGGTAGATCTCGAAGTTCTGGTTATCCGTTCCCATGCCGATGAAACGGCGCATCTCATGGGCCTTGTGCACGGTCACGCCCCCTGCCTGGGCCGCATGCCGTGGGTTGATGACCGAATTCGGATCTGCGCCGGAACGCACGATGTCACGCACATGCAGCCAGGCCGTGTCCTGGTAGGCCTCGGGGTGGGCGCTGCTGGTGACCATCTGCCAGGACCCATCGGCGCTTCGCCCCCCGGCATTGCGGGCGTAGACCCGATTGAAACGCCCCTGCACGAAGGCGTTGGCCTCGGCCAGGCTCAGTTGCTGCGCCTGCCCGGTGGCGGGATCGATCCGCCGCAGATGACTGGCATCGCCCGTGAAACGCATCGCCAGGTCCAGGTCCATGCCCGGCGAGCTATTGCCCGCGTTGCGGATGGGTCGAAACTGCAGGGCATCGGGGGCAATCCCCTGGGCCTGCAGGTCGGCACGCAGATCCCTGACCACCTGGCGGGTGTGCAACCGGTCGGTGAAGTTGTAGTCCCTTTGGGCCAGCGGATCGGCACCCCGCTTCATCCAGAACTTGGCGTGAGGGGAGTGCTTGATGGCGGCGGTGGTGTCCATCAGCGCCCGGTTGGTATCGGTCCAGGTGCGGGTCCGCCACATCAGGTCACCGCTGTAGCGCACGCCATCCACTTCGATATAGCCCTGCTGCCGCATGCTCCGTTCAAGACGGCGGACTTGCGCGAACTGGGCCTGGTGCTGCTCCGCCAGGGCGCGGCCCGCGGCCCGCTCCTCGCGGAAATTCACCTTGCGCTGGGCCTCGCGCCAGGCCTCCCGGCGGGCCTGCCGATGGGAAGCCTGGATCTGCCCCTGTACGTTCAGGGCGGCCTGGGTGGCGGTCTGAACCACCTTGCGTTGCACATAGGTGGAGGCCACGCGCCGGGCGGCGCCCTCGACGCCGCCGGCCTGGTAGCCTTCATAGGCGGTCAGGGCATAGTCCGCCTTGGGCGACCAGTAACGCAGGGAGGTGAGCGCCGCGCCCCGGATGGCGCCGTGAACATCACCCTGCTCCGCATAACCGGCGATGCCGCCGCTGGTGATGCCGTAGGCCACCGACAGCACTCCGCCGCCGCTGACGAAGGGGGTGGCATACATGGCGTAGGTGGCCGCCTGCTGATAATTCTCCAGGATGTCCACCGCCAGTTGGGCCCAGGCCTCATCCTCCTGGGCGGCGGCACGCTGCTGTTCCGCCCGCGCCTGCAGGTTCCTGGCCACAAGCTGCCCCACCTGCGCCTGTCGTTCCAGATCCATCCCGGCGTCCCGCAACTGACGATCCACCCAGTCCCTCAGGTCGCGGCGCTCTTCCGGCGGCAGGGTATCCATCATGTGCTCGATGCGGTCCAGATTACGCCGTGAACGCTCCACCCGGGCCGCCATCTCCCGCCCCTGAGCCAGCATCTGCTCCTTGACCAGTTGGTCCCAGGCGGTGGGGGTGCGGACGAAGTTACCTGTTCGCAGGGTGGTGATGGCATCCCGCTCTCCCTGCAGGTCGGCCCGCTTGATGGTGAGCTGATGGCCCAGAAAACGGCGCTCATCCTCGTTGCCGCTGCCGCGCAAGGCCTGCTCCAGGCGCTGGATATCACCCTGCAGCCAGCCGATGTTGTTCTCGTGGAAGCGCACCCGGGCCTGCAGCGGATCATCGTCCGCCGGGGCCGGTGATCCCTCCGGAACCGCCGGGATGTCGATGCGCGCCACATCCAGATCACCCACGCCGAAGAGATTACCCACCGGCAGGCCGTGATCCGTCGGCATCAGGCGCAGGCGGCCTGCGGCCACCAGTTCACGCACCGTGCGATGTTCATACTGTTCGTTCAGGGGATGCCCCGGTATCGCCTCGGGCATGAGCACACGACACTCGACACAAGGCGCAAATTCTCCCACTTCCTCAATGGGCTGGGGCAGCAGATCCAGGGGTGCGCCGGGCTCCAGCACGACCCTTGCCGTGGGCAGCCAGGATTCCGGAGACTGCCCAAGACGGGCATCGCGCAGGCCGTATCTACCAGAATCGCCGTATCCGTGCTCGGCCCAGCGCTCACTCAAGAATGTCGGCGTCCAACGGTAGCGCCCGCTGCGCAGGATCTCCATGCGATTCCTGTTTTCCAACAGGACGCGTTCCGCCAGTTGCCGAAGATTGACACGACGCTCCTCCTCCAGCACCACTTCACTGTTCCTCACCACCCCGGCCAGCCACTCCAGGGTCTGCTGGCGAAATTCAATGTATTCCAGCGCAATGTCCGGGAAACCAGGGGGCCTATCATGTCCTTCTTCATCGGAACCGATCCGCAGGTGGCGCATCATGGCATCGAGTTCAAAGCTCTGGTGGCGTGCTATGAGATCAAGGTTCAGATCGGCGTTCTTGATGGCAGCCCAGTTTGGCACCTGGATCACGAGGATGCGCGGATCTTCATCCCCACCTGGCTGGATCAGATAGTTCACCAGTTCAATGCGATACAGCCATGGATAGGGCCAGCGCAAGGCGGGATGGCCATCCACCGTGGTCTGCGTCAGCCCGGTCATGGCATCGTCATACCTTCCCTGCATCCGGTCAGTCCGGACCCAGTCACCGGCGTCCGGACTTATGAAATGGGGAATCATCCATTCATCGATCCACTGCCATCCGGCCCAGCGCCCCTGCACGATCGTCTCCGCCGGCACCGAATCATGAATCACAAAGACCAGCATCAGCGGCGCGGTGATCTGATCCCGGGAAATGGAACCATCCCAACGCAAAAGGCGATGTTCGAAGGCGTAGTGGAACACCTTGCTCAATTCACCGAAATCCTCGTGACGCGGGCAGCCACCGGCAAACCCGCAGGCCGTTTCCGCCGACCAGCCGGGGCGGGGGACGTGATGGACCTCGGTGGGCGGGGCAAGGGATTTCACCAACTCGACGGCCTGACGGGTTCTGGCCCGGGCGCGTTCCTGCTCCTGGCGCACATCGGGTGGGCTCCCAAGGGCATCAATGGCCGCCACCACCTGTTCCATGTGCTGCTTCACTTCACCGATACGGGCGCTGAGCAACCCCACCCGATTCATGGCAGCGTCAATGTCTTCGTCCTCGCCATAGGCCATGGCCAGTTCCACGGCAAAATCCGCCTCGTCCAGCACCTCCAGCAAGGCGGCCATTTCCTGCTGTGCGGCCAGAAATTCCATCAACAAGGGGTTGAGGGCCTGCAGCCAGGCCAGCACGGTCTCACTGGGATGCTCGAACAAGGGCGCCCAGAGACGGCTGAAGGCCGCCTCGTCCGCTTCCGACAGAACGCCGTAAAGCATGCGCATGCCCTGCATGGCAAAGATCACCTGCCCTGCCCAGTAGGTATCCCCCAGGGTATTGACGCCCTGGGCCAATTCGGCGCGGATCAGCCCTTCGGGCAGGGTAGGCACGCCGGGGGGTGGGGTCGGTGCGGCAGCGGCAGCGGCATCCGGGATGTCCTTCTCTGGTGGGAACAGCAACTCGCGGGTGGCCCGGGCATCCAGACGCAGCGGAGGGTCAAAACCCTCGGGGCGTTCCAGCCGGGCCAGGATCGCCGCTTCCATCGGGTCCTGGGCGAACAGGAGAGCGCCGAACGCCCCGCCCGGCATCAAGGCCGGGGCCTTGTCGAGAGATTCCCAGTCCTCCAGGGTCCAGGTCTGCTCGATATCCAGCGCACCAGCCAGCGCGGAATCGGCACCGGATGCCTCGATGCTCAGGGTCGTGATGCGACCCATCAGTGCCTGCAGGTCCTTGAGATGACCCAGTTGATCCGGCGACAAGGACAGACGCCCCCTATCGGCATCCTCGATCCAGCGTTCAACCTGCGCCTGATCCGCAGCCAGCAGGTCCAGGGAACGGGCATGCAGCGCCATCACCAGCCCCTGATGGGCATCCGGCAACAGCCCCCAGGCGCGCAGGGCACGCACGGTCAGCTTGCCCTGGGCCGCCAGCGCCTGCAGTTCCGGGTCCAGAGCCGGTGTGTCGGCCCTTGCGGGCGCCGTGCAGTCAAGGAGCAGGGACAGGGTGCAGGCACCGATCATGCCGGCAACAAGCCGTGACATTCCGCGGCGCCTGGACAGCAACAGGGTGTTCATACCCATCCTCATTTCCCCTTGCCGGCTCGCAGCCCGGCGATGACCCTTTCTGCCTCTGCTTCCTTGCCGGGGGGGACCGGTACCACCACGTTCTGCTGGTCACGATAGACATACACCCCTCGACCACTGCTCACACCGCGCAATCCGGAATAGGTCAGCTCGATCCGGGCAGGCAGGCCCTGCTTGCCCCTTCGCAATCGCGCCGACTCAAGCCGTGATCCCAGCCCCGACCAGTGATGGGCCTGATTGCCGATGCAGACACCCTCCGGCCCCAGCCAGACCTCCGGCACCGCCCGTAACAGGCGCCGACGGGTCCACAGGGGCAGGAGCAGCACGACCAGTGCAAGCAGCATCACCATGCCCACCAGCACCCCCGCCACCACCAGACCCGCGCCCCGGTCCGGTGCAAACAGCACAAACCCCAGGCCCACCACCACGGCCATGACGGCCACCATCACCAGCCTGGCCAGTTTCTCCCCCCGGCTGCGCTGCATGTCCCGCTGCAGGAAATCCCGCCACTGACCGGGTTCCAGTTGCCAATGGGCCAGCAGCCCCTCGCCGGCCATGAGGCGCCTGAGCCAGGCATACTGACGACCAAAGATCAGGGCCGTGATCAGACCGGCCACTGCCAGCATGCCCCCGATCACGATCAAGGCGTAGACCGTATCCGGTGCCGAACGCTGAGACAGCCACAGGCCTGCCAGGGTCAGCGGCAGGAAAAAGCCCAGCATGATCAGTCCCGCCCGCATGCCCCGGGCCAGATTGCTGGCCTGGGCAGGCGATTCACGAACCGGCAGCGCAAGCATCACCACCAGGACGATGCCCATGCACACCCAGAGCAGCGGAACACCCCGGAAAGGATGAGCCTGGGCTGGGGGTATGTCACCCAGACGCTGCAGCGGATCCACCCATTGCAGGCGGTAGAAATCCAGCGCCTCCCCGTCCCGCAGGGCCAGATGCAGCCAGCCACGCGGGGGATCGGTGACGGGCACCCGCTCAGGTGTGAGCCAGGCACGGCCGCCGCCGGGACCCGGTAGATCCCGACTCCAGTCACCGGCCTCGACCTCCCGCATCGCCCCGCCGAGCTGGTCATGGATGAACTCCGCCATCGGCAAGAAGGGACGCGACTGCCGGGACTGCTCGATCACGGCGGAAGACAGGAATGGCGACGCCCGCTCCCGGGGGGCATATTGCTGCTCGTGCAGCTGCCCCCAGGCGACCGGTTCCACCATCACCAGGGTGGCGGCGGGATACCACCAGAGGGTAACGCCCACGGCCACAAGCACGGCAACGATCAGACTGCGAAACATGAGCAACATATCGATGGCCGGCCTCAGTGTGTGGGGGTGATGTCCCGCCAGGTGCCATGCACCGGGTCCAGTTCATGAAGGCCGTCCAGGGTGCCCAGATAGACTCTGTCCCCCATGGCGGTCAGTGCGTAAGGCGGCGGCCCCGGCGGTGCGTAGGCATTGCGTTCCACCCAGGTGCCATCCTCCCGACGCCGCAGGCGTACCAGACGATCGTCCTCGGTCAGCGCCAGCTCCGTGCCGTCCATCAGGGCCACGGCTTCCACATACAGAGGGTGCCGGATGGCGTCGTCGCGCCAGCGGTTCTCACCGGGGGCCAGCGAAAACACCGTCACCTGTCGACGAGTCCACAACACCCCGTCGGCGTCCAGTCCGGGCGCCCCACGTTCAAGCTGGGCAAACCAGTTGTGCTGCCATGACTCACCGGGACGCTGCCACATCAGGACATTCGCCCCCCAGGCCACCCCATGCCCCCCCGGCAGCCGCCGCAGATCCCGTAGCTGATGGCCCGGACGGGCCTCGCCGATCTCGACCGGCCTCCAGCGATCCTGTTCCGGTTCCAGGCGATGGAGCTGACCGGTGTCGGCATGTATCCCGTACACGACACCCTCCGGGCCGGTACGCAGGGCACGTACACCACCCGGCTCCGGCCATGCCGATGCCGACACTCGCCACTCCCCGGTCCGGCTGTCCACACGCCGGGGCGGCTGCCGTGCACTGCCCAGATAAAGGCGGCCCACTGCATCCACGGCCAGGGACGCCGACCCATCGGTGAGGGGAAACGGTGTTTCGATCCGCTGCCAGTCCGCGCCGGGATGGGAGCGACGGTACAACCGATCGCCCATGAGGATGAACAACCCGCCCTGCCCCGCCGACGCCACCTGGTGGACGATCAGGTCAGCCCCGAAACGGACCTGCATCCACGCCTCGTCCTGTCGGCGGTACAGTCGTCCCTCCCGGGTCCCGGCCCAGGCCCGACCCGCCCCATCGAAGGCCAGGCTGAGCACAGGGATGCCCGCCAATTCAGGCACCGCCCGCCAGTTGTCGCCACCATCCCGCGATTCCCGCACCCCATCACCGACACTGGCCAGCACCCGGCGACCATCGGCGGACACCGCCAGGGCCGTCACCTGCATGGCCTGCAGACCCGACAGGCGCTGCCAGCGGGACTCACCGGGGCGCAGACGGTAAAGGCCGCCACCATAGGTTCCGGCATGGAGGGTGCCGTCATCCGCCAACGCCAAAGCCAAAGCCAGCACGTTGCCGTTGCCCAGACCGGAGCCGACGGGCTGCCAGGTATCACTGCCGGGCTTGAGCCACAGGACACCCGCGCCCATGCCGGCGCCATACAGGGCACCGTCTCCGGCGATGACGAACTGTTGCAGGGGCTGATCCGGAAGTCGCCGGACCTGCAGCGGGGAGAGCCGGCCATCCGATAACCGCTGCGGCCCCTGGCCGAAGGATCGGACCACGCAGTGGGTGCCGTGACAGGCCAGCGCGCCGGTGGGCTGATCGCTGAGTCGTTGCCACTCGGTCTGGTCGAATGGACGCTGGTAGAGTCCGGTGCGTGTGCCGAGGATCAGTGAACGGTTGCTCTCGGCCAGGGTCACCGGCAACGCATCGGGCGCACCGGCGACACGCCGGAAGCGCCAGTCCGGTCCGCAGGCCCGATACAAGCCGCCGGCCTGACTGGTCAGCACCGACACACAGCCGGTGGATTCCGGCAGGATGCTCAGTACCGGCTGTGCCTGAACGGTACCGGTAAAGAGCAGAAGCATGGACAGCATCGCCAGGCGCAGGACAGCGACCGGACGCTTGAAAGACACCGTAGCGACTGAAATGACCATGTGCAGGCAGGAAACTCCCAGAGGCGGAAGGCCGTGATCACGGATCAAGGTCATACTGCCCCGCCCGGGCACCGCACAAAAGTCGACTATCTGTCGTCTTTAACGTGAAAGAACCAGGTCAGCTACAGACACTCCCTTCTCCCCCGAGGGGGAGAAGGGCTTGTAACGTATCTTTCATCATCTGGGGTGACTCACCACCGTGATGCATGAGCGTTAGGTGCCTGCCGGTGCTGTGGTTCTTCGCCGCTGCTGTGGGGGTGAGGACGCAGCGCAGTCCGCTGCTATGATGTCATCCGACCCCCCGTCACAAGGCCCGCGATCATATGCTCAAGCATTGGACATGGTTACTTCTGCTACTGCTCCTGGTGGCCACGACATCCCAGGCCTCCAGCCTGCGCTTCGACGGTGTGCTCATCCGCGAAGGCAGTCCCGCCTGGCTGCTGCTGGAGCACATGGGCGAGCCTCGCTATCGCAGCAGCCAGGAAACCTGCGTGCGCCAGGAAAGGCGCGGCTGCCTTGAATGGCGGGTCTCTGAGACCTGGTTCTACCGCCACAACGACCTGAACTACACCATCACTGTGAGCGACGGGCAGATCCTCAAGATCGAGTGGAGCCGGTTCTGAGGCACCCCCAGAGCGATTTACAGAGGGGATAACCTCGGACAGCCCGCCGCTTCTGGGCCAGTATTTGGGAGATTTCAGATGTCGGCATTCATAATCCGACCTGTTTTCTCGTAGTTTCACCCCTCCAGCCGGGCCGCCAGGGGCCGGTACTGGAGGGCGTAGAACATCTCCAGATAGCGCCGGGTCTCGGCCCGTTCCAGGTTGGTGACGTACTTCCAGAACCCGTAGATACGGGACAGGGTCATCATGCGTTCGGCATAGAGTTTCCAGGTGTAGCGGGCCTCCACCCGGTCCATACCGGCCTGGGAGATGCGGTTCCAGTGGCCCGGGTCGCGCTCGCAGCGGGTAAAGAATTCCATCAGGGTTTCGGCTGCCTCGTCCCCGTGGTTCGGGTCGATGTGATACCCGGAATGCCCATGCTCGATGATCTCCAGCGGCCCCCCGTAGAGGGTGGCAAACGTGGGCAGCCCCGACACCATGGCCTCGATCACCGTCAGACCAAAGGCCTCGAACAGGGCCGGCTGCACGAACACGCCGCGGTGATCGGCAATATAGCGGTAGAGTTCGCCGCAGAGCACCTTGTCCAGGCGCACCCCCAACCAGCGCACCTGGTCCTCCAGACCATATTCATCGAACAGATGATGCATGTGCGCGATCTGCTCCTGCTCCTCCCGATCGGAGGAACGGGAGGCATCGGTGTAACCGGCCACCACCACCAGGTTGGCCCGCTTGCGCAGTTCCGGGTTGGCCGCATACCAGGACACCAGGCCGGTGATGTTCTTGATGCGGTCCAGACGGGCCATGGTGAAGATGATGGGCTTGTCCGGTTCCGCCAGCACGCCGCGCCCCTCCGGGTGCGGGCCGCCGAAGACCATCTCGTGCAGCTCCTCATGCAGCCCCTTCATGCGCCGCTCGCCTTTCTGATGGGAGAAATACACCTCGGAATCCGCCCCCGGTGAAACGATGTTGAATCGGGGATCGAACACATCAATCCCATTCACCACGCGATACATGTCCGGCATGGTGAACGAACCATAACTCTCGTACTGGCCGATGGCGTGATCGGTGCCAGCAATCTCCTGGTAGGTACTGGTGATGATGAAATCCGCCGCGTTCATGGCAATGAGGTCGGCGGTGAACTGGCAGGAAAAATGATAGTGCTCCTCGTTTTCCTTCCAGTAGAGATCCGAGTACAGGTACTTGGTCTTCTCCAGGGCGTGGGCGATGTTGCACTGGGTGACGTGCATGCGCGCCGACAGCAGGGTGGCCACCAGATTGCCATCGGAATAGTTGCCCACGATCAGATCGGGACGCCCTCCCAGTTCCGCACGCACCCGGGTCTCCACGTCATTGGTGAAACGCTCCAGATAAGGCCAGATCTCGAAACGGGAAGTCCACTGGGGCACCACTTCGCCATCGCGGCCGCGGAAGGGCACGCGCAGGATCTTGGCGTTCTGGGTGCCGGAAATCATCTCCTCGGGCTGGTCGCAGGTGGTGCCCCGGGCCTCGGGAATGAGGCGAGTCACCACCAGGATGCGGGGCTGGATGTCCAGGCCCTGCTCGGCCAGTCGGTCGTGCATCTCCCGCTCCAGGGCCCGCACCTGGTCCAGGATGTAGACCACCTGCCCGCCGGTGTCGGGCAGCCCCAGCACATTGGACTGCCCGAAGAACCCATGGGGCGAGAGGATCAGCATGCTGAAGATCATGGGGATACGCGCCAGGAAGTGCTCCAGGGTCTTGGGCGAGGGCGCCTCAAGCAACTCCGAGAGCAGTTGCAGGCTTTCAATCACCCGGCCCACGTCCTTGCCCCAGCCAGCCTCCAGGCCCAGGTCCTGCAGCGCGTGAGCCACCTCTGCCCAGGGGGTCTGTCGGTCCTTGCGGGCGAGCATCTTCTCGGCGGAGCGAATGGCCCTGCGCAGGCCATCCACATCCCGCACCCGATCATTGATCATCAGTTGCTGGCCGTTGCAGCGATGCTCCCGCAGGAACTGGAACAGCTTGTCGAAACCCTGGCCCTGGCCGTCGAACAATTGGCTGGAGAGCTTGCGGTTGAGGAATTCCACGCCCTGGCCGATGGATCGGGATTCGCGCATGTTGGGGAAGTTGCGCTGAAAGGCACCGATGTCGAACTCCAGGGGGCGGTCTTCCTCCAGGTGAGGGGCCACCATGCGCTCCTTCGAGCCCAGGAACTCGCTCACGCTGAGCGGCTCCACCGCCAGCTCATCGGCATGGATGCGCAGGTAGACCCAGCGGCCTACGCGGGGGCGCACGGAGAACGCGACCCAGGGCGGAGTGATCACCGCCTCCTGCACATCCTCCACCATCTGTGCCAGGGCCGAGGTGTCCGGGGGTGGGCTGTCATGCTCCGCCTCCAGTTCCCGGAAGGCATCCTGCAGGTCCGAGCGCAGCACGAAGGCGCGCCCGAAATTCTGATAGCGACGTAGCAACAGGTAGGTGAATTCCCGGTGTTGGGTAATGTTTTCCCGCAAGGCTTCCAACATGCTGTGTCCCCCTGGTGCGCATCGGATGGCAGGTGATACGTGGCCTGCTCAGTGTAGCAAGGCCGACCGGCAAGCCCATTTGTGGGCTGTTCGCCTTAATGCTATTGTACAAAAAGGATTTGTGCAAAAAGAACATGCCATGGCCAGCCTTCAGACACGAGTTCACTCCCCACCTGCCGAACAGCATGGCAGCGGCGTTCGCGCCGAAGAGATGCGCGTGCAGGCGGTCATCCAGCGACTGCGGGTGCTGTTCCGTTCGCTGCAGGGGCACTCCCGACGCATCCAGGAAGACTGCGGCGTCAGTGCCGCACAGCTGTGGGCCCTTTGGGAGGTTCAACTGGAGCCCGGTTTGAGCGTGGGAGATCTGTCCCAGCGACTCTCCATACACGTGTCGACGGCCTCCAACATGCTGGACAAGCTGGAACGCAAGGGCCTGCTGGAGCGTCGCAGGGCCGGTCGCGATCAGCGGGTGGTCCGGCTGTTCACGACGCCAGCGGGGCAAAGCCTGCTGGACAACGCCCCCGCTCCGGCCCAGGGTGAACTCAACCGGGCCCTGCAGGCGCTGCCCGCCGAAAGCCTTGCCGCCCTGGAGGCGGGCCTGGGGGATCTGCTGGAGATCATGGAAACCCCGGACGAAAAGGCGGCACTCAAGCCCATCGCCGACGATTGACGGTGCCATCCTCGACCCGGGGCATCGCTGGCCTTGCAGCCACCCGGCCTAGTACCATCCAAAGGTCATATGCATAGCAGAGAGGGGACTGAATGACGCCCATCCGAATCAATTTCCAACGCCTGCAGCACGACATCGAGGCCCTTTCAGCCATTGGCCGGGATGCCGACCGCGGCATTCATCGCATGGCCTTCAGCGAAGGGGATCTCGCCGGGCGTCAGTGGTTTCGGGAGCGCATTCTTGAGGCGGACCTGGACTTCTACGAGGATGGCGCCGCCAATCTGCATGGTCGCCTGGACTGGGATGGTCAGCGTCCCAGCGTGATGATGGGCTCCCATCTGGACACCGTGCCGGGTGGAGGCCCCCTGGATGGGGCCCTGGGTGTACTCGTCGGGCTGGAGGTGCTGCGCACTGTGAAGGAGTCGGGCCTGCCCCTGCGCCACCCTCTGGAAGTAGTGAACTTCACCGACGAGGAAGGTCGGTTCGGCGGTCTGTTCGGCTCTCAGGCGGTGGCGGGCCAACTGACCCCGGCCATGATCCATGCGGCCCGGGACCTGGATGGCATCACCCTCACCGAAGCCATGGCCGCCTGGGGGCTGGATGCCAATGCCGCCCTGTTCGCCCGTCGACCCAGGGATTCCATCCACGCCTATCTGGAGCTGCACATCGAGCAGGGTCCGGTACTGGATCGCGGCAAGATCAGCGTCGGCGTGGTGGAAGCCATCACCGGCCTGTTCAAGTGGGACGTGCAACTCAAGGGGCAGACCAATCACGCCGGCACCACCCCCATGGACATGCGCAACGACACCTTCCAGGGGCTGGCCGAATTTGCCGGCGAGATCGAACGCATTCTGGAAGAACACGGCAGCCCCCACAGCCGCGCCACCATCGGCCGCGTGGAACTCAAGCCCGGTGCCGCCAATACCGTGCCCGGCTACACCAGCTTTTCCCTGGACGTGAGGGATACGGACCCGGACACCCTGACCAACCTGGCGGATGCCTTCCGTCGCACCCTCTCGACCATGGCCCGGCGACGTTCGCTGATGTTCGAGTTCGAAGTGCTCTCGGAATTGCCTCCGCAACGCTGCGACCCGGCGCTGGTGCAACTGCTGGAGGACAAGGCGCGCGCACTGGACCTGAAAGACCTTCGCCTGCCCAGCGGCGCCGCCCATGATGCCCAGATCATGGCCTCGCTCACCCGCACCGGGATGATCTTCGTGCCCAGCCTGGAGGGGCGCAGCCATTCGGCGGCAGAGTGGACCAACTGGGAAGACATCGAACGCGGGGCCAACCTGATGCTGCAGGCCATCCTGTCGCTGGCCACCGAGAGCGGAGGGGAACTCAAGTGAGCAATAACAAGACCCAGAACACGGCACCCAGCGCCACCTACGAAAACGTCGACCCGCTGCGCGAGCAGTACCGGGAGACCCTCATCACCAACCGGGCCCTGACCCGGGCCCTGGGCACCCACCATGCAGCGATGCTCTGCATTGACCTGCAATATCTGGATGCCGCCCGGGGTTGGGGGGTGTTTGCCGACGCGGAACGCTCCGGTCTGCCCCCCGAGTCCCAGGACTACTACTTCGATCGCCTGGAGAACACGGTCCTGCCCAATGTGCGCCGTCTGCAGGACGGCTTCCGCTCCCTGGGCCTGGAGGTGATCCACACCCGCATCCAGTCCCTCACCCAGGACGGCCGGGACCGGGGTCCGGGTCACAAGCGCCTGGGCCTGCATGCGGCGCCGGGGTCCAAGGAGGCGGATTTCCTTGAGATCGTGGCGCCTCAGGGTGACGAGATCATCATCAACAAGACGGCCAGTGGCGTCTTCACGGCCACCAACATCGAGTATGTGCTGCGCAACCTCAATATAACCGCCCTGTTCGTGGTGGGGGTTTACAGCAACGAATGCGTCTCCACGGCCATTCGGGATGCGTGCGACCTGGGTTTTTACGTCACCCTGATCGAAGACGCCAGCGCCACGGTGACCCCCGAACTGCAGCGGGCCACGATACTCACCATGAAGGACCGCTACGCCCGAGTGATGAGTACTGACCAGGCCCTGGCAGAGATCTCCAAGGTGGAAGGGATCGCCGATTGAACCGTTGTCTTTCCCAGTCAAAGAGGCATTAGTCATGGTAGTCGACTCGCAGCTTCAAAAGCCGCTTCGCCCCAAGGACGGTACCGCCGGCATCGAGCGGCCCCGAGCCCTGGCAGAGAGCATCCCCGAAGATCCCGGCCCGCTGCTGGCCCTGGCCAGTCGGCACGTGGTGTCCTCGCGGCAGTTTGACCGGGACACCCTCACCCAGCTGTTCCGCCTGTCGGCCCAGTACGAGAGCACACCGGCGCTCATGCACCTGCCGCTGCAAGGCAAGATCCTGATCAGTGCCTTCTACGAACCCAGCACCCGCACACGCCTCTCCTTCGAGAGTGCCTGGCACCGCCTGGGGGGGACATCATGTCCATCACCGATCCCAAGAGCACGGGCATGGCCAAGGGCGAATCCATCCAGGACATCGCCGAGATGTTCAACAACTACGGCGATGTGATCGTCCTGCGCAACAACGAGGACCGCTCCGTCTACGACATGCTGGATGCGCTGCGCATCCCCATCGTCAATGCCGGCAACGGCATTGACGAGCACCCCACCCAGGCGATGGCGGACGTGTATACCATCTTCAAGTGGCGCCCCGAGCTGCTGGACCCGGACCTGCCCCGCCACAAGCGTATCCGCGTGGGCATCATCGGCGTGCCCAATCGCATGCGCACCGTGCGCAGTCTGCTGCTCCTGCTGGCACGCTTTCACACGGCCATTGAGGAAGTGGTGATCTTCACGGACCAGGAGGCCCCCTTCGACGAGGGTCAGGCGGAGGAACTGAGCGAGGCAGGGCTGTCGGTACGCGTGTCCAACCAGCTGGAACCGGAGCTTCCCGACCTGGACGTGGTGTACATCAACGCCATTGCCTGGGTGGGTGACAGCTTCGAGCAGATGGGCGCAGAACTGAAACTCTCCACCGCCTCCCCCTTGAAGAAGGACTCCATCATCCTGCACCCCCTTGCCCGGGGCAAGGAGCTGGACACGGATCTGGACCCCACCCGCCACAACTGGTACTTCGCCCAGGCCAGGGGCGCGGTGTTCGTGCGCATGGCCCTGCTCACCTGCATGGTGCGCCGTGTGAGCGAAGTGATGGACACCTGAACCTGCTTCCTGCCCGTTCGATCCCAGGCATCAGCTGATACGAATTCATTAACGAGGAGTTTCCTATGTGCGGCATCGCCGGCGTCATGCACGCCGATCCCCATCAACCGGTGGATCCCGAAACCCTGGTGGCCATGGCGGCCATCCAGTACCACCGTGGCCCCGACGGCTTCGGCTACAAGGTGCAGGACGACCGCGGCGTGGGCTTCTCCCATGCCCGTCTGACCATCATCGACCTGGATGAGAACCGCGGCCGGCAGCCGTTCATGTCGCCGGACAACAACCTCATGCTGGCGGTGAACGGTGAGTTGTACGATTACAAGCGCATCCGCACCGACCTCACCTCCCGGGGCGCCAGGTTCCGCACCAAGAGTGACTCGGAGATGGTGTTGCATCTGTACCAGGACCTGGGCCTGGAGGACATGCTGCCGCATCTGCGGGGTGAATTCGGCATGGCCCTGTACGACCGCCGGCACGACCGCCTGATGCTCATTCGCGACCGTTTCGGCGTGAAGCCCCTGTACTGGACCCAGGTCAATGGCACCCTGGTGTTCGGCTCGGAACTCAAGGTGCTGTTTGCCCACCCTGAAGTGCCGCGCCGCTTCGAGGCCAGGGGTCTTTATCATCAGCTGATGCAGACCATGGTGCCCGGTCAGACCGCCTTCGAGGGCATCAACCAGGTGAAGCCCGGTCATGTGGTCACCATTGAGCGGCGTCATGGCAAGTTCGAGATCCGCGACGACCGCTACTGGGACATGGACTTCCCGCTGATGTCCGAGCGGGGTGAGGAAAAGGACGAGTCCTATTACATCGAGGGCGTGCGCGACAGGCTCATGGAAGCGGTGCAGTTGCGCCTGGAAGCCGACGTGCCCGTGGCCTGCTACCTCTCCGGTGGCATCGACTCGTGCATCACCCTGGGCCTGTCGGCGGCCCATCAGCAATCCCCGGTGAAGGCCTTTACCATCGGCTTCGACAATGCTGACTACGACGAGACGGCCATCGCCACCGAAATGGCCGAAAGCGTGGGTGCCGATCAGGACGTGATGACCCTGAACGCGGATCATCTCTACGACAACCTGGTGGAGACCCTGTGGCACGCCGAGCGCACCATCTACAACACCCTGGGCGTGGCCAAGCTGCTCATGAGCCGCCACGTAAACAAGGCCGGCTACCGGGTGGTGGTCACCGGCGAGGGCTCCGATGAGCTGTTCGGCGGTTACCCCTCCTTCCGCCGGGACATGTTCCTCCACGGCCTGGACACCCTGTCCCCAGCCGAGCGGGCCAGCTGGCAACAAATGCTGTCGGAGAGCAATCAGCTCTTCCAGGGGGCCATGCTGGCGGAGAACGAACTCCACGATCCGGCCCTGGACGCCCTGGTGGGTTTCACGCCCTCCTGTCTGCAGCCCTGGCTGGCCAGCGCCGAACACGCCCCGGGCCTGATGGCTCCCCACATGCGGGAGCAGGTGAAAGGCTATGAGCCAGGCCGGGCCATCGCCGACGCACTGGACAGGGACATGATCGAAGGCCGTCACCCGCTGGACAAGGCCCAGTACGTGTGGATCAAGACCATGCTGGAAGGCCAGATCCTCACCTGGGGTGGCGACCGCGTGGACATGGCCAATTCCATGGAAGCCCGTCCGCCGTTCCTGGATCATCACCTGGCGGAGTTCGCCACCCAGCTGCCCCCGTCCATGCGTATCAAGGGACGCACGGAGAAATACGTGCTGCGCGAGTCCATGAAGGGACTGCTTCCCAAGGTGCTGTACGAGCGTGAGAAGTTCGCCTTCATGGCGCCGCCGGCCCATACCGACCCCAAGAAGTGGGCGGCCATGCGGGCGCTGGCGGATCAGTATCTGTCGGATGACGCGGTGAAAGAGGCGGGCCTGCTGGACCCGGCTGGCGTGCAGGCCCTGTTCGACCTGCATGATGCGCCGGACACCACCCCCTCAACCCAGGTGCAGCTGGATGCCGTGATCAACCACATGATCGGTGTGCAGGTGCTGCACAGTCATTTCGTGGCCCAGGACATTCCCCGAGTGGCCCGCAAGCGGGCCGAGGCCCTGGGGTGGCATCCCTGAGGTCATAAGCCCCTCTCCCCCCTGGGGAGAGGGGTTGGGTGCGATCCTTCCCCTCATCCCCCGGCCTTCTCCCCCTAGGGGGATCTCCAGGCGTCGTGAGCCGACGCATAGAACCCCGCATCCTCCGTGGTGGCCCCATGCAGGGTGCACACCCTGGCTGCAAACCCGGCAGCACGATGCAGGATCACATCCCACGGCCACCCCTCCAGCAACCCCAGCAAAGTGACCGCGCTGAAGGCATCCCCTGCCCCCACGGTGTCCTTGAGCCCCTCAACCTTCGGGGCGTGCATGGCGTGCACGGCACCGTCACGCGTGAGTACCATGGCCCCGTCAGCAGCGCGGGTGACAATGATGGCCTCCAGATCGAAACAGGCCAGGGTCAGGCGCGCCTGCACTTCCGGATCGTCCGCAGGCTCGGGCGCCAATGCCGACAACTCATCCTGATTCAGCTTCACCCAGGTGGCTCGACCCATCAGGTCATGCACCACTTCACGCTCCCACCAGGGTGCGCGCAGATTCACATCCATGAAGACCCGGGCACCCATGTGATCCCGCAGGGTCTCCAGGCCCCGGCGCGACGCCAGCTCGCGCAGCGCCAGACTGCCGTGATAGAGGATGCCGCCGCGGGGGAGCCCCCCCAGGGCGTGCGTCACGTCCACATGATCGTAGGCTTGATCCGCCAGAATCTCGTATTGGGGCTCGCCGCCGCTCAATGTGACCTGAACCTGCCCCGTGGGGTGATCCGGCTCCACCTGCAGGCCCTCGGGGCGCATTCCCCAGGCCGACAGGGCCTGCTGCACCCGCACACCCAGTTCGTCCTCGCCCACCGCGCCGATGAACAACGGATCGCGCCCCAGCCCCTTGAGGTTCCAGGCCACATTGAAGGGAGCGCCGCCCAGCACGGAGCGTTCTGCAAAGCAGTCGAAGAGCACTTCCCCGAAGATCACGGGTTCGGGATTGGCTGTCACGTCGGCCTCCTGCGATGGTGTGGAAGACTTCGAGGTTACCCAGCGCGAAAAGGGCTTGGCAAGTGGCCGACCAGGCCGGTCAACCCTGCACGCAGCGGTTGCGCCCCTGGTGCTTGGCCTGATAGAGCGCCTTGTCGGCACGATCGAACAGGGTCGTCGGGGTATCCCCTACCCGGGCCTCAGTCACACCGGCGGACAGGGTGATGGCCACCGGATCGCCGTCGAAATGAAAACCCAGATCGGCCACTACCTGGCGCAGAGAGTCGCAGAAGGCCAATGCCTCGGTGGCGGGCGTGCCCACCAGGATCATGACGAACTCCTCGCCTCCGTAACGGGCCACCATGTCGGTGCGCCGGGCGCGCTCCTTGAGGCAGTGGGCCACGGCCGTGATCACCCGGTCACCGGCGCTATGACCATAAGTATCGTTCACCTGCTTGAAGTGATCGATGTCCCATACCACCAGGCTCAGGGGAGTACCGAGGCGGGCCCAGCGGCTCAGTTCATCACGAATGCGTTCATCGAAGGCCTCACGGTTGGGCAGGCCGGACAGGCTGTCCAGGTGGGCACGGCGCTGCTGCCAAAGGAAGGCCTCGCGCAACTGCGCTGACTGCTGCTCCAGGTCTGCCACCCGCTGACGCAGGCGTTCGGCCTCGATGCGGGCCCCCTGGTCCCGCAGGCCCTCCTGTTCCCGATAGGTCTCCATGTGCTGGCCGATGGCCCGAATGCGCCCCCGTACCAGTTCCTTGAGATGGGCAAGATCCAGGGTCCCGTCCGATAATCCGTTATCCAGTCGGGACATCTCCCGCTCCACGTTGCCCTGGAACGCCTCGCGGTTGCGTTGCGAGTCACGCAGGTGGTCGCCCTGGCCGGCCAGATAGCCATCGAAGCTGGCCAGTTCCCGGGTGATATCCTGCAGAAAGTCTTCCATCTCCTCCCGCTGATGATGAAGGTCGCTCAGGCACTGATGCACTGCCTGGGCCACGCGGGAGACCCATTCCGACCAGGGGGGCACACGCTCGCTCACACGCAATTCCTGGCGCAGACGATTCATGGCATCCTGCAGTCGGGGCAGCGAGGCCAGTTCCACCAGCAGTTGCAGACCCAGGGAGCGAATCTCCGCCGCATCGCCGGCAATGGGGGACAGGTGGGCCGCCGGAATGCCCCCTCGAACACGGTCATGCAACAGACCGGACAACTCGTTCAGGTAGGCCTCCAGCTGCGCCGGTGTGAGCGCGGCTTCCGCCTGCACATCCAGTTGCAGGCGGTTGAGGATCGGGTCCAGATGCGGATGTCCGCCCTCGGCGGCCATGCACAAACGGTTCAGCAGGCGCCGCAAATTGGCCTCTAGGACTGCCCGATCATCCAGTTCCTGTTCCAGCTGCCGAATGGTCTCCAGGCACTTGCGGCGTGCCTCATCAGTGTTCACCCACAGGGCCTCTTCTCACGTGTCCGCCCGCCTGACCCTCAGCGTGGAACTGGGCCAGCTTCACGGAATCCGGAATGACCAGCTCCACGCCCACCGGCAGGTGATCGGAATAGTTGAGGTTATAGACATGCACCTGTTCAAGACCGAGGCCCGGCGTGACCAGGATGTGGTCGAAGGCATGCATGGGTCGCCAGCTCGGGTAGGTCTTGGCACTGTCCAGGGGCTCCTGCAGGCGCGTGTTGCGCACCAGCCGGCGCACTTCGTCTGAATGGGTCGGGGTGTTCAGATCCCCCATCACCACCACGTGCTCGTGATCCCGCAGGACTTCACCGATGTACTGCAGCTGACGCATGCGCGTCTTGCGCCCCAGGGAAAGGTGCACCAGCATGATCACCAGGGAATCCTCGCCGCTCTCGGCCCCGAAATGGGCCTCCAGCGCCCCCCGGCCCGGGATTCGGCTGGGCAGACGGTGCTCCATCACCGAGTGGGGCTGATAGCGGGACAACAACCCCAGGCTGTGCTTGGCGAACTTGCCCAGATTACGGTTGGTCTGGCTGTACCAGTAGGGCAGCTGGCTCTGGCGGGACAGGTACTCGGCCAGATTGACGAAGTTGCTGCGCAGGCTGCCAGCGTCCAGTTCCTGCAGGCCCACCAGATCAAAGCCGGCAATGAACCGGGCGATGCTGTCCAGGTTGCCCATGCGCCCGCCGTAGGGCAGGACGTGCTTCCAGCTGTTGGTCAGATAATGGTGGAAGCGGCCCGAGGCAATGCCCACCTGGACGTTGTAGCTGAGAATGCGCAGCCGCTGACCCTGGACCGGCGGCGTGCTCGGCCCCATGGAGAGACTGGAAGCCAGGGGACCGTCCAGGGTGATCCCGGGCTGGTCACGATGATCCAGCCCCAGCCGTTCAAGGTATCGCTCGGCAAGCACCGGTGCCATGGATCAGATGGCCCCGTAAGAATGCAGCCCGCCGAGGAACATGTTCACTCCCACGAAGGCAAAAGTGGTGAGGAACAAGCCGATGATGGCCCACCAGGCCATGGGCACTCCGCGCCATCCCTTGGTGAAGCGCATGTGTAGCCAGGCCGCATAGTTGAGCCAGACGATCAGGGCCCAGACCTCCTTGGGATCCCATGACCAGTAACCGCCCCAGGCCTCCGCGGCCCACATGGCCCCCAGGACCGTGGCGATGGTGAAGAAGGCGAAGCCGATGGCAATGGACTTGTACATCACATCGTCAAGAACCTGCCGCCCGGGGAGACGAGTGGCCAGCAGACCATCGGGGCGACGGCGCTCACCGCGAGCCCGCATCAGGTAGGCCACGCCCAGCATGGCGGCAATGGCAAAGCCGCCGTAGCCGATGAAGTTGGCCGGCACATGCACCTTCATCCACCAGCTCTGTAGCGCCGGTACCAGGGGCTGCACCTCGTGGGCCTGACGGTCCAGGGTGTAGAACAGCAGGAAGGCCACCGCGCCACTGACCAGCAGCAGCACGAAGCCACCCATGCCCCGATTCCGGCTACGACCCTCGTAATAGAGGTACATCAGGACAGTGACCACGCAGAACAGCACGAACACTTCCCAGAGGTTGCTCACCGGGATGTAGCCCCAGGCGGGGTCGTGCAGGTAGGTCTCGCGCCAGCGCACGAACAGCCCCACCAGGCCGAAGGTGGCGGCCACCCAGGCCAGCGCGCCACCCACCTGCGCACTGAATTCGGTGCGGCTCAGCGGCCCGGTCAGCGCCCCAACGGCCACCAGAAAGGCCAGCGGGCTGACCCATTCCAGCCCCGGCACGATGCCCGCCTGACCCAGCCAGAGCAGGACACCCCCGAGCAGTCCGGTGCCCGCGGCGGTCACCATCGCGGGCATCACCCCCCCCGTGCCCGTGGCATCGCGGCGGAACAGGTAGGCGATGTACGCCGCCGTGGACATGAACAGCAGGGCGCACATCCACATGACGGCCGACTGCCCGGAGACGAGATACTTGAGGAAGAAGTTGGTCTCGGCCCGCGCCAGGGAATCACCGTAACTGAGCACCCCAAGGACACTCAAAAGCCCCACGGCCAGGGCATAAGCCCGGAAGGGCTTCCAGTACCAGCCCATCCAGATGCCTGCGGCGGCGTGGATGATCAGCGTGATCACCTGGTAGATATCCATGTAGCCGCCGAACACGGCCAGGACGAACACGGTGGATACCGTGACCAGGGCCGCCCACAACCAGTCGGTCAAGGACAGGCGTTTGAAAAAGCCGGGGTATTCAGCCCCGATGGTGTCATGCGGGACGGACATGATTCTTACCTCCCGTCGTGCTAAACCGGATTGGATTCATGGGGATCACCGGGGTGTGTTCTCCGACCCTTCCTGGCCGGGACCGGTGGCATTGCCGGGGCTCTCCTGCCCGAGCACATGACGACTGAGTGTGTCAAATTCCTCGTCGAATTCCAGCATATTCCGGTTGCTGGTGCCAGCGAAAACCAGCTGGCTGCCCTGCCCGGCGGGCCGGACCATCAACCAGCAGCGTCGATGACTCATGTACAGCATGAGGAAGATGCCCACGATCAGCATCAGGCTGCCAAAGTAGACCACGTTCTGACCCGGCGCCTTGCTGATCATCAGGCCCGAGGCCTGCACATGCTCGAAATCGTTGAAGGTAATCAGAAAATCCGAACCGAAATGGGGCAAGGCATCCAGGGCCACCAGGGCGTCATCCAGATAGGCGGCGTCCACGCCGGTCATGGACTCAATGCCCTCCTCCTCCAGGACGCGCATGTACAACTCCCGCAGGGTCATGTTCACCACCCGGCCGAAGAGGTCCATGAGCGCTTCCCACTGCTGCTGGGGTGCGCGCTGCTCGATATCGGCGACGATGGCGTCGTAGCCCCCCTGAACAAACAGGTCCATGAGGCGGATCATGATGGACTCCACCACGTCCAGGGGAACCTCCCCTTGAGTACCCTGGAACTGGCGGGCGGCCGAGGCGGCTACCTCGCCCACCACTTCGGCCACCTGCTGGTCGTCATTGAGCAGGGAGACCATGCGCATGAAACGGTCCACGCCACTCCCGCCCGGATCCTGGGGCATGTACAGATACTGGAATGGTTCCGCCGTACCATGACGCACGCCGATGAGCAGGAAACTCGTGCCATCCCGCTCCATTGGGTTCTTCATGGCCCGGAAGAACATGCCCGAGCCGCTGGGGTCTCGGATGGTGTAATCCAGGCTCGGCCCCATGTCACGGCGCTCCGCGTTTCCGTCACCATCCACCACAGTGCCGATGTTGTGGGTCTGAAGATCGGTGAACTCGAAGGTGTATCGGCTGCCGTCGGTCAGTTCCTGAACGTGATTGCCGTAGACTCTCGTATCCAGCGCCAGCGGGTCCCGGGCGCCCCGCCCCAGGTGGTGCAGATTCAGGTCGAGGAAGGAACCGCCATCGCGGAAGCTGGCCTGGTAGATGGCATAGCCGCGATGAACCAGAGGCTCGTTCACGCTGATGGTGCGGGTCAGGGGCTCGTCCAGATCGTCGTCATGAATGACCAGGTCGGACTCATAGGCGCGCTCCTGGCCGGTTTCGTGCCGCTCCACGCGAAAATCCTTCACCTCGATGCGAAAGGGCAGGTCCTGCACCACATAGCCGTCGCGAATGGTGATGAAGGCCACATTGGCACTGTGACCCTCGGGGATCTCCACACTCCCACGGAACGAGGGGTTGGAGGGCCCGAGGCGACTTTGCTCGGGCACCTGCGAGGCGGGAATCTCCCGGGTTTCCAGCACAAGCCGGCCGCTCATCTCCGCCAGCATCAGCGGCACGCGCCCGTCGATGAGGCCACCCACGCAGATGATGACGATGGCCCCATGGGTGAAGAAATAGCCCAGGCGGTTGCCGCTACCGCGCATGGCCGACAACAGACGTGTGCCATCCGGCTGCTCCACCTGGCGAACCCGGTAGCCACGCGCCCCCAGCACCTTGCCGGTGCGCTCCAGCACCTGCGTGGGTGCCTCGGGGTGTGTTTCGCGCTGCACATTATGGGCAAAGCTGCGCAGGGACTTTTCCCGTACGTTCAGACGGAAATTGCGCATGTCGCGCAGCATGGTCGGCGTGGTGCGGTAGATGCAGACGGCTGTGGAGACCACCAGAAAGGCCAGCACAAACAGGAACCAGCCCGCGGCGTAGACGTTGTAGAGGTTGAGGGTGCGGAACAGTTCGTGCCAGAACGGCCCGAAGTTCATCAGATAGTTCTGGAAGGGCTGGTTCTGCTCCAGCACCGTGCCAACCACCGAGGCCACGGCCAGAATCACCAAGAGGGTGATGGCCAGATTCATGGATCCCAGAAAGCTCACCAGAATGGAGAGGCGGGAGGGATGTCGCGGGGATGCAGATTCCTGGGGAGAGCGATTCATGCTTTGAGGAAACCCGTTGGGATACCGATGTGGCCCGTTCTGTGGATGGAATGGGCACTCTGACCACGAAAACCTGGAAAAGATCCGGGTAATACCAGCGCGCTCAGACGCATTGGGCCGACCATGAAAAAAGGGGTGACGCAAGCCACCCCTTCTTCAGGACCTACCAGACATGGATCACTTGGGATCCAGGGTCGCCATGTACTCGGAAACCGCCTTCATTTCCTCCTCGGACATGCGCGAGGCCACACTGCGCATCATCCGGCCCGGGTCATTGGCGCGCTCACCCTTGCTGAACTGCTGGAGCTGATCCAGGCTGTAGGCGCCATGCTGGGCGGCCACCTTGGGGAACACCGCGGCGGGGTTGCCCTTGCCGCCAGGACCATGACAGGCCACACAGGCAGCCACGCCTTCGCTCACGTTACCGCCAAAGTAGATCTGCTTGCCCAGGGCAAGGGTCTCGTCATCAGCACTGGTGCGGCCCGGGGAGGCCTCCTGGCTGGCGTAGAACGCTGCCAGGTCCCGCATATCCTGCTCATCGAGCTGAGCCACCTGGGGGTTCATCAGCGCGTGGCTGCGGTCACCTGCCTTGTAGTCCATGAGCTGCTTGAAGAGATAGGCCTTGTCCTTGCCGGCGATCTTCGGCCAGGCGGGGTTTGCGCTGTTACCATCTGCCTGGTGGCAGGCAATGCATGGGGTGGACAGTGACTGGCCGCGCTCGGGATCGCCCGGCTCGGCGTGCAGCGACGCCGACAGACTCATTCCCAGGGTTGCAGCGGCAATTACGACAAGTTTTTTCATTGTGGGTTGACTCCTGAACCTGAAACAGTGTGCGCTTTTCTTTGGTAACCTGTGGCACCCGGACGCGACCGGCGCAACCTCAAAATAGCCGCAATGTATATCACACTCACCCCCCCGCCGCAAAAGCAGGCAGGGGTGGTCCTCAATCATCGCCAAGCGAGTTAGACACTAAATGAACCCGGTTTACTCCCGGGCCGAGTTCCTGACCAGTGCCGCCAGCCTCAAGGGCTTGCCACCGGAAACAGGGCGCGAAGTCGCCTTCGCCGGCCGCTCCAACTCTGGCAAGTCCAGCGCCGTCAATACATTGTGCCAGCAAAGGGCATTGGCGCGTACCAGCAAGACGCCTGGCAGGACTCAGCTCATCAACTTCTTCGCCCTGGACGAGGACCACCGCCTGGTGGACCTGCCCGGATACGGTTACGCCAAGGTGCCTGAGGCGGTACGCCGCCGTTGGGGACATTTGATGGAGCAATACCTGGCGGGCCGCGAATGCCTGCGCGGTCTGATCCTGGTGATGGATATCCGCCACCCCCTCACGAAACACGACTGGCAAATGGTCGGCTGGGCCCATCAACGGCAACTGCCCTTGCACGTCCTTCTCACCAAGGCCGACAAGCTCAAGCGCGGCCCTGCCCTGGACACGGTACGCCAGGTGGCGTCCGCCTTGGGCGCCGAGGACGTGGAAGCCACGGTACAACCCTTCTCATCGCTCAAGAAGCAGGGCGTGGATGATGCCCATTCAGTGCTGGATCACTGGCTCTTCTCGGCCGATCAGCCAGAGGCGGAGGCCTCGGAATCACCGGAACAGTAAGATTGGCGTGGAAGAACCCAGGCTCAGCGACAACCACTGACCTCTCCCCGCAGGGGAGAGGGGTCTGGTAGGTCAGTTTCATCAGCGGGAGTGCCTCACCACCGTGATGCGTGGCAGTCAAGGCAAAAAAAAGCCCCGGGGGCCATTGGGGGTTGGCCGGTCCGGGGCAGAGGTTGGCTCGACTTGGGGGAGTGCGAGCCATCCCGCTCAGGGAGGTAAGCGGGAAGCGCCGGGCTGCAGCGCTTAACCCTTGTGACTACCCGCCGGGGCAATGGTTCAGTGTTTTTATCAGGTAAAGCCCAAAAAAAAGCCCCGCGACGCTTTCACGACGCGGGGCCAGGCTTGGGCTCGACTTGGGGGAGTCAGAGCATCCCGCTCAGGGGGTTAAGCGGGAAGCGCCCCATCCGGAGCGCTTACCCTCACAGACAGGGCCTTCAAGGGAAAGTTCTGGTCCTGGGTGCCCACTGGAAATCAATGTTCCAAAACGTGAAACACATCTCACTGGGAGTACACGAAGATCAGTGTGCCGCGTCCCAATTGGCACCCACACCCACGTCCACCACCAGCGGCACCTCAAGCTCTGCCGCCTGACACATGAGCCGGTTGAGTTCCTCGCGCACCGCCTCCACGGCCCCCTCATCCACCTCGAACACCAGTTCGTCATGCACCTGCATGATCATGGTGAGGGGCCGCCCGGATGACTGGATCCAGTCATCCACTGCCAGCATGGCCCGCTTGATGATGTCTGCCGCCGTGCCCTGCATGGGGGCATTGATGGCCAGGCGTTCCGCCTGATTGCGCACCTGGGCATTGCGGGCCTTGATATCCGGCAGATAGAGGCGGCGACCGAAGACCGTCTCCACATAGCCCTGCTCCCTGGCCCGCTCCCGGGTATCGTCCATATAGGCCTTCACGCCAGGATAGCGGGCGAAGTAGCGATCCACATACTCCTGGGCGGCCCCCCGCTCGATGCCCAGCTGCCGGGCCAACCCGAAGGCCGACATGCCGTAGATCAGGCCGAAGTTGATGGCCTTGGCAGCACGTCGCTGTTCATGGCTGACCTGGTCCGTCTCCAGCCCCCAGACCTCGGCGGCCGTGGCCTGGTGGATGTCCATGCCCTGACTGAAGGCCTCCACCAGACCCTTGTCACCGGACAGATGGGCCATGATGCGCAATTCGATCTGTGAGTAGTCGGCGGCCATGATCACCCGCCCCTCGGGCGCCACAAAGGCCTGGCGGATGCGCCGCCCCTCGGGTGTGCGCACGGGGATGTTCTGCAGGTTGGGCTCCGAGGAGGACAGGCGCCCGGTGCTGGTCACCGCCTGATGATAGGACGTGTGCACCCGCCCCGTGTCACGGTCGATGCGACCCGGCAGCTTGTCGGTATAGGTGGATTTGAGCTTGGACAGGCCGCGATACTCCAGGATCAGCCGGGGCAACGGGTAATCCGCCGCCAGTTGTTCCAGCACATCCTCGGCGGTGGAGGGCTGCCCCTTGGGCGTCTTGCGCACCACAGGCAGCTTCTGGCGCTCGAACAGGATCTCCTGAATCTGCTTGGGCGAACTCAGATTGAAACTGCCGCCGGCCACCTCATGGGCCTGGCGCTCGATCTCTCCCATGCGGTCGGACAGCTCATGGCTCTGGGTGAAGAGCAGGTCCGCATCCACCCGCACCCCGGCCCGCTCCATGCGCGAGAGCACCGTCACCAGGGGGATTTCCAGGTCCTCGTAGATACGACGCTGCCCCGGCTCTCCCTGAAGCCGCCCCCAAAGGTACTCATGCAGGCGCAGGGTGACGTCGGCATCCTCGGCGGCATAGGGGGCCGCCTCATCCAGGCGGACCTGGGAGAAGGAAATCTGCTTGGCTCCCTTGCCGGCGACCTCCTCGTAATGGGTGGTGCGGATTCCCAGGTGCCGCTCGGCCAGGGTATCCATGTCATGGCGGCTGGCGGTGCTGTTGAGCACGTAGGACGACAGCATGGTGTCGTGGGCGATGCCGCGCAGCTCGATGCCGTGGTTGAGCAGCACGTTGCGATCGTACTTGAGGTGATGCCCCAGCTTGGGCCGGCCCGGGTCCTCCAGCAGGGGCTTCAGCCGGGCCAGGGTTTCCTCGCGGGGCAATTGTTGTGGGGCATCGGCATAGTCATGGGCCAGGGGCAGATAGGCCGCCTCGCCGGGGCGAACCGAGAAGGACACCCCCACCACCTGCGCCTGCATGTAGTCCAGACTGGTGGTCTCGGTGTCGAAGGCGAACAAGTCTGCCGTTTGCAGCCTTTCCAGCCAGCGATCCAGCTGTTCCTGTTCCAGCAGGATCTCGTACTCCACGGGATCACCTCCGGCACCTGCCTGTTCGGGCTGCGCCTCCCCCTCCTGGGCATCGCCACCCAATTCCTTGAGCCAGCTGCGAAATTCGAAGCGCTCCAGCAGGCCGCGCAGGGTCTCGGACTCCGGTAACTGGAGTTCCAGTCCCGTGGGCGCCAGATCCAGCGCCAGGTCACAGCGCACCGTAACCAGTTCCCGGGACAGGGGCAGGCTGTCCAGGCTGGCGCGCAGGTTCTCACCCACCTTGCCCTTGATGTCGTCGGCATGGGCCATGATGGCGTCCAGATCCCCGTGGGCCTCGAGCCATTTCACCGCCGTCTTGGGGCCCACCTTGTCCACGCCGGGCACGTTGTCCGAGGTGTCCCCCACCAGGCTCAGGTAGTCCACGATCAGCGATGGTGGCACGCCAAAGCGCTCCTTCACGCCGGCCTCATCCAGGGTCGTGCCCGTCATGGTGTTCACCAGGGTCACGCCCGGCTCCACCAGTTGCGCCAGGTCCTTGTCGCCGGTGGAGATCACCACCTCCATGCCATCCCGTCGGGCCTGACGGGCCAGGGTGCCGATCACATCGTCCGCCTCCACCCCCGGCACCACCAGGATGGGGATGCCCATGGCCCGCACCAGTTCGTGCAGGGGGTCCACCTGGGCCGCCAGTTCATCGGGCATGGGTGGACGGTTGGCCTTGTACTGATCGTAGAGATCGTCCCGGAAGGTGCGCCCCTTGGCATCGAACACCACGACCATGTGATCGGGCTGATAATCACTCATCAGCCGCCGCAGCATGTTGGCCACACCCAGCACGGCCCCTGTGGGCTCGCCCCGGGAGTTGGACAAGGGCGGCAGGGCATGAAAGGCGCGGTACAGGTAGGACGAGCCGTCCACCAGGACCAGGGGCTTGCTGTCAGTCACGGGTTGTTCTCTATGCTTTGGGTACGGGGTCGATGGGGCCGGCGCCACCGGGGGCTCCATTGTGGCCCGATGCGGAAAAATGACCAAACAATGCGGTTTGCCATAACCCGGGAACAGGATATGCTTCAATCAAACAATGGAACATCGAGCACATCATGAAGCGTGACCAGCGAGCCTCCCATCCAGGCCTGCAACCCATGGATGACACCATGCTCACCCGGGAGAGCTGGAAGATATTCCAGATCATGGGCGAGTTCGTGGAGGGCTTCGAGCGCCTGGCCCGGATCAAGCCTTCGGTGAGCATCTTCGGCTCCGCCCGCATCCCGCCCGAGAGCCCGACATATCAACTGGCCGAAAAGATCGCCCGGGATCTGTCCGATGCCGGTTTTGCCGTGGTCAGCGGCGGCGGCCCCGGGATCATGGAGGCGGCCAACAAGGGGGCGTTTGGTGGCAAGTCTCCCAGTATCGGGCTGAACATCAATCTGCCCCATGAGCAGACCGCCAACGCCTATCAGGACGTCTCCCTGTACTTCCGGCACTTCTTCTCCCGCAAGGTGATGTTCGTCAAATACGCCTCGGCCTATGTGGTCCTGCCCGGTGGCTTCGGCACCCTGGACGAACTGGCGGAGATCCTCACCCTGGTACAAACCAACAAGACCCGCCGCATCCCCATCATCCTGGTGGGCTCGGACTTCTGGAAGGGGTTGCTGGAGTGGTTCGAGAATACCCTGGTCACGGAGGGCACCATCAGCCCGGAAGACCTGGACCTTTACACCCTGGTGGATGATTCCAAGTCCGTCGTCGACGCCATCTTCAACTTCTACGAATACGGCGGTCTGGAACCCACCAGCGAAGAACGCGAGAGGCTCATGGACCTATGACCACACGCCGCGCACTCACCCCCATGATCCTGATCGCCTGCCTGGCCACCCCCCTGTCGGCCCAGGATCAGGCGGCGCCGCCGCCCCCACCCCTGCTGGACGACTCGGCTCAGGTCACGCGGGATTTGATGGAACCACAGGTCACCATCATTGAGCGCGAGGGCGAACGTATCGAGGAATTCCGGATCCAGGGCGAGCTGTACATGATCCGTGTGCAGCCGGAAAATGCCCCAGCCTACTACCTGGTGGACACCGACGGTGACGGTCGCCTGGAAACCCAGATGGACGAACTGGACCCCAAGATCCTCATCCCGGCCTGGGTGATCTTCAGCTTTTAACGTTCGAGCCCTCGTCAGCCCGCCAACGGATCCAGGTCCGTAAACGCACGCCAGCGCGCCAGTTGCGACTGGAAATCCCGGTAGGAACGGATCACCCGGCGGGCAGTGCTGTCCTCCTCGGCCATCTCATCCAGCACCTCATCCGTCAGCCGTCGCAGCGACGCCAGCACCGGTTCCGGCAAACGCCGCACCGGCACGCCATAATCATTGATCAGCGCATCCAGCGCCTGCTGGTTGCGGGCCGTGAACTCCATGAGCATGTGGTCACTGGCCAGCCGGCAGGCATGGGTCACCGCCTGCCGCAACCCGTGTGGAAGCGCCTCGTAGGCATCACGGTTGATCAGCGCCTCCACCAGTGAACTGGGCTGCTGCCAGCCCGGGTAGTAGTAATGCCATCCCCACCGGTGCAGACCCAGATCCTTGTCCCCATAAGGACCCACCCACTCCGCCGCCTCAATATGCCCCGCTCGCAGGGCGTCAAGAATGTCATCACCGGCCAGGGAGACCACCTGGGCCCCGGCCCGATCCATGACCTGGGCACCCAGCCCGGACATGCGGATCGACACCCCTTCCAGATCCCCAAAATCGTTGATCTCCCGCTTGAACCAGCCCCCCATCTGGGCACCGGTATTACCGCAGGGGAAGGGAATGACATCGAAGTGCCGGTAAAGATCCCGCCACAACTCCAGACCTCCGCCCTTGTAAAGCCAGGCATGGGTCTCCTGGGCATTCATGCCAAAGGGCACCGACGTGAACAACTGTGCCGCGGGGCCCACATCATCCCAGTAATGAGCCGCCCCATGGCCGATCTCCGCCGAACCGCGTGCCACCGCATCAAACACCTCCAGTGCCGGCACCAGGTCATCAGCCCCAAAGACCCGCACCGAGATACGACCCCCGGAGAGCTCATTGATGGCCCGGGCCAGATAATCCGCCCCCGCTCCCAGACCCGGAGAGCCATGGGGCCAGGCAGTCACCATGCGCCAGTGGAACCGCAGCCCCGTATCCCGCACCCCGTCACTGGCGTTGCCCTCCGGCGAACCACAGCCCGCCAGCCCCCCCGCCGAAGCCAGGGCCGCCAGACCACCCGCCTTACCCAGAAACTCTCTTCGCCGCATGAAAGACCTCACCACATGTCTTCTTGATGGAATCTGCGTAGCCAATGCCGCCCCAATGCAGGTCGTGGCTGGGGGGCATCCCTGAGAGCGGGCGTTCGCCGCATGGATGCGGCGGTCGAGCCTACAAGGACGTATTCACGGCGTCCCGCGGCCAGGGATACCCCCCCAGCCACGACCGGGAAGGCACCTCCATGCCCGTCGCCCCACGATGCAGGCCGCTGGTGGGCGGCGCAGCACCCCGACCTTATGACACAGGCTCCAGCTTCGCATATCCCACCACCAGCCACTTGGTGCCCTCACCATCAAACCGCACCTGCACTCGCGCCGAAGAACCCTGCCCCTCGGAATCCAGGATCACACCCTCACCAAACTTCCTGTGCCGCACCCGCGCGCCCAGAGCCAGCCCCTGTGCCGGCGGCTCCTTCACACGCTTGGCTCGCACCGGCTCCACCACCGGTCGCCGCAGCGTCGCCCGCGGGCGCACATCCTCCAGCAGATCCTCCGGCAACTCCGCGATGAACCGCGAAGGCGCGTTATAACTCTCCCGACCATGCAGACGCCGACTCTCCGCATACGTCAGCACCAGCCGACGACAGGCCCGGGTGATCCCCACATAGGCCAGACGCCGCTCCTCCTCCAACCGCCCCGGCTCCTCCAGCGACATCCGGTGCGGAAACAGGCCCTCCTCCATCCCCACCAGGAACACCAGCGGAAACTCCAGACCCTTGGCCGAATGCAGGGTCATCAACTGAACACAATCCTCCCAGGCGTCCGCCTCACCCTCGCCCGCCTCCAGGGCCGCGTGGGACAAAAACGCCGTCAGCGGACTCATGTCCTCATGCCGCTCCGGATCGTGGACAAACCCCCGGGCCGCGCTCACCAGCTCCTCCAGGTTATCCACCCGCGCCTGAGCCTTCTCCCCTTTTTCTGCCTCGTAATGACCCTTGAGACCCGAATGCGCGACCACATGCTCCACCTGCTCATGCAGATCCAGAGTCGCACAGGCAGCAGCCATGTCGTCCACCAGTGCCCTGAACCCCCTCAGGGCATTACCGGCCCGGGCCGCCAGGGCGCCCTGCTCCAGCAGCCTGCCAGCGGCATCCCACAAAGACACCCCCTGCTCCCGGGCCTGTTCACGGATCAACGCCACGGTGCGCTCCCCCAGGCCCCGCGTGGGTTGATTGATCACCCGTTCCAGGGCCATGTCATCGTCACGCGACGCCACCAGGCGCATGTAGCACAGGGCATCCTTGATCTCGGCCCGCTCGAAGAACCGCAGCCCCCCGTATACCCGGTAGGGGATGCCCGCCTGGATCAGGGTTTCCTCCAGCACCCGCGACTGGGCGTTGGAGCGATAGAGAATGGCCACCTCACGACAGGCCCCACCCCCCTCCCGCCAGCCGCGGAGCTGGTCGGCCACGAACCGGGCCTCATCGTATTCATTGAAGGCACCGTAGAGCTTGATCGGCTCCCCCTGCAACCCGTCGGTCCACAACTCCTTGCCCAGGCGCGAGCCGTTCTGACGGATCAGGGTATTGGCCGCCCCCAGGATGGTGGCGGTGGAGCGGTAATTCTGTTCCAGACGCACCGTCAGGGCGCCGGGGAAGTCCCGCGTGAACTTCTGGATGTGCTCGATGCGGGCACCTCGCCAGCCATAGATGGACTGATCATCGTCACCCACGGCGAACACCGGCGTTTTCTCACCGGCCAGCAGACGCAGCCAGGCATACTGGATGTCGTTGGTATCCTGGAACTCATCCACCAGCAGATGGCGGAAGCGACTGCGGTAATGCTCCAGCAAGCTCGGGTTGTCGCGCAGCAACTCCAGGCTGCGCAGCATGAGCTCGGCAAAATCCACCACACCGGCACGCTGACAGGCCTGCTCGTAGGCCGTGTAGAAGCGGATCATCTGCCGGTTCACCGGATCGCCGGTGTCCTGCATGTGCGCCGGGCGCACCCCCTCATCCTTGCGACCATTGACGAACCACTGCATCTTGCGCGGCGGCCAGTGGGCCTCGTCCAGCTCCAGGGCCTTGAGCACGCGCTTCACCAAGCGATACTGATCGTCCGAGTCCAGGATCTGGAAGTTCTCCGGCAGCCTGGCCTCGCGCCAATGGGCCCGCAACAGGCGGTGAGACAGGCCGTGAAAGGTGCCTACCCAAAGCCCCCGGGGCGGCATGCCCAGCAGGCCTTCCAGCCGCCCACGCATCTCGCTGGCCGCCTTGTTGGTGAAGGTGACCGCCAGAATGCTGTGGGGAGACAGGCCCTCCGCCTGAATCAACCAGGCGATGCGATGCACCAGCACGCGGGTCTTGCCACTGCCGGCACCGGCCAGCACCAGGATAGGACCAGAGGGGCTGCCCACCGCTTGGCGTTGGGCCTCGTTCAGGGAATCAAACAAAGGGGAAACATCCATGGCCGAATCTTATCAAAACCCCGACCTCCCGGAACGCACCACTTGCCAGTTCGGCGTTTAAGGTCGAGACTTGATCCTGAGCAAAACGCAATACAGGCATCCCACACTCCCACAGCGCCCAAAGACAGACACGCCCATGACCAAGCCCAGCCAAGCCCGCGACATGCAGTCCCATTGGGACTCCTCCTTTCTGGACGCGGGCAATGCCGCCTATCTGGAACAACTCTTCGAGGCCTACCAGCAGGATCCGGATCAAGTACCGGAGATCTGGCGACAGCACTTCGACGACATCACCCACGGCGGCAGGGACGACACCTCCGTGCTCCACAGCCAGGTGCGGGAAGAGTTTCGCGAGCTGGCCGAGGCGGGCCCGGGACGTGGCCTGCCCATGGGCAGTCTGGAACATGAGCGCAAACAGGTGCGGGTGCTGCAGTACATCAACGCCTTCCGTTTCCTGGGGCACCTGCAGGCAGACCTGGATCCCTTGGGCCTGTCGCAACCGGCGCCGCTGCCGGAACTCACCCTGGAACATCATGACCTGTCCGAGCAGGACCTGGGCACGGTGTTCAACACCGGCTCCCTGGTGGGCCCCGACGAGGCGCAACTGAGGGAAATCACGCGCATCCTCAACGGCACCTACTGCAAGACCATGGGCGCCGAATACATGCATATCACCGACACGGGCGAGAAGCGCTGGCTGCAGCAGAAGCTGGAGTCGGTGCGCGGCGAGCCCCATTTCAGCGATGCGCGCCGGCGCTACATCCTGGACCGCCTGACCGCTGCCGAAGGCCTGGAGCGCTACCTGCACAGTCGCTACGTGGGTCAAAAGCGCTTCTCGCTCGAGGGCGGAGAAAGCCTGATCCCGTTACTGGACGAGGTCATCCACCAGGCTGGCGAGCGGGGCGTGAAGGAAACCGTCATGGGCCTGGCCCACCGCGGCCGCCTCAATGTGCTGGTGAATATTCTGGGCAAATCCCCGGCGGAACTCTTCCAGGAATTCGAGGGCACCGGACGTCGCCACCCGGGCACCGGCGACGTGAAATACCACATGGGTTTCTCTTCGAATCTGGAAACCCCTGGGGGGCCCATGCACCTGGCACTGGCCTTCAACCCGTCCCACCTGGAGATCGTCGGCCCCGTGGTGGAAGGCTCGGTACGGGCACGCCAGAACCGGCGCGGCGACAAGGATGGAGACCAGGTCCTGCCCTTGGTGATCCATGGTGATGCCGCCTTTGCCGGCCAGGGTGTGGTCATGGAAACCCTGAACATGTCCCAGACCCGCGGCTTTGCCACCAAGGGCACGCTGCACGTGGTGATCAACAACCAGATCGGATTCACCACCAGCACCCTCAAGGACGCCCGTTCCACCCCCTACTGCACCGACGTGGCCAAGATGGTGAATGCTCCCATCCTGCACGTGAACGGCGACGACCCGGAAATGGTGATGTTTGCCGCCCAGATCGCCCTGGACTACCGCATGACCTTCAAGAAGGACGTGGTCATCGACCTGATCTGCTACCGGCGACAGGGGCACAACGAAGCGGACGAGCCCGCAGTGACACAGCCAGCCATGTACCGGCGCATCAAGGAGAGCCCCACCACCCGGGCCCGTTACGCCCAGCGCCTGGAAAAGGCAGGGGTCATCGACGATGATGAGGCCCGCTCCATGGAGGCCTCCCTGCGCACCCGTCTGGACGCCGGCGAGGGCATCATGCCCTACGTGCTGGAGGGCAGCGATCAGGGCCATGACAAGTCCGCCGTGGACTGGAAGCCCTTCCTGGACCAGGACTGGCGCCAGAGCGCTCAGACCCGCGTGGGCCTGGATACGCTGCGGGACCTGTGGAAGCGCATATGTGATATCCCCGAGGGGTTCGAGCTCCACCCGCGGGTGGCCAAGATCATGGACGACCGGCGCAAGATGGCCGCTGGCTCCCTGCCCCTGGACTGGGGGTTTGCCGAGACCAGCGCCTATGCGGCTCTGCTGGCGGACGGCTATCCGGTCAGGCTCACCGGCCAGGATAGTGGCCGGGGTACGTTCTTCCACCGGCACTCGGTACTGTTCAACCAAAAGGACGGAGACCGCTGGATCCCGTTGCGGCATCTGTCGGAGCAACAGGCTGATTTTCTGGTGATCGACTCCCTGCTCTCCGAAGAGGCCGTACTGGCCTTTGAATACGGCTATGCCACCGCCACCCCCAACACACTCACACTGTGGGAGGCCCAGTTCGGGGACTTTGCCAACGGTGCCCAGGTGGTCATCGACCAGTTCATCAGTTCCGGCGAACAGAAATGGGGGCGTCTGTGCGGCCTGGTGATGTTGTTGCCCCATGGCTACGAGGGGCAGGGTCCCGAGCACTCCTCGGCACGCCTGGAGCGCTACATGCAGCTGTGCGCACAGAACAACATGCAGGTATGCGTGCCCACCACCCCCTCGCAGATCTTCCACCTGCTGCGCCGGCAGATGGTACGCCCGTACCGCAAGCCCCTGGTGGTCATGACGCCCAAGAGCCTGCTGCGCCACAAATTGGCGGTAAGCAGCCTGGAGGACCTGACCGAGGGCCGCTTCCAGAACGTGATCGGCGAGATCGACGATCTGGATCCCCAGGGCGTTACCCGGGTCGTCATGTGTTCTGGCAAGGTCTATTACGACCTGCTCGAACGCCGCCGCAAGGAAGAGAAGCACAATATCGCCGTGCTACGCATCGAGCAGCTCTATCCGTTCCCGGAGGAAGACCTGTCACGCGCCCTGGACGCCTTCCCCAATGCCAAGGAGTTCTACTGGGTGCAGGAGGAACCACTCAATCAGGGGGCCTGGTATTCCAGCCAGCATCACATGCGCACCCTGCTCGGCCCCGACCGTTATCTGCAGCACGTGACCCGGCCCGCCAGCGCGGCGCCCGCCGTGGGACACCTGGATGTGCACGTGAAGCAGCAGGAAGCCCTGATCGAACGCGCCCTGCGTCAGTCGTAGGCGGCGATCACCCCATCGCGCCAGCGGACGCATTCATTGATACTGTCGGCACAGCCACCGCCCATGACCCTGTTGCCGAAACCAATAAGGACAAGACGATATGAGTACAGAGGTTAAGATCCCGCAACTTCCCGAATCCGTGTCCGACGCCACCATCGTCTCCTGGCACAAGCGCCCCGGTGACGCCGTGCAGAGGGATGAGATCCTGGTGGACATCGAGACCGACAAGGTGGTTCTCGAAGTCCCCGCGCCGCAAGACGGAGTCATGGGGGACATCATCGAGGACGAGGGATCGGTGGTCACCGCCGGGCAGGTGATCGGCCATGTGGAGATCAGTGAAGGCAAGGATTCGGGCGATAAGGATTCGGGCAAGAAGAAGTCCGGCAAAAAGGACCGCGGCAAGGACAAGCAGACAGAGAAGGCTGCCGAAGACGCGAGTCGTTCCTCACGGGACCCGTCTCAGGATGATCCGGCCCTGAGCCCGGCGGTGCGCAAGCTGATCAATGAACACGACCTGGATCCCGGGGAAATCCAGGGCAGCGGCAAGGGCGGGCGCATCCTCAAGGAGGACGTCGTCAAGCACCTGGAGGAGTCGGACACCCCATCCGCTCCGGCGCCTCAATCCAGGCCCGAAACCGAATCTGGGGGCACCCAGGCCGAACCGGCCAGTGCGCCATCGGAGAAGAAGCCCTCCACGCCACCCACGGCCAGTACCAGTACCGCCGGCGGGCGCACGGAGAAGCGCGTCCCCATGACCCGCCTTCGAGCCCGGGTGGCGGAACGGCTGGTGGAAGCCCAGCAAACAGCGGCCATGCTCACCACCTTCAACGAGGTGAACATGAAGCCGGTCATGGACCTGCGGGCCCAGTACAAGGATCGCTTCGAGAAGCGTCACGGCGTGCGCCTGGGCTTCATGTCCTTTTTCGTCAAGGCCGCCACCGAGGCCCTCAAACGCTTCCCGGAGGTGAACGCCTCCATCGACGGCAAGGACATCGTCTACCACGGTTATTTCGATATCGGCATCGCCGTCTCGGCTCCCCGGGGCCTGGTGGTACCCATCCTCAGGGACACGGACACCCTGACCATGTCGGATGTGGAGCGCAGCATCAATGAATATGGCAAGAAGGCCGAGTCGGGCAATCTGAGCATGGAGGACCTCACCGGCGGTACCTTCACCATTTCCAATGGTGGCGTGTTCGGCTCGCTGCTTTCCACCCCCATCATCAATCCACCGCAGAGCGCCATCCTGGGCATGCACCGCATCCAGGAGCGTCCCATGGCCGAGAATGGTCAGGTGGTGATCCGGCCCATGATGTACCTGGCCCTGTCCTACGACCATCGCCTGGTGGACGGGCGCGAGGCCGTGCAGTTCCTGGTCACCATCAAGGACATGCTGGAGGATCCGGCCCGCCTGCTGCTGGAGGTGTGATCGCTCCGCGGCCAGAAACCATGCGCCCGCTCGAAGGCGGGCGAAACCAGATATCGACGAGAATGATCGGGAGCCAGAATCATGGCAGAGCAGGAATATGATGTAGTGGTCATCGGCGGCGGTCCGGCGGGCTATGTGGGCGCCATTCGCTGTGCTCAACTGGGCCTGAAGACGGCCTGTATCGACCGTTGGCAGGATCCGGAGGGCAAGGAGCGCCTGGGCGGTACCTGCCTCAACGTGGGGTGCATCCCCTCCAAGGCGCTGCTGGAGTCCTCCGAACTCTACGAGCACGCCCAGAAACATCTGCAACTCCACGGTGTGCGCTGCGACGATGTGGCACTGGACCTGCCCGCCATGATGTCCCGCAAGGACCGTCTGGTGAACAACCTCACCCAGGGCATCCAGGGGCTTTTCAAGGCCAATCAGGTGGAGTGGTTCAAGGGGCAGGGGCAGCTTCAGGCGGAGCGCCAGGTGAAGTTCACCGGGCATGATGGCAAGGAGCAGATGCTACAGGCCAAGCATGTGATCCTGGCCCCGGGTTCGTTCCCCGTGGAATTGGGCTGCGCCCCGTTTGACCGGGAGTACATCGTCAGTTCCACCGGTGCCCTGCGCTTCAAGGAGGTGCCCAAGCGCCTGGGCGTGATCGGTGCTGGCGTGATCGGTCTGGAGCTGGGCAGTGTGTGGCGGCGCCTGGGGTCCGAAGTGGTGATGCTGGAGGCCCAGGACCAGTTCCTGTCTTTCTGCGATGAGCAGGTGGCCAATGAGTCCCTGAAGATCATGAGCAAGCAGGGTCTGGACATCCGTCTCTCGGCCCGTGTGACCGCCACCAAGGTGGACAAGGAAAAGGGACAGGTGTCGGTGGTCTACGAGGACGAGAATGGCCAGCACGAGGAGCGTTTCGATCGTCTGGTGGTTTGCGTGGGTCGGCGACCGGCGACCGATGGCCTGGTCAGCGGACCGGTGGAACTGGCCATGAACGAGCGTGGCACCATCCACGTGAACGAGCATTGCGAGACCACCATGCCCGGGGTATATGCCATTGGTGATGCAGTACGTGGCCCGATGCTGGCCCACAAGGGTTCCGAGGAGGGTGTCATGGTGGCGGAGCGCATCGCCAACATGGGCAGCGCGGTGAATTACGACACCATTCCCAATGTGATCTACACCCTGCCGGAGATCGCCTGGGTGGGGCGGACGGAGCAGGATCTGAAGAAGCAGGGTATTCCCTATGCCACCGGGGTGTTTCCCTTCGTGGCCTCGGGGCGGGCCCGGGCCATGGAGGATACGACGGGGTTCGTGAAGCTGCTGGCCCACGCGGAGACGGATCGCATCCTGGGGGCGCATATCATCAGTTCACGGGCTTCGGAGTTGATCGCGGAGTGCGTGATCGCCCTGGAATTCGGGGCCTGCAGCGAGGATCTGGCACGCACGGTGTTTGCGCATCCGACGCTCTCGGAGGCGGTGCATGAGGCGGCCCTGGCGACGCTGGGGCATCCGTTGCATATTCCGCCCAAGGGGAAGCGGGGGTAGTTGTCCTGCTGATGCCGGGAGGTGGTCCATGCGGGTGCCCGTGGACCGCGTCCGGAGGGGGTATCCCTGCAGGCGGGACGCCGTGAATCCGTCCATGGAGGTTTGGGCGCCGCATCCATGCGGCGCACACCCGCCCACAGGGATACCCCCTCCGGACGCTGCGGCGGTGGTTACGTCAGCTTGATGGCGTCAGTTCGTCAGTTCGCTGCGTTTCCAGACGGCGCCCAGCAGGAAGGCCAGCCCCAGGGTGCCCAGCACCCAGGCGGGCCAGGGTACGGTGAGGAGTTCGGGCATGTCCGGTGACTGGGAGGTGAGCAGCACGGCGCCCAGGGCCAGGGCGCTGCCCATCACGGCATAGACCGTGCGCCGATTGGAGGCGCGGATTTCCCTTTGCAATTGGTATAACTGGGCCTGCTGGAGGGCGTGGCGCTCGTCGGCGGTGGCCTGCTGGCGCAGGGTTTCGTGGATCAGGCCCGGCAGGTCGGGGGTCTTTTCCAGGATGAAGGGCAGGTTGCGGCGCAGCCCCTTGACCAGGGCGCGCACGCCCACCTGCTCGTCCATCCAGCGCTGGATGAAGGGGCGGGCCGTTTGCCACAGATCCAGTTCCGGGTAGAGGTCGCGGCCCATGCCCTCGATGTTGAGCAGGGTCTTCTCCAGCAGCACCAGCTGGGGCTGTACTTCCATGTTGAAGCGCCGTGCCGTCTGGAAGAGGCGCACCAGCACGTTGCCGAAGGAGATGTCCTTCAGGGGTTTTTCGAAGATGGGCTCGCAGACGGTGCGGATGGCCCCTTCCAGGTCTGCCACCCGCACATCCCGTGGCACCCAGCCGGATTCCACGTGCAGTTCTGCCACACGGGCATAGTCGCGGTTGAAGAAGGCGTAGAAGTTTTCCGCCAGGTAGCGTTGGTCGGCGGGTGACAGGGTGCCGATGATGCCAAAATCCACCGCCAGGTAGCTGGGGTCGGCGGGGTCGGTGGCGTCGATGAAGACGTTGCCCGGGTGCATGTCGGCGTGGAAGAAGTTGTGGCGGAACACCTGGGTGAAGAAGACCTCCACACCCCGCTCGGCCAGCAGCTTGAGATCCACACCCCGGGCCTTCAGTGTGGCCACGTCGGAGACGGGTACGCCCTGAATGCGTTCCATCACCATGACGTTGCGACGGCAGTAGTCCCAGTGTACTTCGGGGGTGTAGAGCACACCGGAGCCTTCAAAGTTGCGGCGCAATTGTGAGGCGTTGGCGGCTTCCCTGAGCAGGTCCAGTTCATCGATGATGGTCTGTTCGTACTCGCGCACCACCTCCACGGGCCGCAGGCGGCGCCCCTCGGGCCAGTAGCGTTCCGCCAGCTCGGCGATCACGTACATCAATTCCACGTCGCGCCGGATGGCCTTTTCGATATTGGGACGCAGGACCTTGACCACCACCCGACGGCCGTCGTGGAGCACCGCCCCATGCACCTGGGCAATGGAAGCCGACGCCATGGGGGTGGCCTCGAAGGAGGCGAACAGGGTCTCCACCGGTTGACCCAGTGATTTCTCGATGATTGCCCGCGCCTCTTCGTTGGGAAACGGGGGCACCCGGTCCTGCAGTCGGGAGAGTTCGTTGGCAATGTCATCCGGCAGCAGGTCGCGCCGGGTGGAGACCATCTGGCCAAACTTGATGAAAATGGGGCCCAGATCTTCCAGTGCGCGGCGAATGCGCTCGCCTCGGCCATAAGACACCGTGCGGAACCAGTTCCAGGGCGCCATGTACAGCAGAAAACGCACGGGCCGGAACAGGCGGATGGCCAGTACCACCTCATCCAGGCCATGACGGATGAGTACGCGGTTGATGGTCAGCAGCCGGAGCAGCTGGGCAGGATGCAGGTGCTGCAGCATTTAGATTCTCATGATCTTGCCCGATCCCGGGCTTGTTCGAGGCGCTGAATGCGCGCCTCCAGGCGGTCGGCGTCACTGCGCAGACCATCCACTTCATCCATGAAGGACTCCACCTGCGAACGGGCGGGCAGGGTCTGGGTTTCTTCCTGAAGGTATTCGGCCACATCGCCACGGAAGGATTCCCGTGCCCGCTTGAGCCAGGACTCGAATTCCCGAAACGTTTCACCGACCCGATGGGCAAACAGATCACCGGTGAAGCGTGACAGCAGTTCCTCCCAGTCCAGGTCCACCCGGCGCAGCAGGTCATTGAAATGCCGCGCCAGTTCCACATCCCCCACGAGGGTGACGGATTCGGGCATGCGGGCTGCGGGCTCGCTGGCCAGCAGACCGGCCAGGGCCAGGGGGGTGCCGGCAATGTGTGCGTCCGGGTCTCCATCGAACTGCCCGGAGACCTGTAGGTCTTCCTCGCCGGGAATGAAATACAGGGTCACGCCCACGCCAGTCACATGCAGCGCCACCACGCCCCCCTTCAGGGCCGCCAGTCGTCTCTGGCTGCCGGGGTCCATGGAGAGGTACTGATTGATGGCCGCTTCCAGCAAGGCGGTGACCGGCGTCAGTGCTGAGCTCATGGCGTCTCTCCCAAGCGAGTGAGGCTTTGACCGTGAGGGGTTGGACAGGCTCCCGGGAGGTTGCGTTTGAACCGCCAGGAAACCCCGTTGTGTCTACAGCTTGTAGCCCTTGTGCAGCGCCACCACGCCCCCGGTGAGGTTGTGGTAGTCGCAGCGCTCGAAACCCGCTGTTTCCATCATCTGCTTGAGGGTCTCCTGGTCCGGGTGCATGCGGATGCTCTCTGCCAGGTAGCGATAGCTTTCGGCATCGTTGGCCACCAGTTTGCCCATCATCGGCAGGGCCTTGAAGCTGTACAGATCGTAGATCTGGCTAAAGCCCTTGGACGTGGGTTGGGAAAACTCCAGCACCAGCAGCTTGCCACCGGGCTTGAGCACCCGCAGCATGGACGACAGGGCCTTGTTCTTGTCGGTCACGTTGCGCAGGCCGAAGGCAATGGTGATCAGGTCGAAATAGTCATCCGGGTAGGGCAGGCACTCGGCATTGCCCTGCACGTAGTTGAGATTCTCCACCAGCCCTTCATCCACCAGGCGGGCGCGGCCGCATTCCAGCATGGACGCATTGATGTCGCAGAGCACCACATGCCCCTTGGGTCCGACGATGCGCGAGAACTTGGCGGCCAGGTCACCGGTACCACCGGCCAGGTCCAGGATCTTCCAGCCCGGGCGAGCCGCAGCCACCTCGATGGTGAAGCGCTTCCACACGCGATGGATGCCCATGGACATCAGGTCGTTCATCACATCGTAGCGCTGAGCCACGGAGTGGAACACCTGCCCCACTCGTTTGGCCTTTTCCGTAGTCGGCACACGTTCGTAGCCGAAATCAGTGGTGTTGTCGTCGGACATGCCTGCTCCCGTTATCAGCCCTTGCGCTGGTGGCCTGCGGCCGCCAGTCGCTCCAGGTACTTGTCCCACAACTGGGTCTGGTTGACGCCCAGGTGGTAAAGATAGTTCCAGTCGAAGATGCCGGTGTCGTGTCCATCGGAGAACACCAGCTTGATGCCGTAATGGCCCACCGGCTCGATGCCGGTGATGTTCACGTCTTCCTTGCCCACCTGCAGCACCTCCTGGCCCGGCCCATGGCCGGTGACCTCCGCCGAAGGCGAATGCACCCGCAGGAACTCGCAGCTGAGCCGATGCGTCTCGCCATCCGTGTAAACCAGTTCCAGAACACGCGACTGCTGGTGCAGCCGGATGTCGGTGGGGCGGTTCTTGGTGGTCATCGTGCTGGTACTCCCTCGCCGAGGGGGTTAACCCCCGGACCGGTGACGGACCCTAGAGGATGTAACGGCTCAGATCCTCATCCTGAACCAGATCATCCAGACGCTGGTTCACGTATTCGGCGTCGATACGGATGGGGCTGGAGCAGTCGGGGGCCTCGTAGGAAATGACCTCCACCACCCGCTCCATCACGGTATGCAGTCGCCGCGCGCCAATATTCTCGGTGCGCTCGTTCACCTGGAAGGCGATCTCCGCCAGACGGTGCACACCATCCTCGGTGAACTCCACGGTCACCCCTTCGGTGGCCATCAGGGCGGCGTATTGCTCGGTGAGGGAGGCCTTGGGTTCGGTGAGGATACGCACGAAGTCCGCGGCGGTCAGGGCCTCCAGTTCCACCCGGATGGGCAACCGCCCCTGCAACTCGGGGATCAGGTCCGAGGGCTTGGAGAGATGGAAGGCGCCGGAAGCAATGAACAGGATGTGGTCGGTATGCACCGAGCCCACCTTGGTGGTCACGGTGCAGCCCTCCACCAGGGGCAGCAGGTCGCGCTGCACGCCCTCGCGGGAGACGTCGCCACCACTGTATTCCCCCTTGCGTACCACCTTGTCGATCTCGTCCAGGAAGACGATGCCGTTCTGCTCCACATGGGAGACGGCGCGCAGCTTGATGTCCTCATCGTTGAGCAGGCGTGCGGCTTCCTCATCGGTGATGAGCTTGAAGGCTTCCTTGATCTTGAGCTTGCGGGTGCGGGTGCGCTGGCCACCCAGGTTCTGGAACAGGCCTTGCAGCTGACTGGCCATGTCCTCCATGCCCGGCGGCGACATGATCTCCACGCCGGAGGGGATGGCCTGCACCTGGATGTCGATCTCCTTGTCGTCCAGCTTGCCTTCGCGCAGGCGCTTGCGGAATTTCTGCCGGGTCTCGTTATCCTGGCGGGTGGGCTGGGGTTCTTCTGCCATGAAGCCGGTGCCGCTGCTGCGCGGCGGCGGCAGCAGGGCGTCCAGAATCCGTTCTTCTGCGGCCTCTTCGGCGCGGGGGCGCATCTTTTCCATTTCCTGCTCACGCACCATCTTCACCGCGGCCTCCACCAGATCGCGGATGATGGATTCCACATCCCGACCCACATAGCCCACTTCAGTGAACTTGGTGGCCTCCACCTTGATGAACGGGGCATTGGCCAGACGCGCCAGGCGCCGGGCAATCTCCGTCTTGCCCACCCCGGTGGGGCCGATCATGAGGATGTTCTTGGGGGTGACCTCCCGGGCCAGCTCCGGCGGCAGCTGCTGACGACGCCAGCGATTGCGCAGGGCGATGGCCACCGAGCGTTTGGCAGGATCCTGACCGATGATGAAGCGGTCCAGCTCCTGAACGATTTCTCTGGGTGTCATCTCAGACATGGGAACATCCCTTCATAATGCATGGGGACTGGGGTTTGTACGCAACGCAACCGGGCATCACAGTTCTTCCATGCTCAGGTTACGGTTGGTATAGATGCAGATATCGGCGGCAATGTTCAAGGCCTTTTCGGTGATCTCCCGGGCCTCCAGTTCCGTGTTTTCCATCAGCGCACGGGCCGCAGCCTGAGCGAAGGGGCCGCCGGAGCCAATGGCGATCAGGCCTTCCTCGGGCTCGATCACATCGCCGTTGCCGGAGATGATCAGCGAGGCGTCCTGATCGGCCACCGCCAGCAGGGCCTCCAGACGGCGCAGGCTGCGCTCGGTGCGCCAGTCCTTGGCCAGTTCCACGGCGGCACGCACCAGGTTGCCGCTGTATTTTTCCAGCTTGCCCTCGAAGCGCTCAAACAGGGTGAAGGCATCGGCGGTGCCGCCAGCGAAACCCGCCAGGACCTTGTCATGATGCAGACGCCGCACCTTGCGGGCGTTGCCCTTCATGACCGTGTTCCCCAGGGAGACCTGACCGTCGCCGCCCAGGGCAACCCGGCCATTGCGACGGACGCTGACGATGGTGGTGCCGCGAAACTGTTCCAAGGAAAGACTCCGATGTGCCGCCATTCAAAAGGGGCATTGTAACGGAAAGCGCTGCCATGAGGGATGGGCAACCGCCCCGCTGGAGGCGGCCCTCTGCCGCGAACGGCGAAACGCCTCAAGCTTGCCGTTCAAACCAGAGACCGGAGTGGCCCCATCTGCAACCGCACCGCCCCTGTGGGAGCTGGCCTGCCGGCGATGCGCTGCGTCAGCAGCGCCGGGGCCAGGCCGTGTGGCCGCCGCCTTCGCGGGCGAGGCCCGCTCCCACCAGGAAGAGGATCAGCCCTTTTCCTTGCGCCGCGCCCTTGGATGCGCGGCGTCATAGACCCGCGCCAGGTGCTGATAGTCCAGATGGGTGTAGATCTGGGTGGTGCCGATGTCGGCATGCCCCAGCAACTCCTGCACCGCCCGCAGATCCTGGGAGGACTCCAGCAGATGGCTGGCGAAGGAATGGCGCAGCAGGTGCGGATGCACCCGTCGCTCCAGGCCCTGGGTGAGGGCATGACCGGCCATGCGCTTTTGCACCGAGCGGGGCGTAAGGCGCCCTCCGCGACGACTCACGAACAGGGCCGGTTCATCCGGGGCCGCCCATTCACCGCGACGCTTCAGCCAGACGTCCAGGGCCTCCAGGGCCTTGCGGCCCACCGGCAGGGTGCGTGTCTTGCGGCCCTTGCCAGTGACTCGCACCATGGCATCCGCCCTATCCAGATCGGTGCAGTTCAGGTCGGTAAGTTCAGCCAGGCGCAGACCGGAGGAATAGAACAGCTCCAGCAGGGCCCGGTCCCTCACCAGCAACAGGTCGTCCCCGGGCACTTCCACCAGTCGCGCCACCTGCTCGGCATCCAGCACCTCGGGCAGCTTGCGGGGGGTACGCGGTGCCCGCAGGCCCTGGGCGGGATTGGCCCCGAGTACACCTTCACGGATCAGATAATTGAAGAATCCACGCACCGAGGAGAGCAGCCGCTGCAGGCTGCGGCCGGCCTTGCCACCCCGGTGAAGTGCCGACACCAGCGCGCGGATGTCGTGGACAGTGACCGTCGCCCAGTCACGGCGATCCGACGACGCCGGCAACGGTACATGCCCCTGCAGGACCAGAAGATCCCGGCGGTAATTGCTGATGGTATGCGGCGAGCAGCCCCGCTCCCGGCCCAGATGCCCCAGGTAGGCATCGATCCAGGGATCCAGGGATGTATTCATGCCTGCCCCAGACGGCCCCCGATGGCGTGGGAGATGATCTCGCCCAGGTAACCCAGGAACAGCGTGCCCATCCCCGGATGGAACCGTGAGGCCTCCTGGCTGCCCAGGGCCACGAAACCCAGGGGCTGGGTGCCGTCCAGCAGCGGCACGGCCACGGCTGAGGCCACACCCGGGGCATCTTCTGCGGAGAACAGAGCCTGGAGCTGAGTGTCCGACAGGCGCCCGCATACCGGGCGGCGATGCTCGAACAGATGGGAGAGGCTCTGCATGGCCGGGTCATCCTCGGCCATGAAGTGCATGCCCTGTGCCGGATCGCCACAGAGGCGCACCACCACCACGTCGGCACGGAACTCGTTGCGCAACTGCTCCTGGGTGATGGCCAGCACGGCATCCAGGCTTTCCGCCTCCATCACTCCCAGGGCCAGCTGGTGCATGCGCTGGCTGAGGCGCTCGTTCTCCCGGGCCGTGTGCACCAGATCCATGAGCTTGCGCTCCAGGGCGCGATTCTTGTCCCGCATCACGGCCATCTGGCGCTCAATGAGGGAGACGGCCGCGCCGCTGGGATGAGGCAGACGCAACACCTCCAGCAGGGATAAGTGACGTTCGAAGAAATCGGGATGCGCGCGCAGATAGGACTCCACCGCCTCCTCGGACAAGGCCTCTTCGGCCAGCGCGCCCTTGCCTTGTGTGCTCATAGCTTGATGTTACCCGTAAAGACCGATGTCGCGGGGCCGGTCATGAAGACCGGGGCGTCTTCGCAGCCCTCCCACTGTATCACAAGCCGCCCGCCAGGCAGATCCACTGCCACCCGTTCGTCCAGCCAGCCGCGCTTGCGCCCGGACACCACGGCGGCGCAGGCACCGGTGCCGCAGGCCTGGGTCTCCCCTGCCCCGCGCTCGAACACCCGCAGACGCACATGATCCCCTGCCATCACTTCCATGAAGCCCACATTCACGCGCCTGGGGAAACGCGGATGGGACTCCATGGCGGGTCCCAGGGATTCCACCGGGGCCTTGCAAACATCCTCCACCCGCAGCACCGCATGGGGGTTGCCCATGGAGACCGCACCGATTTCCACGGTTTGCCCATCCACTTCCAGCGCGTAGACCGGTGCCATGGCAGATGCCTCAAACGGTATCTCGGCTGGCTCGAACCGGGGCCGGCCCATGTTCACCGTGACCTCGCCATTGCCCTCCACCTGAAGCTGGATCAGCCCCCCGGCCGTCTCCACCGGAATCAGGGTCTGGTCCGTCAGGCCCTGATCGCGCACGAATACGGCAAAACAGCGGGCGCCGTTGCCACACTGCTCCACCTCGCCGCCATCGGCGTTGAAGATCCGGTAGCGAAAGGCCGCCCTGGCGGGATCGGCGGGCGGCTCCACCAGGAGCACCTGATCACAACCCACGCCCAGCCGGCGATGGGCCAGAAACCGCACCCGCTCCGGCGTGAGTTCAACCGCCTGGCGCACCCCGTCGATCACCACGAAGTCGTTGCCCAGGCCCTGCATCTTGGTAAAGAAGAGTGTCATCGGCGAAAGCGTAAAGGGTGGAGGCCCGGCTGGGAAGAGCGGCCCCTCCTCAACCCCTCTCGCGACGAGACCTTTTCACTTGATACATGGCCTCATCTGCGCGGTTGAGCACGTCCTGGGGCTTGTCCTCGGGCCGGGTTGTGGCGACGCCGACGCTGCAACCCACCTTCACCAGGCGGCCCTTGACCTCGATGGGCAGGGAGAGCTGTTCCTCGGCGCGCCTGGCCAGGCGGCGGGGATCGGCATGCCTGTCCCCGTTGTCGTCCGCGAGCAGCAGGGCAAATTCGTCCCCCCCCAGGCGCGCGGCGATGTCTTCGCCACGCACCAGGTAACGCAGACGCTCTGCCACCACCTGCAGGACGATGTCGCCTGCATCATGCCCCAACTGATCGTTGACGGGCTTGAATCCATCCAGGTCCAGGTAGAGGAGCGTCAGGCTGCCTCCCATCTCCCGGCTTTCCTCCATCCGGGACTCGAGGATTTCCATGAATCGCCGGCGGTTCACCAGACCGGTGAGGGCATCCGTATTGGCAAGCTCGGTGAGCTGATGCTGTGCGTGACGTCGCGCCTCCAGTTCCCGACTCAGGTCATGGGTGCGGCGGGTAATGATGCCCGCCGCCTGATTGAAGGAGCGGGCCAGTTCCGTGAACTCCCCCCAGAAGGGCTCCCTGACCAGGACATCGCCCCGATGCTTGCGCAAGGCCCGCGTGGCCCGGGTCAGCATCGTCACCGGTCGCGAGATCATGCGGGTGAATGCGATGGCCATGAGCAGACCAAGCATCAGCATGAACAGCACGCTCCACAACATGAAACGCGTCTGTTCCCGTAGCGCCGCTTTCAATGCATCGAGCGACGCGTAGACCAGCACCTCGCCCGGCACATGATCCAGCGGCAGGACCACCATCAGATAGTCACACACGCGTATCGGTCCGCCACCTGAGGCGAGCGGAAAATCACGGCGTTGCTCGCACAGGAAAAGATCCGTTTGCTGACCACCCCCGATCAATGCAGGCTTGCGCCCGGGCTCTTCCAGCAGCAGCAGGGTTTTGCCGCCCAGTTCTTCATAGGGGAAATCTTCCAGCACGGCTTTCAGGTCATCCAGCCGCATCAGCAGATGCACACTGCCAATCTCCTCACCATCCAGTTCCAGAGGACCGCTGACCCAGATCATGGGTGTGTCGCCTTCGGGCCAGTAAACATCCAGGCGGCCCTGCGAGCCCTCATGCAACGGGGGCTGGATATCCGGCTCATCCAGTCCCCCATCATGGTTCACGCCTGTTACCAGATGACCCCGTGCATCACGGATCCAGGCCCCGTCGAGCATGACGATGGGGTCGATGGCGTCCTGCAGGATGCGCTCGATGAGTTGCCGGTGCGCGTCCTCGCCGGTGCGCGTGTAGGCCCGCAGGCTCAGGCGCATCTGCGTGCGACTGGCCACCAGATCCATATGATCGAACATGCGACCGAGTTCCACGTTCAGCCGACGCTGCTGAACCTGCGCCACCCGCTCCAGGCCGACCTCGGCAAAGGACAGGGTGAGGCTGCGGGTATGATGGTACTGGAGCATGAACAACAGTCCCATGGGAATCAGGGCCACCAGCAAAAAGGCCATCAGCAGCCGGGGGCGCAGACCCAGGCCGCGCCAGAGGCGTCGCCCAGCGACATGAATCGGACCAGGTGACGTTTTCCAGTGACGGGTATCACGACCCTTGCCAGCGGGTCCCATGGCATGCTCCTTTGGGACGAACTCCCGTTCGTCATGGTATTCACGATACCGCCCTCCACCGCCATTGCAAATAACCCACCGCAGACCGGGCTGCGCGGGTCTCACCTCGGCGCCCGGGCTTGGTAACATCAAGACCTGTCGCCGTCGAATTCCACCGAGGTGAGAATGTTCTTCCCGAAGCTTCGCAGCATCGCCACAGCCAGGGTGATCACCCTACCAGCGACCGCCACCCTGACAGAGGCGGTGCACAGCATGCGGCGGCACAATATCCGTGATGTGGTGGTCACCCTCGGCGATGACTATCGCCTGCTGCTCTCCAGCCTGCTGCTGAAGCTGCAGATCCAGGGTGTGCCGCTGTCCACCCCCCTGGGGGATCTGCAGCTCCCTGCGCCGGCCATCCTGAACCCCGAAGAGACCGTGCTGGAGGGACTCAAGGCCATCCGCAACGAGGCCGAGCACATCTGCCTGGTCGATGCAGAGGGGGTCTTGAAAGGCATTGTCAGCTACAGCGACCTGGCCTGCAGCCTGGACCCGGAAGTGCTGGCTGAAAGCCAGAGCCTGGGGCAACTGATCCACGGCCTGCAGCCCCTCACCGTGGAGGAGAACCAGCCCGTGCGCCAGGTGATGCAGCGCATGGACCGGGATCACTTCACCCCCGCCATCGTGATCCAACAGGGCATCCCCGTGGGCATCCTCACCCAGCGGGACGTGATCCACCTCATCGATGCCAGTGCCGATCTGGATCGGCCCATTGGCGAGTACATGACCTCCCCGCTGCAGACCCTCAGCAAGGACACCACCATCTCCGAGGCACTGCGCTTCTGCCGTCAACACCGGATCAAGCGGGTGGTCGTGGTGGATGCCGATCGTCGCTTCACTGGCCTGGTGGGTCAAAAGGAGCTGGTGAGCCTGTATTACAACCGCTGGTTCAACCTGCTCAAGGACCATCAGCAGCAACTGGACCAGCTCAATCAGGAACTGAGCGACACCAACCAGGCCCTGACGAGCCTGACCGAAGAGGTGCCGGCCGGTCTGATGGTCATCGACAACGCGGGCATCATCACGCGCATCAACCAGGCCACGACGGAACTTCTGGGTTACGCATCCGACGAGGTGTTGGGGCAGAAAGCCCTGGACTTATTTCGCTGCGCACACCACAGGAATGGAGACTCCAGCTGGCTGCACTGTGACCATACCCAGAGCTGGATCCCTGCGGAACGCTGTCGGGTGTTCGAATCCCTGCGGGATGGTCAGCCGTTCGCGGGGCGCGAGGTGATGTTCAACCGGGAGGGCAGCCCGATCATCGTGGAACTCAAGGCCAAGCCCATGGCCCAGAGTCGCGGGTTCCTCCTGTTGCTGCAGGATGTCAGCGATGCGGCCTTGAAGGCGCGTCAGCTGGAGAAGGAACTGGAGCTCTTTTCCCGTGGGCCGGTGATAGTCTGCGTCTGGTTGCCCGAACCCGGCTGGCCCCTCAAGTATGTCTCCCCCAACGCCCAGGATATCCTGGGCTTCACCCGGGAGGAACTGCTCAGCGGTGGGCAAGGCTTTTCCCATCTGGGCCACGAACAGGATGTTATCCGTGTGGAAAGGGAAATCGCTGACTACCTGGCCCGGCGGGCCCCGGTCATGGAGCATCAGTATCGCCTGAGGAGAAAGGACGGCGAATACCGGCGATTTTACGACTACTCCTTCCCCGAATATGACGCCGACGGCCGTCTGGTGGCCCTGCGTGGCTACCTGCTGGACCAGACGGAACAACTGGAAACCCGAAACGCCCTGGAGGAGCAGGAAAGGCGGTTTCGCACCCTGTTCGAGCTTTATCCCGACGCCACGCTGCTGATCGACGTGGCTGATGGCCGCACTCTGGAGTTCAATACCAAGGCCCACCAGCAACTGAGCTACACCGCCGAAGAGTTCGCTGGCCTGCGCATCACGGACTACGAGGCCCTGGAAACGCCCGCCGAGGTGGCCAGGCACATACAGAGGATAAAGGCGCAAGGCCGGGACGATTTTGAAACCCGCCATCGCTGCAAGGATGGCAGCCTGATCGATGTGAACGTGACGGTCACCCTCCTGGAACTGGGCGAGCAGCCCTGCATGCTGGCCGTGTTTCGGGATATCACCCAGCGAAAGCAGGCCGAACAGCGCCTACATGACAGCGAGGACCGCCTGAAACTGGCCACCGAGGCCGCCGGAATGGGCATCTGGGACTATGACGTGGAGAAGGACCGCCTGATCTGGGATGAACGGATGTACATGCTCTACGGCGTGGATCCAGCGCAGTTCGGGCACCGATTCGACGACTGGGCCCACACCCTGATGCCCGAATCATTGTCCCGGGTTCAGCCAGCCTTCCGGGCCCTGATCCAGGACGACACGCCTTTTGATGTGCAGATCCAGATACGCCGCCCCAGTGACGGCCAGATCCGTAGCCTGCGCGGGCTGGCTCGGGCCATCCGTGACGACCAGGGCAAGGCCATCCGGGTGGTGGGGGTCAACGAGGACATCACCGAACGCATCCTGGCCGACCGCAAACTGGCCGCGGAGGAGGCCAAGTTCCGCACCCTGTTCGAACTCTCGCCAGTGGGCATCGCCATGAACGACTTCCATACGGGGGAGTTTCTGGAGTTCAACACCGCCATCAACGAGCCGGCCGGCTACAGTCCCGAGGAATTTCGTCGGCTGAGTTACTGGGAGGTCACCCCATCAGAATACCTGCCGGATGAACAGCGGGTGCTGGAGTCCATGAACCGGGCAGGCATCTACGGCCCCTTCGAAAAGGAGTACATCCGCAAGGACGGCACGCGCTACCCGGTGCTGCTCCATGGCTTCAAGACCACCACCGCAGAAGGGCGGGAAGTCATCTGGTCGATCATTCAGGACATATCGGCCGTCAAACAGGCGCAACAGGAACTCAAGGACCGTGAGGAGCGGCTGCAGCAACTGGCGGCCCATAGCCGCAACGTCACCTGGGAAATGGATGTTGAAGGGTGTTTTACCTACGTGAGCCCCGTAGCCGAGGCCGTCTGGGGGTATTCAAGTGATGAGTTGGTGGGCCACAAATACTTTTACGAACTCTACCCCGAAGCCCATCGGCCGGCCTTCAAGACCAAAGCCTTCCAGATGATTGAGCGGCGCGAGACCGTGCAAGGACTGATCAATCCCGTTAACGACAAACAGGGACGAACACTCTGGATGTCCACCCACGCCTTCCCGCTGATGGATGAACAGGGGATATTCCGGGGGTATCGGGGCAGCGACCTGGATGTCACCGAGGCCGTCGATGCCAAGCAGGCCCTGGAAGCCGAGAAAGAACGTTTCCGGGGGATTTTCGAGAAGACGGGTAGCGGCGTGGCTGTCTACCGGCCGGTAAATGATGCCCAGGACTTCGTGTTCACCGATTACAATCCCGCCGCCGAGCAGATGGACCACACATGCCGTGAGGACGTCATCGGTTACCGGCTATCGGAGCGCTTCCCCGCCGTCCATGAGATGGGGCTGATGGACGCCTTGCGCCGGGTGGCCCGTACCGGGCAGGGCGAATTCCTGCCCCTCTCCCAGTATGACGATGGGCACCTCAAGGGCTGGCGCGAAAACACGCTGTTCAAACTTTCCTCCGGCGAAGTGGTGGCCGTCTACAACGACCTCACCGAGATCAAGCAGGCACAGGAGACCGCCGAACGGGCCAATCTTGCCAAGAGTCAGTTCCTGGCCAACATGAGCCATGAAATCCGCACGCCCATGAACGCCGTGATCGGCCTGAGTGATCTGCTGCTGAGCTCGTCACTCAACGCCAAACAGCGGGATTACCTGGGCAAGATACGCGACTCGTCCCGCATGCTGCTGGGCATCATCAACGACATCCTGGATTATTCCAAGATCGAGGCCGGCAGGCTGGATCTGGAGAACCATAGCTTCCGCATCGATGATCTGCTCGATCAAATGCGCACCCTGTTTGCCTCGGCGGCCGATGCCAAGGGCATCGAACTGGTGTTCGAATTGGACACTCAGGGTTCGATCAGCGTCGAAGGCGACGCCCTGCGCCTGGGGCAGGTGCTCACCAACCTGCTCAGCAACGCCATCAAATTCACCGATCAGGGGCAGGTGGTCTTGTCCATTCGTCGGTTGGGCCGCGACGCGCAGGGCGCGCGCCTGCATTTCGAGGTGCGCGACACGGGTATCGGCATCGATGCAGAACAGCAGACACGGCTGTTCCAGGCCTTCTCACAGGTCGACACATCCACCACCCGAAAATATGGCGGCACCGGCCTCGGTCTGGTGATCAGTCGCAAGCTGCTGGAAAGGATGGGAGGCGTGTTGCAACTGGATTCCAGCCCGGGGGCCGGCAGCAGCTTCCATTTCGAACTCACCCTGCCGCTGTCACCGGATCAAGGGCTGGCATCGACACATGAATCCATAAGACCCGGGGCCCGTGTCCTGGTGGTGGACGACCATGCCACCGCGCGGATCGTGCTTAACAACATGCTTCAAAGCTATGGTTTCCAGACGCAGGAAGCCGACAGCGGAGAGGCGGCGATCAAGGCCGTGCGGGCGGCGGAACGGGCCGGCATGTCCTTTGACTTCATCCTCATGGACTGGAAGATGCCCGGCGAGCTGGATGGGTTGCAGGCACTGGATCGGTTGCATGCGCTGCGCCAGCAGGGAGATCTGCAGCAGACGACCATTCCTGCATTGATTATCAGCGCCTACAGCCAGGAGGATCTGGTGCCCCATTCGGATCGCTTCAGCGCCTTTTTGAGCAAACCTGTCACACCGCGTTCCCTGGTGGAGGCCATGAACAAGGCGGTGGCGGAACAAACCACGGAAGCATCCGTTAGTGACTTGATGCAAGTCCCATGCTTCCAGGGTCGGACCATCCTGCTGGTGGAGGACAACGCCCTGAATCAGGAAGTGGCCCGGGAGATGCTCAAGAAGACCCAGGTCCGGGTCATCCTGGCCAATGATGGCCGCGAGGCGGTGGACCAGGTGGCACAATACCCCATCGATCTGGTGCTGATGGATCTGCAGATGCCCGTCATGGACGGCTTCGAAGCCACCCGTCACATCCGCGAACGGTTCCCCGACCTGCCCATCATTGCCCTGTCGGCGGCCGTGATGGAGGATGATCGCGAGCGGGCGCGGGCCGCCGGCATGAACGACCACCTGGCCAAGCCCATCGACAGTGAGGCGCTGCTGCACACGCTGGAGAAGTGGCTGCAAAGCGACGGCATCTGCGTCGAACCCCGGGACGAAGACACCCCAGGCGCGGAGCTGCCTGATACACTGAAGGCCTTCGATCTGGCGGCGGGGCTCAAGCGCTTCGACGGCGACATAAGCCTGTATCTGCGCACCCTGCAACGCTTCGCAGCGCAGATGGAAGCGGAGTTCGACGAGCTATGCGGATGCCTGGATCAGCCCGAGAACCCCCGCACGGGGCGGATGATCCACACCCTCAAGGGCCTGGCGGGCACCATCGGCGCCCTTGATCTGGCCCACAGGGCCGGACGCCTGGAGACCATGCTGAAGGAGGGAAAGACCATTCCCGAAGACGACCTGAGTGCCTTCATGGAGGCCCTGAACACCGTCCGGGCTCAACTGGCCACCCTTCCGCAAACGCAAGGCTCTGAAGGCATTCAAGGCACGAACCCACAGCCCCCGCTACAAGCGATGCAGCATATCCTGCAATGCCTTGCCTCGGGGGAGCTGCTGGACCAACGGGAGCTGGGTCAGGTCACGTCCTACCTGGGCCAGCAGGTGGATACACGCGCCGCCCAGGAGCTGGCAGAACGGGTGGATCAATTCGATCATGATGGAGCGGCCGCGCTGCTCAAACAACTGGCCAGGCAGGCCGGCGTCAAACTTTCCTGAGGTCTGATGTGCCCCATACAAGAGCGACGGTACTGATCGTCGACGATCAACCGACCAACATCCATGCATTGGCCTCCCTGCTCAAGGGGGATTACCGGATCCTGACCGCCACGCGGGGCGAAAAGGCACTGGAACTGGCCCAGGGCAAGCAAGCTCCGGACCTGATCCTGATGGATATCGTCATGCCGGACATGGACGGCTACGAGATCTGCCGTCGACTCAAGGACAACGAGGCCACCCGGGCCATCCCGGTGATCTTCGTGACGGCCCTGGACCATGAGAAGGACGAGGAGGAAGGCCTGAACCTGGGTGCCGCCGACTATATCTCCAAGCCCTTCAGCCCGGCCGTCGTGCGTGCCCGGGTGCGCAACCAGGTGAATCTCAAGCTCAAGACAGACTTGCTGGAGAAGATCTCCCTGCAGGACGGCCTGACGGAAATACATAACCGGCGCTACTTCGACCAGAAGCTGGCAGAAGAATGGGCCCGATTGAGTCGAAATAATCAATCCCTTTCCCTGCTCATGATCGACATTGATCAGTTCAAGCCCTATAACGACCATTACGGCCATGGGGCCGGTGATGAGTGTCTCAGACGGGTGGCGCAGGCCCTGGAGCGCGTGCCTGTGCGTGCCATGGATCTGGTGGCCCGTTATGGGGGCGAGGAGTTCGTGGTGTTACTGCCGGAGACCGACGCACAAGGCGCCCGGCACGTGGCCGAGGGAATGATCGACGCGATAAGCGCCCTTGGCATCACCCATGAGTACTCGGATGTGGCGCCCCATGTCACCATCAGCGCAGGCGGTGCCACCCATTCCAGGCAGCATCCCAAGGCTTCGGCGGAAGCACTGAAAAAGGCCGCTGATACTGCCCTTTACCAGGCCAAGAAGAACGGGCGTAACCAATACCAGGCTGACACATGACAGAATTCAGGCACCTTCCCCACAGCCAGAACCCGGACGGCGAGTTGCGCCGCGTGGGCATCGAGATGGAAATGGCGGAGATCTCGCTGGATGTCATTGCCGATTCCATTGTGGATCTTTTCGGGGGCGTGCATCAGCAGGACTCTCCCTTTGAACACCACGTAACCGGAACACGATTCGGTGATTTCGGCCTGGAACTGGACAGCGACCTGCTCAAACGCCGGGAATATCTGGACTACCTGGAAAACATGGGCATCGAGATCGACCGGGACGCCGAGCCCCATGCCCTGGAGAACGCCCTGTCCCAGGTGGCCGGACTGGTGGTGCCCCATGAGGTGGTGGCCCCGCCCATCCCCCACGATGCCCTACCGGAACTGGACAGGCTGCGCCAGCGCCTGCAGCAGGAAGGGGCCAAGGGGACCCATAGCTCCCTGTTCTACGCCTTCGGCCTGCAGATCAACCTGGAGCTGGCGCGCCTGGATGCCGATCACATCCTGCATCATCTTCAGGCCTTCATGCTCCTGTATGACTGGCTGCTCAGCCATTCCCAGGCGGATCTGTCCCGGCGCCTCACGCCCTTCGTGGACCCGTTCCCCGAGGACTACCCCCGCCTGATCCTGGCGTCGGGCTATCACCCGGACCTGTCGGGCCTGATTGATGATTATCTGGCCCACAACCCCACCCGTAATCGGCCACTGGACATGCTGCCGCTGTTTGCCCATCTATCCCCGGAACAGGTGGATGCGGCGCCGGTGGAACATCATCTGATCCGCCCTCGGCCCACCTTTCACTACCGCCTGCCGGACTGTCGCATCGACGAACCGGACTGGGATCTGAGCGTGCCCTGGAACGCCTGGGTGGAGGTGGAACGCCTGGCCGCGGACCCTCAACGCCTGGGGGCCATGGCCCGTGAATACCTGGCGGCAGAACCCGAGACCCTGGCCAGCAAGGGGCAACGCTGGGTGGAAAAAGTCACCGACTGGCTGCGGAGCTGAACCATGGCGAGACCCCGCATCGGCGTCACGGGGCCGGACCGGGGCGGCGTGGCTGCCTGGATCATGACCTGGTGGGCCATCCGGCGGGCCGGCGGCAAGGCCATTCACATTACCCCTGGGCGGCCCCGCAGCTGCCAGGAACTGGACGGCCTGGTGGTGGGTGGGGGCGCGGATGTGGACCCCAGCCTCTATGGTCAGGATCCCTTGAGCCTGATCCGGGAGATCGATGCCACCGAGACCGGCTGGCGACAGCGCATCCTCGGCTTTGTGCTCTACCCCCTGCTGTGGCTGCTGCGCAGGGTGCTGTACACCAAGCTGCACGGCGGCGACGCTGACCGGGATCGTCTCGAACAGGCCCTGATCCGGGAGGCCCTGGACCGCGGGCTGCCCATCCTGGGCATCTGCCGGGGCATGCAGTTGCTGAACGTGGTGTGCGGCGGCACCCTGTACCAGAATCTGGAAGGATTTTACCGTGAACACCCCCAGGTGCGCAGCGTGCTGCCACGCAAGGTGGTCACCCTCACCGAAGGCTCGCGTATCGCCGCCCTGACCGGTAAGGACCCCCTGCCCGTCAACGCCCTGCATAATCAGGCGGTGGCAGACCTGGGCCAGGATCTGGTGGTGGCGGCCCGGGAGGCCAGCGGCGTAGTCCAGGCCATCGAGAGTCGACGCGCCCCCCTCATCCTGGGGGTGCAATGGCATCCGGAGTATCTGCCCCAGAAGGCCCGCCAGCGACGTCTGTTCCAGGGTCTGGTGGACTCCAGCCGGGACTTGTCGGCCAGGGCCCGATCCCAGTAGGATTGAGCGACCGGGCGACGGGAATCGCCCGATCCATCATCCAGGGGCCTGGCCCCGCCCACAGGGAGAGTGCATCCATGCAGGCCAAGGACGTCTTGCCGCTGAACCCCACCCCTCAGTCATCTACCCCAGACCCAAGCCAGGTCGCCCTGGCCCGGGTGGTCCAGGCCCAGGCCGGCGAGGCCCTTTGGGTGGACTGCAACGGCGCCACCCTGCCCCCCATGGGCCATGCTCAATCGACTCCCGCCCTGCGCCCCGGCGACCGGGTGCTGGTCTTGCTCCAGCCAGCCACAGGCCCGGTGATCCTGGACCGTCTCCGGCGCCATGGTGAGGCTCCGCCCTCCCAGGCGGTGACCGAACGTGACGGCCATGTGCATCTGCGAGCCGAGCGCGGCCTGTACCTGCGCTGCGGTGAATCCGCCATGACCCTGGAGCCCGAAGGGCGCATGGAGATGCGAGGCCGGGAACTGCACGGCATCATGGCGCGGCTGATGCACTTTCTGGCGGCCCGGATCCACTTCAACTGACCCGGGAGCATCGCCATGGAACGGCCTCTCTGGAAACAACATGAGGACCTGGCCCGAGCCCTGTGGGATCAACACGGTCGGCGTCAGGCGCTGCCACTGGACGATGCCGCCAGCCTGGAGCGGCTGGAGCGACGGCTGCTCACGCAATGGCTGTTACTGGGCCGTGATGCCGGAGCCGTGCTGCCCGACGACGCCTCGACCTCCGCCCACTTCCTGCGCTGCGCCGCCACCTGGGTGAGTCAGCAGCGGCCCGCCATGGAGGACGTGGTCAGTGCCTTGAGCGAGGATGCACAACACCCCTGGCGCTGGCTGCTGATTCACCTGCCTCCTGAACCACTGGGACCCTGGCTGACCACGCTGGGATCGGTGCCGACCCTGCGTCCGCTCTGCTGGGAAATCGCCCGCTGCCAGAACACCGTGCCAGCCGGGCTGCCCGAACCCTCGCCCAACGATGACCCCGACACCGTTCTGGCCCGGCTGCGCTGGATGGCAGATCATCCCCGTGCCCCGGTGATCGAGCCGAACACCCCGGGATGTCATGCCCGTGCCGCGGCACGGTATTGGTGGGTGCGCGGCGCCTGTGCCCGAGGCCGGATCTCTGCCCGGGAAGGCTTGCAGCACTTGCTGGACATGGAAAGCAGCGATGCCGTACTGCGACTCATGGGCGTGCTGGGCCTGTCCGAGGCCCTGGAAACCCTCGTCGACGCCCTGCCCCGGCATGCGGGTGCGGCATGGGGGCTGGCTTTAAACGGTACGCCGGCGGCGGTGGATGCCCTGATCGCAGGCCTGGCCCAGCCCCGTCACCTGAGTGACATTCACGCTGCCCTGGAAGCGGTCTCCGGGCTGCGCCTGCCAAGGGGGCCGCGCGGGCCCCGGCCATTGCGCGGCAACGCCGGGCCCGATCCCCAGATGATGGCCCAGGCCTGGTGGCGCAAGACGCGTCCCCGCCTTCACACTCGCCAACGCCTCTGGCAGGGGGCACCACAAACACCCGTGAGTCTGGCCCGCCATGTCATGGCCACGGCCGGGCGCGAGGCCGATGGGCTGCAGTTGCGGCTTGCCCTGGCCCTGGGGGCGCCTCCAGCGGCGCCGCGGGAACACTGGCAGTATCGACGGCGACGCCAGCTCGCCGGGCGCATCCAGGCGCTGCAGGCGGAATCCCCTCGGGAGGCCGTGCATGCATGAATTCATTGCAGTCAAAGAGGGTCGTTCATGAGGCTGGTGTTCCACCCGGACCACATTCGCCTATGCGCCGCGACCGGCAACGATCCTCTGGCGCTCTGGGCGGCAGCCGCCACACCCCTTGGCAGGGAGCAACGCCTGACCCACTCCGCCGCGCTGGCCTCGCCGGGCGGCCGTCATCAGGTGTTGCGCGGGGCGCCGGCGATGGGCGGTCAGCAGGACACCCTCAGCCGGATACAGGCACTGCTCAGAGGGGCACTGGAGCAACATCCCCTGCCCGCCCAGACCCTGGTTCTGTGGCCGTATCGCTCCACCCTGGTTGAACACTCACGGCTGCACCCACAAGCACTCTGGAACTGGATGGGCAAGGAGGGCCTGCGCCATCCAGAGGCCCGGTTGCAGCCTGTTTACCTGGATGAGTCGGCCGTCACGCTCCTGGACCATGCAGAGGAGGCATGGTCCCATCATCCGGACCGGGCATTGGTTCTGGGCGGAGCGGATAGCCTGCTGGACCCGGACACCCTGCTGGCCCTGGTGGATCAGCAGGTGCCGCTGGCCTGGGACGGCGAGGATGGCCTCGTCCCGGGTGAGGCGGCGGTCTTCATCCCTGTGCGGGATGGCGGCGATGGCGTGCGGATTCTGGGTTGGGATAGCTGCCCCACTCCGGTAGCCAGACCTGACTCTACAGGGGAGCATCCCGCCCTTGCCCAGGCGCTGGCCAGTGCCCTGACGCAGGCAGGCCTTGAGGCATCCAGCCTGGATGGCATCCTGCTGCCGCCGGGGAACGGGGCCGAAGGGGATCGGGAGTGGTGGAGTTGCCAGGTGCATCTATGGCCGTTGCGCGCCGACATCCCGGAAGGCGTGTCACTGCCCCGGGAGCCCGACGAAGATCCCTTGCCCCCGGAGCCCATCACGCCCCCCTCCCTGGATAGCGGCGCTGCCACCGGTCATGCCGGGGCCATGCAGTGGCTGCTGCAACTGGCCCTGGCTGGCATCTGGATGCGGCATACCCGAACCATCGCCCGCTCAGGTGCCTGGCCCCACGTGGCCACCACCGCAGTGCTCGACCGCCCCATGGTGGACGAGCGCGGCGCCGTCATCCTCAGCGACGAGACGGATCAGGAGGCCTGAGGCCAGGGGATCCCCGTTCCGCCCAGACCACAATACCCTCCCGGCACCTTGGCCAGATACTGCTGATGGTCGTCTTCGGCAAAATAGAAGGGCGGCGCCGGCACGATCTCGGTGGTAATGGCGCCCCGTCCTCTGGCGCTCAGAGCCTGCTGATACACATCCCGCGACTCGGCAGCCTGTCGAGCCTGGTCGTCATCATGGGTGTAGATCCCCGAACGATATTGGGTGCCCACGTCGTTGCCCTGGCGCATGCCCTGGGTGGGGTCATGGGACTGCCAGAAGAGCTTGAGCAGGTCCTGATAACTGATCCTTTGCGGATCGAACACCACTTGCACCACCTCGTTGTGGCCGGTCATCCCGCTGCACACTTCCTTGTAGGTGGGATTGGGCGTGTAGCCGCCCGCATAGCCCACGGCGGTCACATGCACCCCGGGCAACTGCCAGAAGGCCCGCTCGGCCCCCCAGAAGCAGCCCATGCCGAACAGGGCGGTCTCCATGCCTTCGGGATACGGAGGTTTCATGGGGGTGTTGAGCACCACATGGTGCTTGCTCACAGGCATGGGTTCGTCGCGGCCGGGCAGGGCCTGATCGGGACGAGGCATGGCGGTCTTGCGCATGAAAGAGAACACGGTGGGTCACCTCCCGGAGATGGATGGCGGGCTTGCCTCACTTGGAAAGCGCCGGAGCGGGAAAGTTTGGTTATTGGGGGCTGAGGTTATGGACGGGGGTTGTCCGGCTCCTCTGCTGATGACCCATCTTCTTCATTTGGGGGCGGTGCCAGGGTGAGATCGCTGGTATCCACCTCCAGAGGGGGGTCGTCCCGGGGGGTGCCCAGCGTGACGCCGGGTTCAGCCAGGGACAGCTCCGACAGATCCACCTCCAGGGGAGGTGGTTCCTCGCGATCACTGAGATCGGTACCCACGGGTGCCAGTATCCAGTCCGGCCCTGCAGGCTCCACCTGTGCAACCGGTGGGTTGGGCGACTCGTTCAGGTCGCCACTGGACGCGGGGGCCGGCGGATCCGGTTCGACGTTGGCGGGGGGCGACTCATCAGGCTCGGAGGCGCAGGCCATCAGCCGGGCCAGCACGCCGGCCTCCCTGAGGGAGGCTTGATAGCGCCTGGCCGTGACCTCGTCCACACCCTTCTTGATGACCACGGGCTTGCCCGAGAGCATCGCCGCCGCCCGCGCCTCGGGGATGCGGAACAGCCGGGCCAGATTGGCCTGGGCGGTGGCATGGTCGACGCCATCGACCAACTGCCCGGTCACCGCCACCAGATAGGCCTTGTCTCCCATGACGCCCCCTTATCACCGTTGACCGCCTTGTCATCTTCCCGATGAAAGCCGGTACACATCACTTTGCCGCCACCCAAGGGGGAGGCCCTGAATCAGAGCCCCCACGCGATGGTCACGATGCCTCGACTGTCGAGGGTTTTCCACCCCCACCAGCCATCTTCAGCTGCCATATCACCAAGGCAATCGCCAGGCCCACACCGATGATGTCGCTGACCAATTCACCGGAGATGGCCATCAGGGCACCAATGAACAACAGGAGCCGCACCACGCGACCGGCCTGTCCGAAGAACCAGCCCTGGGCCGCAGCCGCCAGCAAGAACACGCCCAGCAGGGCCGACAGGAAGCTCTGGCTGATCTGCCACCATTCACCCACCATGAGCAGGGCCGGGTGATAGAAGAAGATGAACGGCACGATAAAGGCCGCCAGACCGATCTTGAAGGCCGTCACCGAGGTGCGCATGGGCTCCGAGCCGGCGATCGCCGCGCCCGCATAGGCCGCCAGGGCCACCGGCGGGGTGATGGCCGACATCACCGCGTAGTAAAAGACAAAGAAGTGCGCCACCAGCGGCTCGACTCCCATCTGGATGAGACCCGGTGCCACCACGGAGGCGGCCACGGCATAGGCAGCGGTGGTGGGCATGCCCATGCCCAGGATCACCGAGATCCCCATGGCAAAGAACAGGGCCAGCAACTGGCTGTTGTCAGCCACCGCCAGGAGCATGGAGGAGAAGCGCAGCCCCACCCCGGTCAAGCCGATGACGCCCACAATGATACCCGCACAGGCACACACGGCAATCAACTGGATGGACATGCGGGCCGCCAGCTCCAATGCCTTGGCAGAGCCGACGAACCCCAGACGGAAGGGTGTGAGCCAGCTCACCACCACGGCACTCATCAGGGCGACGGTCCCGGCGCGGATCACCGAATACCCCATGAAGAGCGCACCGATGAGGATGATGATGGGCGCGAACAGGTAGATCTGGCGCAACAGCTTGCCCACCTTGGGCAGGTCCTTGGAGGGCAGCCCCTTCATCCCCGTCTTGGCCGCTTCAAGATCCACCATGAAGTAGACGGAGGCAAAGTACAGCACCGCCGGGATCAGGGCGGCGATGATGAGTTCGGTATAGGGGATGCCGGTGATCTCCGCCATGATGAAGGCACCCGCCCCCATCACTGGCGGCATGATCTGCCCGCCGGACGAGGCCGCCGCCTCGATGGCCCCTGCACTGCGTGGCTTATAACCCACGCGCTTCATCAGGGGGATGGTCAGGGAGCCGGTGGCCACCACGTTACCGGCCGAGGTGCCATTGATCATGCCCATCAGGCCACTGGCGAATATGGCCACCTTGGCCGGACCACCCCGGGCCCGCCCGGCGGCGGCGAAGGCGAAGTTCACGAAATAATCACCCACCTTGGAGGCCTGCAGGAAGGCGGCAAAGGCGATGAACAGGATGATGTAGGTGGAGGACACGGCCGTGGTGGGACCCAGAATGCCGTTGTCGGTGTACAGATAGGTGAAGAAGCGATCTGCCTCATAGCCGCCGTGTTCCAGCACCCCGGGTAGCCAGGGGCCGATGAATCCATACAGGATGAAGACGGCTGCAATCACCACCAGGGCCATGCCGGCCACACGCCGGGTGAGCTCCAGGATGAGCAGGATACCGGCCACCGCGACCCAGAAGTCCGGCTGGGTGGGCATCACGCCGGATCGGAATTGCAGATCCTCCAGATGGAAGACCAGGTAGGCCCCCACGGAAAGACTGGTGGCCATCAGCGACCAGTCGTACCAGCCGATGCGGTCCGAACGGGGCTTGAAGACCCAGGCGAAAAGGATGCCCAGTACCGTGGCGGCCAGCAGGGTCCAGCTGAAACTCTGGAACAGCCAGTCAGGCATGGACCATGAGTCATACCCCCATACATGGCGCATGAGGTAGGCGGCAATGATGGCACCCACGGCGTAGAGCGCCGTACCCACAGTGATCACCATGGGCAGCAACTCCAGTAGCCATCGTCGCCTGGGCGATTGATCAGAAGGCGGTACACAGGCGGCGACAATGGCGAAACCGATCACCAGGGCGCCAGCCACGTGGATGATCCGGAAGGTCCAGGTCTCCATGGGGAAGACGTTGAGGACCAACAGGTGGAAACTGGTATAGGTGAGACCCAGCGCGAACAGCAGCCAGTATTGCCAGCGGGTGAGATTACGCTGTGACGAGGTCCCTTCCTCGGCGGCGGCAGCCGCGGCGGCAACAATGTCTTTGTCTTCAGCGGGGCCCGATTTTTCGGAGCTCGTCATGGGAGAGTTCTTCTGAGCATACTGTTATGTTGACATGACACGCCGGGCGCGGATGCACGTCATCGGGGCGTCAGTAAGGTTCAGCGGCAAAGGGTTCGGGCCGCATGATGCGGCCCGAACCCTTCCATGCCATCCTGATGGCTGATCAGCTCTCGTACTCGGGCGGAATGAGGTTCTCAGGCACCTCGATGCCCCGTTCCTGGTAGTAGCGCACTGCGCCCGGATGGAACCACATGAAGCTGTTGTGTTCCATGTTCTCGGGCAAGGTTTCCGCCGCGGAGCGGTGGATGCTTCTCATGCGGTCGTTGTTGTCCAGCACCGTCTTCATGATTTCGTACACGAAGCTTTCGGGCATGTCCTTGTTGGCAATGGCGAAGTTCCACAGAGCCACGGTGGGCTGGTCTTCTTCCACGGTGCGATAGGTGCCACCGGGGATGACGATGCGGCTCACGGGGTGGTTTTCTACCATCTGGGCAATCTCTTCCTCGTTGAGGGAGAAGATGTTCACCGGCTGCTGGGCTTCGATCTGACTGAAAGCGGAGATGGGCACGCCAGCGGCAAAGGCGAAGGCATCCAGGATGCCGTCCTGTACCTGACCCACCTGGTCGGCGGCACCACCAAAGCGTACGCGCACGTTCAGACCCAGGTCCTCAAAGAAGCGCGGCCAGAACATGCTGGCGGTGCCACCCCGGGGGCCCACGCCCACACGCTTGCCATCCAGGTCGGAAATGGTCGCAATGCCGGAACGCTGCAATGCCACCACCTGCAGCGGGGTCTGATACATGGGGAACATGGCACGCACATTGCGGGTCTCAAGCCCGCGGGCCACCTGCAACTGGCCGTGCCAACCTTCAAAGGCCGGTCCCATGGTGGTCATCCCGAAATGCAGCTGGCCCTGATGCACCAGCACCATGTTCTGGGCGGGGCCACCGGTCACCTCGGCGGACATGTTGACACCGGTTGCTTCGTCAACCAGTCCTGCCCAGCCGGCACCGTAGATAAAGTAGGTTCCACCCTGAGAGGCGGTGCCTACGTTGGCCGAACGCGGCCAATCGGAGCGATCGTCGGCGGATACGGCACCGCCCAGGGCCATCGCACAGCTCAGGGCGGCCACACCCGCCCAACGCATACAACTTTTTAGCATGGCAAAACTCCTCCTGGGAGTCTGGGGACCGTTCCGGTCTCCCGTTCTTCTGGATGGTTTGAAACGTGGGCCATCCGGACAGACTGCCATGTCCCCGCCGGTCAAGCCCGATTCGGAAGATAGCATAGACCGGGTGCGGATTATTACGGATTGACGGATTCGGTTGAAGTCAATGGACGAAAATTGCAGGCGAAATGCGGAGGATTGCTTGCCGCCAGGGCCCAGCCCCCGAGGTCAGCCCTCCGGGTACGCCAGCACATCAAGCTGCTCTGCCGTCTGTTCCAGATGCGCCAGGAAGCGCTCGGCCTCGCCATCCTCCAGTTTGGCGGTCAGTCTCGACATGAGGTGTTCCTGGCGATCATGGAGCTGCCGGGCCAGGCTCATCAGGCCCGCCCGTTCGTCGGTGCGCCGGGCTGCCTGCAGATCCGGATCGTCCTGACCGCGCGCCAGGGAGAGTTCCACCATCCGCCGCATGCGCTCGGCTCCGGCCTCCTCGGAGGCCTGGGCCAGTTCCTCGGCAAACACCTGGATGTCATGAACCTCGCCCATGAGGTCCTGCATCTCCTTGAGTTCCTTGATGAGGTCCTTGCCACCCTCCAGTTCCCTGGCCACCGGTTCCAGCAGATAGCGCAGACGCTTGCCGGCAATGCGTGCCTGATGCACCTCGTCCTGGGCGACCCCCGTCTTCATCTGGTCCAGGTGAGCACGGAAATCCTCGGCGGCCTCCGTCAGGCGCAGGGCCGTGACCCGACCGAACGGCGGTGCGTCATCGTCCTTGTCCAGATCCAGTCGCTCATTCATGCGCTTGCGGAAACGCTTGAAGGCAGATGGTGTTGCCTGCCGGATATCCGCGTATTCATCACCAAGGCGATCCTGCAAACGCTCCTTCATCCACAGAAAACCCGGGCGCTGATGGGACTTGATGCGATCCTGCTGCGTCATGAGCCAGGCCAGCTGAACCTCGGTATCCCGCGCCAGCCCGGTACTGGATGCCAGGTCCTTGGCGCGCTGGCGAAGTTTTTTGGACAACCATTGCTTTGCATAGCCCTTGTGGGCCTTGAGCAGACTGCGCAGGCGCCGCAGCGCCACCCGAAAATCGTGCAGTGCCTCGGTGTCTGCGGGGTCATCCAGCCGGTCGCAGGCCGCCTGGGCCTGATCCAGATAGGTCCTGGCCAGGTGACGGACGGCGCGGGAGGCGGGTTGGGCTGCCAGGGCTTGTTTCATGGGGCTCCGGATCAATGGATATCAGGGGCAACATTAAGACCGAGGAAGATGACAGTATGATGAAAGTATGACAGCTGCGGGGAAAGTTGGGGGGAACGGGCGGCCCCAGACATCATACTCGTGCGGGGCCGCCCGGATTCAAATCCCTGCCGATCAGCCTTCCTGACGGCGGAACATGGAGTCCACCCCATAGCGGCCGGAGCCGGCGAACAGGAAGGGCACCATCACAGCGGCATATAGCAGGGCCAACTCCTTGCTTGGGCCAGCGGTGGCAAACAGCGGATCACCTCCATGGGCCATGAAGGCTGCCACCATCATGGCCCCCAGGATGGCCACCGCAGAGACCCGCGTCAGCAAACCGGCGGCCAGCAGCAACCCGCCGATCCCCTCGGCCAGCCCGGCCATCCAGGCAAAGAGTTCGGGCGAGTGGAATCCAAGCCCTTCCACCATGCCCACGAACCCCGGTGAAGGGGGCAGCTTGCCCAGCCCGTGCCCGAACGCCATCATCAGCCCCGCCGCCACCCGCAGCACGGTCATGCCCGCATCCGTGGCCATGGAGGCTGGCGTCTGGCCGCCGAAGAGCAGCTCGTTGAGATTCAATTGCATGAAGAGTCTCCTTTCGTGAGTGAGTGAGCAAGACGGGGAATCCCGGGTCGTCCATCTGCTGGGGACCCGCCGCACGCGCGCCCCCGGCCGAGAAGCGCGTTCATATCACCGACGGACGGGGACCCCCTGCGTCATCCGGACCTTACACTGAACACAGTTGTACAGTGGCCGATTTCCCGTATTGGTCCACTGCCAGCAGGGTTTTGTTCAATTCGATCTTTATCTTCAGCTTTTTGGGGGGAACACAGCATGAACAGGAAGTCGATCAAACTCGCCGTTGTCGTGATGTCCGTAGGGCTGCTGACCGCCGGGGGGGCGGCACAGGCGGGCTCCTTCGCCCTGGGGGCCAAGGTGGGGACCACGGGCCTGGGCCTGGAAGGCACCTACGGCCTGCGCGAGAACGTGAATCTGCGCGGCGGGCTGTACGGCTTCACCTACAGCACCGATGTGGAGGAGACCGATGTGGACTACGACGCCGATCTCAAGCTGCGCAGCGCTGCGCTGCTGGCGGATTGGCATCCGTTCAATGGCGGTTTCCGCTTGAGTGCCGGGGCGTATTACAACGGCAATGAGCTGACCGGTAAGGCCCAGGGTGAGCTTGATATTGGCGATGACGGCCCTTATCAAGGCTCGCTGGATGCCACCATTGACTGGCGCAGCTTTGCCCCCTACCTGGGCATTGGTTATGGCAATGCGGTCCAGGGTGGGCGCTGGTCCTTTGCCTTTGACGCGGGTGTGATGTTCACGGGGTCACCGGATGTCAGCCTTAAGGGGCGGGTCAACGACCCTGCCCTTCAAGACGAATTCGACCAAGACGTGCGTAGGGAGCAGGAAGAACTCCAGGACGATCTGGACGACTTCAAGTACTACCCGGTCGTGAGCCTGGGCGTGACCTACCGCTTCTGACCCCTGCCGCCCCAGGCCGCGCCGTCCATGGGGCGGCGCGGCGCCTCAACCCACACGGCCGTACTCCTGGGAGCCGGTCAGCCAGCGGTCGATCAGCGGGTCCACATGGTCCGGGTGTTCGGCGGTGAGGCGGGTGGCGGCGATCTTCACGTCCTCCAGCATGTCCTGATCACGGACGATGTCGGCGATGCGAAACTGCATCATCCCGGTCTGACGCGTCCCCAGCACCTCGCCGGGGCCGCGCAGATCCAGGTCGATGCGGGCGATCTCGAAGCCATCAGTGCTGTTACGCAACGCCTCCAGACGCCGGTGGGCCGTCTGGGACAGGGGCGGGTGATACATGAGCACACAGGCACTGGCCGCCTCGCCGCGCCCCACGCGCCCCCGCAACTGATGCAGCTGGGCCAGGCCCAGACGCTCGGCATTCTCGATGATCATCAGTGACGCATTGGGCACATCCACGCCCACCTCGATCACCGTGGTGGCCACCAGCAACTGCACCTCCCCGGCCTTGAACCGGGCCATCACCGCCTCCTTGTCCCGGGGCTTCATGCGCCCGTGCACCAACCCCACACGGATGCCCTCCAGGGCCTCCTCCAGCTGGGCATGGGTATCCTCCGCCGCCTGGGCCTGCAGCACATCGGATTCCTCCACCAGGGTACACACCCAATAGGCCTGGCGCCCCTCGCCAATGGCGTGGTGAATGCGCTGCACCACCTCATCGCGCCGGTCATCACTCAGAGCCACGGTCTTGATGGGCGTGCGCCCCGGCGGCAGTTCGTCGATGACGGAATAGTCCAGGTCCGCATAGGCGGTCATGGCCAGGGTGCGGGGGATGGGCGTGGCCGTCATGATCAACTGGTGGGGCAGACGCCCGTCCCGGGCACCCTTCTCCCTAAGGGCCATGCGCTGGTGCACCCCGAAACGATGCTGCTCATCCACCACCACCAGGGCCAGATCCCGGAAAGTCACGTCCCCCTGGAACAGGGCATGGGTGCCCACCGCCACGGCGGCCCGCCCGGAGGCCAGCGCCTCGCTGGCTTCGCGGCGGGAGCGTGCCCCCTGCTTGCCGGAAAACCAGGCCACCTCAACGCCCAGGGGCTCCAGCAGGGCCTTGAAGTTGCGGTGATGCTGTTCGGCCAGAATCTCCGTGGGCGCCATCACCGCCGCCTGATAACCCGCCTCCACCGCATGCAGACAGGCGGCCACGGCCACCAGGGTCTTGCCCGCCCCCACGTCCCCCTGCACCAGACGCAACATGGGATGGGGTCGGGCCATGTCAGTGACCAGTTCACGGATCACCCGCTGCTGAGCCCCGGTGAGCGGGAACGGCAGGCTGTCCAGTAATCGCTGCAGGAGTTGGCCGGCCACCCGCACCGGAGGGGCGGGCTGATCCGTGGTCCGCGCCCTGACGCGCCCCAGGCTCAGGTGATGAGCCACCAGTTCCTCGAAGGCCAGGCGCCGCTGAGCCGGATGACAGCCTTCCAGCAGGCTGGACACGGGGGCATCCGGGGGCGGGCGGTGCACGGTACGCAGGGCCGTGACCAGATCCGGCAGGCCCGCCGAATCGAGGATAGGCGGCGGCAGCCACTCCGGGATCCGGTCCAGGCGAGCCAGGGCTTCATCGGTGAGCCGGCGCAGGCTCATCTGATGCAGGCCCTCGGTGGTGGGATAGATGGGCGTGAGGGATTCTTCCACCACCGCCTCGCCCTCACGCAGGATGCGGTACTCGGGATGCACCAGCTCCATGCCCGCCTTACCCATGCGGGCCTCGCCAAAACAGCGCAGGCGCGTGCCCCGGGCCATGGCCTGCTGCTGGGCACCGGAGAAATGGAAGAACCTCAGGGTGACCCCACCGGTGCCATCGCCCAGATGCACCAGCAGCATGCGCCGGGAACGGGCCACCACCTCGGTGTGATCCACCTCCCCTTCCACCACCCCCTCGTCCCCGGGCCGCAGGCTGCCGATGGGCACGAGGCGGGTGCGATCCTGATAGCGGGCCGGCAGGTGGAACAGCAGGTCGGTGACGGTGGCGATGCCCAGGCGCTCCAGCCGGGCAGCCATCTTCGGACCCACGCCCTTGAGGGCGGTGATGGGTTCAGTCATGGGTGCGTCCGTTGCGTGGGGGAGTCAGGCTTACTCCAGGACCATGATGGCATCCATCTCCACCTGCGCGCCCTTGGGCAGGCTGGCCACGCCGATGGCGGCGCGGGCCGGATAGGGCTCGGCAAAGTACTGGCTCATGATCTCGTTGACGATGGCAAAATGTCCCAGGTCAGTGAGAAAGATATTGAGTTTGGCAATATCGTTGAGATCCCCTCCCGCGGCCTCGGCCACCGCCGACAGGTTATCGAAGACGCGGCGCACCTGGTCCTCGATGGGCCCATCCACCAGCTCCATGGTCTCGGGGATGAGCGGGATCTGGCCCGACAGGTACACGGTGCTGCCCGTTTTCACTGCCTGTGAATAGGGGCCGATGGCCTGAGGGGCCTTGGGGGTGGCGATGATCTCGCGTGCCATGGGGACTCCTTATGGGTCATGATGGGTTGTCTATTATCTCATGCTACCCGGGCAATACCGTCTCCCGCGCCAGCAGGTCCTCCAGGGTCTCGCGCCGGGTGATCACATGGGCACGATTACCCTCCACCATCACCTCGGCGGCCCGGGCCCGGGTATTGTAGTTGGAACTCATCACATAACCGTAGGCACCGGCGGAGCGTACCGCCAGCAGATCCCCCTGCTCCAGCACCAGCGAGCGCCCCTTGCCCAGGAAGTCGCCGGTCTCGCAGACAGGACCCACCACATCATATTCACGGCTTTCACCGCTGCGGGGGCGCACCGGCAGGATATCCATCCAGGCGTCGTACAGGGCCGGGCGGATGAGATCGTTCATGGCCGCATCCACAATGGCAAAATCCTTGTGGCGGGTGGGCTTGAGGTACTCCACGCGGGTGACCAGCACCCCGGCATTACCGGCAATGGCCCGACCGGGCTCCAGCAGGATCTCGTAGCCGGTGTCCTTGAGCTCCGCCAGCATCGCCTGAGCATAGTCGCGCGGCGAGGGCGGCGTCTCGTTCTGGTAACGGATGCCCAGGCCGCCTCCCAGATCCAGGTGCTCCAGTTGAATACCCTCTGCCTGCAGGGCCCGGGTGAGCAGAATCACCCGCCGCAGGGCATCCACGAACGGATCCAGGGACGTGAGCTGGGAACCAATGTGGCAATCCAGTCCCGTGACCCTCAGATGGGGCAGAGCGGCCGCCTGGCGGTAGAGATCCAGGGCATCTTCCACATCCACCCCGAACTTGTTCTCCTTCAGGCCGGTGGAGATATAAGGGTGAGTACCGGCATCCACATCGGGATTCACGCGGATGGAGACCGGCGCGATCATGTCCAGCGCCCCCGCCTCCCGGTTCAGGCGCTCCAGTTCCGCCACCGATTCCACGTTGAAACAGCGGATACCCACCTCCAGCGCCCGGCGCATCTCCCCCACCTGCTTGCCCACACCCGAGAACACCACGCGCCCGGGATCGCCACCGGCCCGCAGCACCCGCTCCAGCTCGCCACCGGAGACGATATCGAAACCCGCCCCCAGACGTGCCAGCACGTTCAGCACCGCCAGGCTGGAATTGGCCTTCACGGCGTAGCACACCAGATGGGGGTGATCCCCCAGGGCATCGTCAAAGGCCTTCCAGTGTCGCTCCAGCGTGGCCCGGGAATACACGTAGAGGGGCGTGCCATGGGCTTCGGCCAGAGCCTGCAGACTCACGTCCTCGGCACAGAGAACGCCGTCCTGGTAATTGAAATGATCCATCCGTCGATATCCGGTTCGGGGGCGGGCCGATGGCCCGGTGGGTTGCGTGTGGTAATGGATTGAAGGGCCTAGGGGTCGGCCCGTTGAGTCTCATCATCGGGCAGGTACAGGTCGCCACGCTGACCACAACTGGACAGCATGCTGGCCGTCCCCAGAATCACGACCACGGCGATGAGCAACAGATTGGACCAGCAAAAACGCATGGTATGCACCTCATGAGTCAGGGGAAGCCTCGGCATCCCGGTAAGCCACATCCACCACCTCGTAGCGGACGACCCCGCCGGGCGTTTCCACCTCCACCTCGTCGTCCAGGTGCTTGCCCAGTAGCGCCCGGGCCACGGGGGAATCCAGGCTGATCCAGCCCCGCTCCGGGTCAAACTCATCGGCACCGACGATGCGGTAGAGCACCTCCCGACCCGAGGTATCGGCCAGGGTGACCCAGGCACCGAAGAAGACACGGGCCTGATCCGTCGGGGGATCGCGTACCACCTGCAGGGACGGTATTCGCTTCTGCAGGTAGCGGATGCGCCGGTCGATCTCCCGCAATTCCTTCTTGCGATAGATATATTCGGCATTCTCCGAGCGATCGCCCTCGGCCGCTGCGGCGGACAGGTGGCGGGTCACATCGGCGCGGCGCGTCCAAAGACCCTGCAGCTCCGCCTCAAGGGCCGCGTGACCCTCGGCGGTGATGTGGGGGGATGAACGGGGTTGCGGCGGGCGCCAGCGTGCCATCAGAAGAAAACCTTATCAATCCGATATTTCATCACGGCCTCGGGCCTCAGATAGGACGCCAGGTGTCGTAGCCACAGCTCCAGCAGTGGAACAGGGCCTCCCGGCCACCGTCACGATCCTGACTGTCCCGCACCTCTCCCGGCACCGCATACAGGGAACGCAGGGTGCAGCAGGGACACTTCTCCGCATCGCCATCCGGCTCCCGGGTGACCGCGTGGCCCGGCGAGGACTCTGACTGGCGCGGGTCCAGGGCCTGCTCAAGGCCGGCCAACTCGCCGCTCAACTGCGCGACAAGATCCCGCACATGGGCATCCGCCTCGCCGGCGGCGGACTGCAGGGCATCCAGATGCCTGCGCATGGAGACCAACCTTTGACGAACATTGCTCATGACAGGGTGCTCCCGGGACAAACGGACCTGGAATACATGGCCGGAAACTGCCAGCCAGTAAAACGCTCAGCTGCCTGACATCTCCTGCGCCGTGTGGGTCACCACCCGGTTGAGGGTGGTGCGGCATTGGACAATCTCCCCCAGCACAATGATGGCCGGCGCCTCCAGGCGCTCCCGGGTGATGGTCTCCAGCAGGGTCGCCCGCGTGGCGATCACCACCCGTTCCTGGGGCGTGGTGGCCGAGGTCACCACGGCGGCCGGCGTGTCTGCTGCCATGCCCCCATCGGTGAGGCCCTGAAGGATATGGGGCAGGTTCTTGATGGCCATGTAAAGCACCACGGGCTGTCCCAGGCGAGCCACCAGGGTCCAGTCGATGCCCTCCGGCGTGGGCTTGCGCCCGGCCCCATGGCCGGTGGCCAGGAACACCGCCTGATTCACACCCCGACAGGTGGCCGGAATGCCCACGGCACTCAATCCGGCCAGACCCGAGGTGAGGCCGGGAATCACGCGATTGGGAATCCCCTCCTCCAGCAGCGCAGCCACTTCCTCGCCCCCCGACCGAACATGAAGGGGTCGCCCCCCTTGAGGCGCACCACGCGAAAACCGCGCCGGGCCTGATCCACCAGGGTGGCCGTGATGTCGTCCTGATGAGTGGAGGGTTTGCCGCCACGTTTGCCGGCAAAGATGCGTACCGCGTCGGGGCGCACCATGGCCAGGGTTCTGGGGTCGATCAGGGCATCATGCACCAGCACATCCGCCTGCAACAGGGCCGAGAGCGCGTGCAGGGTCAGCAGCCCCGGATCACCCGGCCCGGCACCCACGATCCACACCTCGCCCGGGCGCATGCGCGGTAGCCCCGGGATCAGGGCGTCCAGTGTATCCAGCGCCGTACCCATGACGGGATGGCTTGTCCGGGACAGTGAATTCATCGATCAGTATACTCCGTGCTATGTCCGAGCAGACCCCTACGCCCCCTGAACAGGGTACAGCCCTCCGACGCGGTTGGACCACGGGGGCCTGCGCCACCGCGGCCACCAAGGCGGCCTTCACAGCCCTGGTCAGCGGCCATTTCCCGGACCCCGTCCAGGTGACCCTGCCCAAGAACCGCACCCCGGCATTTTCCCTGGCGGTGCAGGAACAGGGGGATGGCACCGCCATGGCGGGCATCATCAAGGACGCCGGGGATGATCCGGATGTCACCCACGGCGCCCTGATACGGGCCACGGTACGCCTGGGCGTACCGGGAAGCGGCGTCACATTCGCCGCTGGCGAAGGGGTGGGCATGGTAACCCGCGCGGGTCTGCCCATCCCGGCGGGCGAACCCGCCATCAATCCATCGCCCCGGGCCATGATTCAGCAGGCCGTGAGCGAGGTAGCCGCACAGTTTAACGTGCCCGGCGATGTTCAAGTGGAAATTTCTGTCCCCGGGGGCGCGGAAATTGCCATCGAGACCCTCAATCCCCGCCTCGGCATCGTCGGTGGGCTGTCCATCCTGGGTACCACGGGCGTGGTGATCCCCTTCTCCTGTTCGGCCTGGATCCATTCCATCCAGCGGGGCATCGACGTGGCCCGGGCCGCGGGGCTGCCCCACGTGGCCGGCTCCACCGGTCGCACCTCCGAGAAGGCCGTGCAGGCCCATCATGATCTGCCCGAAGAGGCGCTCATCGACATGGGAGACTTCATCGGCGGCATGCTCAAATATCTGCGCACTCATCCCATACCACGCATCACGGTGGCCGGCGGCATGGCCAAGATCACGAAGCTGTCCCAGGGTTTCATGGATGTACACTCCCGACGTGGCCAGGCGGACCTGGGGCAATTGGCGGATCTGGCAGCCACCGCGGGGGCAGACGAAACCTGTCAGGACAGGATTCGCCAGTCCAACACCGTAGCTGAAGCCTTCGACCATGCCCGGGCCGCCGGCGTTCCCATCGGCGACGCCGTAGCCCAGGCAGCGCTGCATTTTGCGCTGCATCTGATCGACCCTCAGCAGAGCCAGTTGGAGATCCTGGTGTTTGACCGCTCCGGTCATCTGGTGGGCGGGGCCACCTCGGCCCCGTAGGCCCTCACCCCAAGGGAGAACACGCCGGAATGTCAGGGTCGGCTCCCTTCTCCCCTCTGGGGAGAAGGGCTGGGGATGAGGGGACGGCGGGCATCCAACCTATCCAGCCCCCCCGGACCGATAGCGACGTCGATAGCCCGGGTCATAAAGGGCGCTCTCCCGGAAATCCCGACTCCCCAGGGCCTGCCCCACCAGGATCAACCCCGTGCGCTCCACTGGCGAGGCCCGCATCATCTCCACCAGATCCCCCAGGGTGCCACGCACCACCACCTGATCCGGCCAGGTGGCGCGGGCCACCACCGCTGCCGGACAATCCGCCCCATAAAACGGTTCCAGGCGCTCCACCACCTCCTCCAGACGATGAATCGCCAGATGAATCGCCAGCGTGGCTTGGGTACGGGCAAAATTCTCCAGGGTCTCATCCGGCGGCATCTTCGAAGCCCGCCCCGACACCCGGGTGATCACCAGGCTCTGACTCACCTCCGGCACCGTCAACTCCCGACCCAGCACGGCGGCCGCCGCACCAAAGGCCGGCACACCGGGGGTGAGGGTGTACGGAATGCCCAGACGCTCGAGACGCCGCATTTGCTCCGCCACAGCGCTATATACCGAGAGATCACCGGAATGCAGCCGCGCCACATCCTCCCCCGCCTTGAAGGCACGCACATACTCCGCCTCAATGGCATCCAGATCCAGCGGCGCGGTATCCACCAGACGCGCCCCTGCCGGACAATGCTCCAGCACCTCCTGGGGGACGATGGAACCCGCATACAGACACACCGGGCACTCGCCCAGCAAACGCGCCGCACGCAAGGTGATCAGGTCGGCGGCACCGGGCCCGGCGCCGATGAAATGAACAGTCATGGGTTAATCCTGTGAAGATCCGAATGACAGTGAAGATGATCGGTCGAGCAACACACCATACAAGATCAGCGCGACAACAGCCCAATCCCCTCATCGGGGCCGGGGGCGGCACCCGAAACCGGCTTGTCCACCACCCACTGCACCACCGACATGGCCGGCCGGAAGGCATGCAGTCCACCGACGGTATCCAGACGCTCCACAGAGAGCCGGGTGAGACTGCCGCCCAGGCGCTGCCACGCAGCCTGAATCACCTGCTCCGTCTCCAGCACCACCACATTGGCCACCAGCCGCCCACCAGGCCGCAATGCCTCCCAGCAACGCTCGATCACCTCCGGGTCCCGCGCCCCTCCACCCAGAAAGACGGCATCCGGCGTCGGCAAACCCTCCAGCACGGCCGGAGCCCGTCCTACCTTGAACTCCAGACGAGGCACCCCCAGCGATGCCGCATTGCGGGCAGCCCGGGCCGCACGATCCTCATGACTCTCCAGGGCAATGGCCTGGGTGGAGGGATGCGCCAAAAGCCATTCAATGGACACCGACCCCGAGCCACATCCCACATCCCAGAGTCGCTCACCCGCCCGGGGTCGCAGGCTGGACAGGGTCACGGCGCGCACCTCGCGCTTGGTGATCTGACCATCGTGCTCGAACCAGTCATCGGGCAAACCCGGTGACCGCGGCAACACCCGGGCCTCCGGCCCCGCCACCACCTGAATGGCCAGAAGGTTCAACGGGTTGACGTCATCCAGATCGAAGCGATGGGCCACCGACGATCGCTGGCGTTCATGAGGACCGCCCAGGGCCTCCAGGACGGTCACGATGCTCTCCCCGAAGCCCCAATCCACCAGTGCCCGGGCCACCTGAAAGGGCGTCGTCGCATCGGCACTGAGCACGAAAACCCGGCCACCCGGCTGCAAGGCCGGACGCAGGCTCTCCAGGGGCCGCCCCGTCAGGGAGATCACCGCACATTCCTGCTGCGACCAACCCAGCCGGGACGCCGCCAGCGCCACACTGGAAGGATGCGGCAAACACAGCCATTCGCCCGGCTCCACATGCGGACGCAAGGTGCTGCCCACGCCAAAGAAAAAGGGATCTCCCGAGGCCAGCACCGCCACCGGGCGCCCCCGATGGGCCATGAGTTCAGGCAGCGAATCCGCCAGAGGCGATGCCCAGGGCAGCGCCCGGCCCTGAATCAACGAAGAGGCCAGCTTCAGATGGCGCCGGCCACCCACCACAAGCTCGGCGGAACGCACCAGGGCCTGAGCGGTGGGTGTCAAACCGTCGACACCCTCCTCTCCGAGGCCAATCAGGTGCAGCCAGGGGCGGGATGGGAAAGGTTGGGTAGTAGGAGAATCCATCATGGGCGATGCGGTCGCGGGAAGATCGTTCCAAGTGTGCCATAAACTGGGGCTCGTGCCGGGGATGAGGGGCGCGGAGGCCAACGACGATGGAACATCCCGGACACGTTCAGTAAGGTGCAGTACCATCAACAGCCATCCCCTGAAACCCGTCGCCTCCCATGCCCGCAGACATCAGCCCTCCCCTCAAACTCCTCATCCTCGGTGGCACCGGCGAAGCCATGGAACTGGCCAGGGCCCTGGAAGACGACACGCGCTTCGACCCGGTCTACTCCGTCGCAGGCCGCACCCGCAAGCCCCGCCTGCCCAACCTGCGCTGCCGCACCGGCGGCTTCGGAGGCGTTCCAGGCCTGGTGGAATGGCTGCGCACCGAAGGCACCCACATCATCATCGACGCCACCCACCCCTTCGCAGCCCAAATCTCCGCCAACGCAGCCGCCGCAGCGGATCAAGCCGGTTGCCAACTCCTGGCCCTGCGCCGTCCGGCATGGAATCCCGAGCGCGAGGATCACTGGCGCAGCGTGCCCCACATGGCCGCCGCCGCCCAGGCCCTGGGCGACACCCCAAAACGGGTGCTGCTCACCATCGGCCAACTGGAACTGGCCGCCTTCTGCCAGGCCCCCCAGCACCACTACATCACCCGCAGCGTCGAACTCCCCGAAACCCGCCCGCCCCAATGCCTGTGCCTCACCCAACGGGGCCCCTTCCAACTGGAAGATGAACTGACCCTGCTACGCGAACACCACATCGACACCCTGGTCACCAAGAATTCCGGCGGCAATGCCACCCAGGCCAAGCTGCAGGCCGCCCGTCAATGCGGCGTAGAAGTGATCATGGTGGAGCGCCCCCCCCTGCCCAAGGCCACCCACGAGGCAGACACCCCCCAGGCAGCACTGGAATGGCTACATCAATTCAGCGCGAAGAGCGAAGCCACAACAGCCGAATCCCCTCAGCGGGGGCGGGTTCCTGAAGGTGGGTGTTCATCGCATGGATGCGATGGCCAAGCCTACAGGGAAGTATTCACGGCGTGCCGCCGCAAGGAACGCGGCCTCGATGAGGGGAACCACCACCGAAGCAAAACCCAGGCACCCGAACGAAGCCACAACAGCTGAATCCCCTCGGCGGGGGCGGGTTCCTGGAGACGGGTGTTCATCGCATGGATGCGATGGCCAAGCCTACAGGGAGGTATTCACGGCATCCCGCCGCAAGGAACACAGCCTCGGTGAGGGGAACCACCACCGAAGCAAAACCCAGGCACCTGAACGAAGCCAACCAGCCCAAACACCTCAGCCCCCACCCACACTCCGAGGCGTATACACCCAGGGATCACGCCCGGCACGTTCAATCACCCGCGTCTCCGCATTGCCCACGATCACCAGCGTTCGCATATCCGCCTGCTCCGGACGGGCATCGCCCAAGGTCGTGAACTCCACATGCTCCTCCGGGCGACTCACCGCACGGGCAAACATCACCGGCACCGATGCCGGCAAATGCACCCGCAGCCGATCCAGCACCTCCCCCAACTGCCAGGGCCGGGCCTTCGAAATCGGATTGTAAAATGCCATCGCAAACCCCACCTGAGCCGCCGCCTCCACACGGTTCAGGATCACCCCCCAGGGCTTGAGATTATCCGACAAGGAAATCACACAAAAATCATTCCCGAACGGCGCACCCAGACGCGCCGCCGCCGCCAGTACCGCCGACACCCCCGGATACACCTGCACATCCAGATCCCGCCAATGCGGCTCACCATGATCCATGGCCTCGAACACCGCCGCTGCCATACCGAAGACACCCCCATCACCGGACGACACCACCGCCACCCGACGACCCTGCTCCGCCAGCTCCAGCGCCAGACGCGCCCGCATGATCTCCTCGCGATTGTCCGAACCATGGACACGCTGCCCCCTATCCGCGGCCACGCGCTCCACATAAGGCACATAACCCACCAGATCCGTGGCCTGCTCCAGAGCCCGGGCAGCCCGGGGGCAACGCAAATCCTCAGCGCCCGGCCCCAGACCGATGATATCCACACGACCGCTCATCGCACCCCCTGCCTGCCGGGAACCAGCACAATGGTGAAATAAGGTGCCGGCTCATCCTCGGCGCGCTCCGCCAGCCGCTGCACCCGTTCCCCCTCCATGGAACCCCGCTCCACCAGCAAGGCCCGCTCCAGCATCCCCGCCCGAGCCAGCGCCGAGCGAACCCGCGGCAGATTACGGCCCACCTTCATGAACACGGCGGCATCCGTATGGGCCAGACGCTCCACCAGAGTGTCCTCCGGGAGCGTACCGGGCAATACCGTCAGCACATCATCCCCATGAGTGATCGGCGTATTGGCCTGCGTCCAGCAGGCACTCATGCCCGTGATGCCCGGGACCACCTGCACCGGGAAACGCCCCACCAGACGGTCATGAAGATACATGTACGAGCCATAGAAGAAAGGATCCCCCTCACAGATCACCGCCACATCACGGCCCGCCTCCAGATGTTCCGCCAATCGGGCCGCGCACTCCTCGTAAAACACCCCCATCTCCTGGTGATAACGGGGGTCGGTCACCGACACTTCCAGGGTGAAGGGATACTCCAGGCGCAGACGGGTCTGGTCTTCCCGCAGATGGGGCGTGGCGATGGTCCAGGCATTGCCGGTGCGCCCGGCCTTGGAGAAGGCCGCCACCACCGGTGACGCCTGAAGCAGGCGCAGGGCCTTGAGGGTGATCAGCTCCGGGTCACCGGGGCCCAGACCGATGCCGTACAGGGTGCCGGTCGACATCATTCCTGCTCACTGGCCAGGGCATTCACCGCAGCCACGGCCATGGCACTGCCCCCCAGACGGCCCCGCACGATCACCGACTCCAGCCCCGGATAGGCCGCCAGGGCATCCTTGGACTCTGCCGCCCCCACGAACCCCACTGCCATACCGATCACCAGGGCCGGGCGCGGCGCGCCCGCGTCGATCAACTCCAGCAGACGGAACAGTGCCGTCGGGGCATTGCCGATGGCCACCACGGCCCCGTCCATGTGCTCCCCCCAAAGATCCAGGGCGGCGGCAGATCGGGTATTGCCGATCTGGCGTGCCAGCTCCGGCACCTTGGGATCATTCAGGGTACACAGGATCGGGTTATCCGCCGGCAGCCGCGCGCGGGTAATCCCATGCGCCACCATCTGGCTGTCACACAGAATGGGCTTGCCTGCCAGCAGGGCCTCGCGTCCGGCGCGGGCGGCGTGAGACGAGAAGATCACCTCTTCAGCCACGTCCACCATCCCGCAGGCATGGATGACACGCACCACCACCCGGGCCTCCTCGGTATTGAACCGATCGAGGCGTGCCTCGGAACGGATGGTGGCGAAGGACTTGGCGTAGATGGCCTGGCCATCCTTGATATAGTCGTAGGTATGGGGCATGGATTCGAATGCGGACGGCGCCGCAGTGGGCGAAAGCGGGGCGACAAGCTTAGCGAGTCCAACCGCCAGGGGCAATCATCCAACACCGAACCTGCCGCTCATCCCGCCCCTCGCACCCCGGGTCGTCTTGATGTAACGCAACTGCTACCGTGAAACTAAACTCACGAACAAACGCCGCGGTGGCTCCCCGGCTGATAAACAGAAAGGTGCAGGGATTCAGTGAAACTCCATCAGGCACTCATTCCAGCCTTGTTCGAGCATAGCGCCAACGGCATGCTGCTGATCGCCAATGACCTGATCGTGGATTGCAATCAGGCGGCCGTGCAGATGCTGGACTACGACGACCGTTCGGATTTACTGAACCTGAGCCCTGGCCTGTTTTCCCCTCCCACCCAGCCGGACGGGCGTGACTCCCTGGAGAAGGCCCGTGAGATGAATGCCACCGCCGCGGCCCATGGCTCACACCGTTTTGAATGGGTGCACCGGACCCGTGCCGGTCGCAACACCTGGATGGAGGTCCTGCTCACCCGGATTCAGCACGACGGTGAGGACCTGCTCCACGCGGTCTGGAACCGGATCGATGATCGCAAACAGGCCGAGGCCAGCCTGCGACGGCAATTGCGATTCGAGGCGATGGTCTCGGATATCTCTGCCCGATTCGTCAGCGCCACAGACGACGGAGTGGACGTGGCCGTGGATGATGCCCTGGCCAGCATGGGCCGGTTTTTCCAGGCCAGTCGCGCTTATGTGTTCCAGGTCAGGGACGAAGGCGCGCTCATGAGTAACACCCATGAATGGTGCGCCGAAGGTGTGACACCCCAGATCCAGCAATTGATCAACTTATCGACCTCAGAGTCGCCCTGGTTCATGGCACAACTGCGCCACACCCGCTGCCTGCATCTGCCGGATGTGTCAGCCATCCCCGATGAGGGCGCCGCAGAACGGGCGTTGCTCCAGTCCCAGGACATCTGCTCCCTGCTGGCCCTGCCCCTGTTCAACGACGAGACCCTGACCGGATTCTGCGGGCTGGATATCGTGGATCGCAGCTACACCTGGAGCGAGAACGAGATTGGCCTGCTCAAGACCATCGCCCAGATCCTTTCCGGGGCCTTTGCCCGTCGGGAAGTGGAGCGCACCCTGCGCGAGGCCAAGGACGCCGCCGAAGCCGCCACCCTGGCCAAGAGTCGTTTCCTGGCCAACATGAGCCACGAAATTCGAACCCCCATGAATGCCATCACGGGCATGGGTCATCTGCTCGCCCAGACGGGCCTCACCGAACAACAAAGGGATTACCTGAGCAAGCTGCAAGGGTCTGCCAACAACCTGCTGGGCCTGCTCAATGACATCCTTGACCTGTCCAAGGTGGAGGCCAACCGGGTGGAGCTGGAGCGAACCCGATTTGACCTGTCCGCCGCGCTGGACAATGTGGTCTCGGGCTTCGCCGTGACAGCGGAGAGCCAGGGCCTGGAACTGACGGTCGTGTGCCCCTCGAATGTCCCCCGCCTGCTCATGGGCGACCCCCTGCGCCTTGGCCAGATCCTGTCCAACCTGGTGGCCAATGCGGTCAAGTTCACCCCCGAGGGATATGTGCGCCTCTGCGTGGATCTGCTGAGGGAAGACCGCGAAGCCGTATGCCTGCGCTTTGCAGTGCGTGACTCCGGGATCGGCATCACGCCGGATCAGCAGGCGCGGCTGTTCAAGCCCTTCTCCCAGGCGGATGCCTCCACCACCCGCCGCTTTGGCGGCACCGGCCTGGGGCTGTCCATCTCGCAGCACCTGACCCGGCTCATGGGCGGGCAGATCCAGTTGCAAAGTCAGCCGGGCAAGGGCAGTGAATTCTGGTTTGACCTGACACTTCCCAAGGCCGCTTTGCCAGCAGCCCGCTTAACCCAGCCACCCCATGCCCGGGCGCGCCTTGTCGGTCGGGTATTATTGGTGGAGGATACCCCGCTCAACCAGGAGGTGGCTCAGGCGCTATTGACGCGCATGGGTCTGACCGTGACTCTGGCAGACAATGGCGAACAGGCCCTGAAGCAATTGTCGCAATCGGTTTTCGACCTGATACTGATGGACATACAGATGCCGGTACTGGACGGTTACGAGACCACCCGCCAGATCCGTGGTCAGAAGGCCCTGGATAAGCTGCCCGTTATCGCCATGACCGCCCATACCATGGCCGAGGACCGGGAACGCTGCCTGGCCAGCGGCATGAATGACTTCATTGCCAAGCCCATCGATCCGGCGCAGATGCACCAGGTGCTGGCGCAGTGGCTTCCCAAGGCTGCGGATGAACAGGCCGTGAAGCGCACCCCCCATGACGCAGACACCCCGAGGCGATCCCCCGTCGCACACTTGCGGACCCTGGCCACACAGCTCGAGGCCTGCAGTCCCGATGCATCGGACCTGGTGACACAGTTGCAGGACATGGCGTTGCCTGAGGAATCAGCCGTGCTGGACCAGGTGGCCGAACTCCTGGAGGACTTTGAATTCGAGCAGGCTTCACAGGTCCTGGCACCACTGCTCGATCAGGTGGAAGGCAACAGGCATGGATGAAAGGCCCAGGATTCTGGTGGTGGATGACAACCGCATGAACCTGCAACTGCTGCATAACATCCTCAACCGGCATTATCAGGTGAGTGTGGCCATCAATGGCGAGCAGGCCCTGAGACGGGCCGAGTCGCTGCGACCCGGCCTGATTCTGCTGGATATCAAGATGGAGGGCATGGACGGCTATGAGGTCTGTCGGCGCCTGAGCGCGCTGGAAACCACCCAGGATATCCCGGTGATCTTTGTCACGGCCAAGGATCAGCAGGAGGAAGAGCGCAAGGGCCTGGAACTGGGCGCCGTGGACTACATCACCAAGCCCTTTCACCCCGCCATTGTCGAAGCGCGTGTGCGCAACCATATCGAGCTCAAGCGCCAGCGAGACACGCTGGCACGCTTGTCCCGCATCGACGGTCTCACCGGCATCGCCAACCGACGCCAGTTCGATGATGTACTCATGCAGGAGTGGAATCACGCCAGTCGCACCGGCGGGTGCATCGGGCTCATCCTGCTGGACATTGATCACTTCAAGCCCTTCAACGACCACTACGGCCACGTGGCGGGCGATGATGCCCTGAAGACGGTGGCCCGGACGCTGAGCGAGACCCTGCCGCGCACCACGGATCTGGTGGCTCGCTACGGCGGGGAGGAATTTGTGTGTGTCCTGCCCGGTACCGAGCTTGAGGGTGTGTTGACGGTGGCCCAAAGGATTCAGGCAGCTGTTCTAGAGCGTGGCATTCCGCATGCGGCCTCAAACACTCACGCACATCTGACGGTGAGCCTGGGTGTGGCCTCGGCACGGCCAAAGCTCCATGAGGGAGACCCTGGGAAACTCGTCAGCCTTGCCGATGAAGCCCTCTACAAGGCCAAGGCCTCGGGGCGAAATCAGGTCGGAGTCCAGTCAGACCAGTAGAGTACCCGGGGGAGGGGACTGCACATCAGGAGGGAAAGGCGGGGCCAGACATCACGCCGGGGAGGCGTGTTGGGGATTCGGTACTGAGGGGGGGTTGCAATACCCGAGCATTTTAGTCAAACTCGGTATCAAGTCCTCTGGGAACGGTAGAGGAGCCTGATTCGCCGCCGATCAACTGGCCTCTGCAAAAGTCACAGTCGATCGTTGATGGGCGAATCAGCCACTCCTCTACCTGCACCGCTGCTTCGTGGAAGCGGCGTAGCAGACCTTAGTAGAAAGGTCTCCACAGGAACACCAGGAAGTGAGCAGCAGCAGCCAGCACCATGAACACGGTGAAGGTGGTCTTGAACTGCTCGTGGAATTCCTTGGCCTGTTCTTCGGTCAGACCGGAGATGCTGTTGTCATACATGATCGTAATCCTCTAACTTGGTCGATGGCTTGAGTGAGCGAAGGAATCGCTTACTCAGCAGCTTCTTCGGCAGCAACTTCCGCAGACGCATCAAAGGTCAGCGGGTTGTAGCTGTCGTTGCTGTACACGAAAGCGTGAACGACCAAGGCCACGACCAGGACGGTCATCAGGATGGGCATCAGCCAAGTGCCGGGGTTCACCACCAGCCACAGCTTCCAGTCGTCTCTGGGGTTGCTCGGCTTGCTCGGTCTGTATTCGCTCATTTCTTTAGTCCTCTTGGTTTTTCCGGACCTCGTGCGAGATCCGGGTCATTGCACTCGCCACAACTACTCAAACTTGGTCTCACCAAGCCCGTTTGCGCTGCGCCACCGGGCTGGCGTTGGGGTGTAAGTCTACGAGGACACAGGGGGATGTCAAGGCACCGATACACGGACAAGCCCAACTCTCCCGCAAGACTCCCAAAAGCTTGAGCCACGTCAACAGGGCGACCCGGCAGACTCGATTTTCAGTCGCTGAACAGGGCCCGCAAACGCTCGATATCCGATGCACTCCACCCCTCCGGTTCGGTCAGCACACGCCAGGCGTCGATGTAGTCGCTCGCCGAGAAGGTGTGACCGTAGCCCGCAGGCGTTGACCCGGCCGCCATGTCCGCTGCCAGTTGCAGCATGGTCACGATGGGGTACCAGCGCAGATCCGGCGACACATCCGGTCCACGGGGTTCCCGTATCCATTCGGGTTCCCGATAGAAGCTCTCCGGGTCGAAAAAGGTGATGGGGTCACTGGCATGCTGCAGGTAGGCGATGCGGAACGCACCCCACTCGCCGTCGTAGCGATCAAGCCCCTGATGCTGGTTCATGAATCGCACCACGTCACCATCGCGGAAGCTGGGCAGCCAGGCCGGCGTGCCCGGGTCACGCTCCCGGGTGGCCTTGCGCCAGGTCTCGCTGCGAAATGGGGGGCCGCTCCACAGGGCGCCATGGAAAGGATCCTGGATCACATCGTAGATATCGAAGGAACGATCCGAATTGAGGGCTCCCAGGCTCAGGCCGTGAAGGTAAAGCCGGGGGCGTTCATCGGCGGGCAGGCTCGACCAGTGCCCATACACCTTCTCGAACAGGGCCCGGGCCATCTCGGCCCCGTATTCACCTTCCACCATCAGTGACAGGGCGCTGGGCAGATAGGAATACTGGGCCGTGACCGTAGCGATATCCCCCCGGTGCAGATACTCCACCGGGTTCAGCGCAGCGGGGTCCACCCATCCGGTACCCGTGGGCGTCACCAGCAAAAGGACGGAACGCTCGAAGGCATTGACCCGCTTGAGTTCCCTCAGGGCCAGATCGGCCCGCTCTTCTGCCGTCTCTGCGGCGTTCAGGCCCACGTAGATACGGATGGGCTCCAAGGTGTTTTCGCCAAAGAATTCCCTTAGATCCGACGCCCTGGGCCCGGATGAAACAAAATTGCGACCCTGACGCCCCAGATCGCGCCAGTCCACATAGGAATCCACGCTGCCTGCCTTGAGGGGATCCGTGGGCCGGGTCAGTTCATCCTCGATCAGGGCATCCACCTGCTGATACGAGTTATCGGCGGCCCTCAGGGCCAGAGAGAAGATCACGCCATCGATGACCGACCAGAACAGGGCGGCGGCCACCAGCACACCCACCACATTGGAAACGTGCTGAGGGATATAGCGCCCCAGCCATAGCGCCAGGAAGCGGAAGGTATGCTTGAACAATCTGGCCAGCGTGAGCAGCATCACGAACACCACCAGGGTCATCAGGCCCACGCTCACCGGCTGCACGCCCCCGGCCTCTTCCATCTCCATGAGCGCCCGCAGGGCGTTCTGCCACTCCCCCGCCTGCCATAGGAAGGTCACCGCCACCACCGAACAGATCACCGTGGCCAGTATCTTGATGACCCAATCCACCCGCGGGCCGGGCACCGGCAGTTCCACGTAGGACCACAGCCAGCGACCAAAGAAACCCACCGCGTAACCGGCGGTGAAGGACAAACCGGAGATCAGCCCCTGAACCAGAAAGGGACGGGGCACCAGACTGGGGGTGAGCGAGAAGGCGAAGAACAGCGTGCCCACCAGCAGGCCCACCACAGAGAACTGGCGCCACAACCGGGCCAGTCGATTGGCATACACACCCATGAAACCCATACCTTAAAGATCGTGTGGTGGAGATTTTACAGAATCGAAGGCAACTGCCGGGTGAGCGCCTGATGCTCGCGGGTGGCTTCCCGACCGGTGAGTGCAAAGCCCAGCAATTTGCCCTGCTCGTCATGGAACAGGGCCTTGACCCCCTCCCCGACCTCTTCCACCGACCATTGTCCCCGGGCATCCGGCGAGACCGGCGAGACCACCACCGGGTGGCTTGGGGTCTTCACCCGAACCGGCATCGCCGGATAGGACACCGCCGTGGGCTGTCCCGCCAGGGTGCGACCCAGGGCGGGAGCTGCCTGCATGATGGGCATCACATAGGGCAGAACCTGCCCCTCCACCTCGGCACAATCCCCCAGGGCATGGATCCCCTCCACGGAGGTGGTCAGGTGACGATCCACCACGATCCCGCGGTTCACCTCCAGTCCCGCCGCCTCGGCCAGAGCCGTGCGCGGGCGCAGTCCGATGGCAGAGAGCACGGCTCCTGCCCGGACCCTGTCGCCGTTCTTCAGGTGCAGGCAATAACCCTCACCCTCACGATCGACCCGGGTCACCACCGTCTCCAGGTGAAAGCTGATGCCCGATTGCTCCAGCCCCCGCTGCAGGGCGCGGCCCGCCGCTTCGGGCACCAGCCGACCCAGGGGACAGGCATCCGGCCCGATCACCTCCACCCGGCGCCCGCTGCCAGAGATATCGTTGGCAAACTCACAGCCGATCAATCCCGGACCAATGAGGGCCACCCGGTCGACGCCCTCCAGGGCCCCCCGGAAACGGGCGTAATCCGCCAGGGAATTCACGGTCATGATGTCCCCTGCCCCGTCACCCTCGTAGGAGAACTCGATGGGGCTGGCCCCCACAGCCAGCACCAGACTGTCAAATTCCAGTGATTCACCCGATTCCAGGCGCAGCTTGCGCGCCTGGGTGTCCAGGGAGGCCACCGTGGTGCGTGCCCGGATATCCGCGTCCAGCTCCCGTGCCATGTCCTGCGCCGACTGCTGCACCAGAGACTCAGCGGTCCTGCCCTGGGTCAGGGCATTGGACAGCATGGGCTTGGTGTAGTAATCGCCGTCATCCTGCGTGATCAGGGTGAGCGGCGTGGATGTGTCGTGTTTGCGAAATTCCCGCGCCACGTTGTAACCGGCCAACCCGGTACCCAGGATGAGAGTGCCTGCCATGGTGATCCCTTGCGTGGATGGGTGGACCCCCATGATAGACCCTTCCCCCATCCCAGGCACACGGGCGCCAGGGCTTCCAGCCCAGCCCCTCGGGGTGCATGCCCCCCCGCCGAATCCTGCTAGACTTCCCGCTTGGATTTCATCCCCGAGTGATCAACCCCATCCTGGCAGGAAGGCATCATGCCCAAGAAAGACATCGATCTGTTTTCCCGACTGTATGCTGGCGCCCTGGATCTGAAGAACCGCATCGTCATGGCCCCCATGACCCGCTCCCGGGCCGATGATGACGGCATGCCCACGGAGTTGATGGCCCAGTACTACGCCCAGCGCGCCGGGGCGGGGCTGATCATCAGTGAGGGCACCTGGCCCTGCCCCATGGGCAAGGGCTATATCCGCACCCCCGGCATCTACACCGAGGAGCAGGTGGACGCCTGGGGCAAGGTGACCGAGGCGGTCCATGCCGCGGGCGGCTCCATCGTGCTGCAGTTGATGCATGCCGGGCGCATTTCCGACCCTTCGTTCCTGCCCGAGGGGGCCACGCCGGTGTCCGCCTCGGCGGTGCGCCCCGAGGGGCAATCCTACACCGCCGAGGGCCTCAAGCCGCACGTCACACCCCGGGCACTTGAGGTGGACGAGATCGAGGAAATCATCGAGGACTATCGCATCGCCACCGCCATGGCCTTCCAGGCGGGCTTCGATGGCGTGGAGCTGCATGCAGCCTCCGGTTATCTGCCGGAACAGTTCCTGTGCTCAAGCACCAATCAGCGTACCGACGATTACGGTGGCAGCGTGGAGAACCGGGCCCGTTTCATCCTGGAGTTGCTGGAGGCCATGACCTCCGTGCGCAGCGGCGATTACATCGGCATCAAGATCGCCCCGGAGATGGGCTTTAACGACATCCACGACGACAACCCCCAGGAGACCTATGGCTACCTGGTGGATCAGCTGGGGGATTACCGGCTGGCCTACCTGCACGTGGCCCTGTTCGGCACCGAGGTGGACTACCACGGCCTGCTCAAGCCCCGTTTCCGCGGCGATGCCTATCTGGTAGGCGGCGGCCTCACCCGGGAGAGCGGCGAAGCGCTCATCCAGTCGGGGCGCGCGGATGCGGCCGTTTACGGCACACCCTTCATTGCCAACCCGGATCTGCCCGAGCGGTTCCGCCGCAACGCGCCCCTGGCCGAGGCGGACAAGGACACGTTCTACTCATCCGGCCCCCAGGGGTATGTGGACTATCCGGGGTTGGACGAATAAACCGCCAGACCCTGCGTGACGCCCCCGCCGTGGGGGCGTTAACATTCACCGATGTCATCCGCTCAGCGCGACCTTCCCTCACCCCCCGATTATCAGGGCGGCAGTCTGGCCAACCTGATGAGTTCGCTCATCACCGGATTGGGCGGAACACCTCCGTCCTTACCCCCGCTTCGACTCCTGCCCCCCGACGAAGTATCGAGCCACCGGCACGTGGTCCTGGTGGTGGTGGACGGTCTGGGCGATGAGTTCCTCAAGAGTCAGCCGGCACCCTTTCTGAACACCCATCGCCGGGGGGCCATTCACTCGGTGTTCCCCACCACCACGGCCACCGGTGTAACCACCGTGCTCACCGGCGACGCGCCAGCCCAGCATGGACTGAGTGGCTGGTATGTGCATTTTCGGGAGCTGGGCTCCGTGCTGGCCGTGCTACCGGGCACCCCCCGCCATGGCGGCGTCGGCTATGATCGTGTGAACCTCGACCTCAAGGGGATCCTGGGTCACCGAACCCTCTTCGATCGCATCCCGGGCCCGACGGCCATGGCGGCCCCGGAAAAGATCGCCCGCACCCCCTACAACAAGCTCCACCTGGGCAAGGCCAGCCTGCTGCCCTTCAAGCGCCTGGAGGACATGGTCAACCGGGTGGATACCGCCATCCGCGGGCGTGCCGGGGCCCGTTATGTCTATGCCTACTGGTCTGAACTGGACACGCTGGGCCATCATCATGGACCGGATTCGCCCCAGACGCGGGACCAGCTGGCCCGGGTGGATGAGGCGCTGGCGCGCCTCGCCCGACGCCTGGCGGGCACCGATACCCTGCTGGTGGTCACCGCCGATCATGGCATGGTGGACGTCCTCCAGCGACTGGATCTGAGCGCCTACCCCGAGATCAGCCGTTGCCTGGCCCTGCCCCTGTGCGGCGAGCCCCGGGTGGCCTGGGCCTATGTGCGCCACGGCTATCACGAGGTGTTCCAGCAGCGCGTTGAAGCGGAACTGGGTCATGCCTGCACCTTGCTGCCCAGCCGTGCGCTGCTGGACCAGGGCTGGTTCGGCCCGGGCGAGCCCCACCCGGAACTGGAGGCCCGCATCGGCGACTATGCATTGCTGATGCACCCCGGCTGGATCATCCACGACCGCATCCCGGGACAGAATCCCCATGACATGGTGGGCGTGCACGGCGGGCTGGATCCGCGGGAGCTCTATATCCCCCTGGCCCGCACGGTGTGTTGAAACGGGCGTGTTATCATGGGCTGCCCACACACATGGAACAGGACACCGCCATGAAAGAAGCCCCCACCCTGTTCGACAGCGCCGCCAGCCAGACCGTGGAACTGGCCAACACCCTCACCGAAAAGGATCCCCAGGCCGACCTGTGGGAGATTGCCGACGGCATGCTGGCCGGCGCAGTACACTACTGGCTGTATACCCGTCAGCCCTGCGGTGACCCCCTCTGCGAGGAATGCGCCGCCATCAGTACCGCCGAGGAACGCCTGGCCCAACTGCTCAAGGACCTGGAACAGTACGCCCGGGACAGTGACTACTTCCACTCCCCCACTGACCTCAACGTGGGTCGCGCCTGACCCGTCAACCCGGGAGACGAATCACCAGCGCCGCCCCACCCAGTTCCGAGTCCTCAACCAGCAGATCACCCCCATAGGCCGTGACGATCTCGCTGACCACCGCAAGGCCGATGCCCTGCCCGGGCACCCCCTCATCCAGCCGACCCCCACGGGCCAGAATGGCCGGCACCCGGTCGGCGGGGATGCCCGGGCCATCATCCTCCACGCGGATCTCAAGCACCCGCCCCCGGTGCTCCACCAAGGCCCTCACGCGATGGCGAGAGAACTTCCAGGCGTTATCCAGGAGGTTGCCCAGCAACTCCATCAGATCCCCTTCATTGCCACGAAAATGGCTGCCTGGCTGCACCTGCATGGAAAACGCCACCCCCTTGTCCCGGTAGACCTTGTTCAGGGTGTCCGCCAGGCGCTGCATCACCGGTGCCACGTCCAGCGGCGTTGCCAGGGCGCTGAGCCCCGAAGTGGCGGCGCGCTGTAACTGATAGGCCACGATGCGGTCCATCCGCTCCAGTTGTTCCAGCGCCTGTCGGCTGTCGGTATCGGACCGCTGCTCCAGGCTGCCGCGCAACACCGCCAGCGGGGTCTTGAGGCTGTGGGCCAGATCGGCCAGCCCGTCCCGGTACCGGACCAGCTGGGCGCGCTCCTGCTGGATGAGGGTGTTGAGGTTATCGGTGAGGGGCTTGAGTTCCGCCGGGTAATGGCCGGTGATCTGACCCTGATCGCCCTGCTCCATGGCCCGCAACTCCCGGGCCACCCGGCGCAAGGGCATCAGCCCCAGATAAAGGGCCAGGGACTGGGCAGCCAGCAACAGCACCGCCAGGACAGCGAGCCAGCCCCACAGACTGCGCCGGTACTCGCTCAACTGCGCCTCGAGTCCCGATCGATCCTCCATCACCGTGAAGGTCAGCGGCACCAGCCCGCCCGGGGTCTCCCAGTCCACGGTCATGCGGGCAAGGAATCGATCTTCCGCGCCGACACCCATGGGCAGGCCCAGCGCTGACGGAGAGCGCCAGAGGATGCGCCCGCGGGCATCGGTGACATGGGCCTGCAGCCCCGAATCCGGTAGGGTGAGACGCGCATCCGGCAGCCGTTCCGGCATGCTCACGGCACCGCCCGCATCCACCTCCACGGTTCCCATGAGCATGAACAACTGAGCCTGCAGGCGCTCCTGCAGAGCATGGGTGGCACTGTCACGAAAGGCCCGCTCCAGGGCCAGGGCGGTGAGGCCAGCGAAGACCGCCACCACCAACGTGGCAATCAGGCCCACGCGCAGGGTGAGGGAATTCATGCGCCCTCGTCGGGCCGCAGCGTCAGACGGTAGCCCCGGCCGCGCAGGGTCTCGATGGGGGTATGACGACCTTGTGGGTCCAGCTTGCGCCGCAGGCGCCCGATGAGCACCTCCAGCACATTGCTGTCCCGATCCTCGTCATGGGGATAGAGGTAATCGGTGAGGGCCTGCTTGGACAGCACCTGCCCGGGGTGTCGGGCCAGGTGTTCCAGCAGGCGGTACTCAAAGGTGGTGAGGGCCACGGCATCACCTTCCATGGAGACCTGCTGGGCATGGGTATCCAGCACCAGCGGCCCGAGGGTGAGACAGCCATCGGTGCTGCCCACCGCCCGACGGGCCAGGGCCTTGAGCCGGGCCACCAACTCCTCCATGTGAAAGGGTTTCACCAGATAATCGTCCGCACCGGCCTCAAGCCCCTGTACCTTTTCCTGCCACTGCCCGCGGGCGGTGAGGATGAGGATGGGCAGGCGTCTCCCCTGGGCCCGGGCACGGCGGATGACTTCCAGCCCCGGCAATTCGGGCAGACCCAGGTCCACCACGGCCACATCGGCGGGGTATTCCATCAACTGGTACAGGCCATCCCGGCCATCGCTGCTGGTATCCACCATCCAGCCCTCGTGCTCCAGGCGATGGCGCAGCTGTGCCAGCAGGGACGGCTCATCCTCGATGACCACCACGCGCATGACCTATTGCCATTCCCCCGTGGCCGCGTCCACCAGGATGTGTCGCACCCGCTGATCCTCGATCAACACACGGATGCGATGCACCAGCCGGCCCTCGTGCTCCTGGGTCTCGGCGGACAGCACCCGCCCCCCGGTCTGCTCCTGCACCTGGGCCACTGCCTCGTCCAGGGTGACGGGGCCATTCTGGGCCACCTGCAGGGCGTGGCCGGCACCGGCACCCGAATAGGGCACCGCGGTGCCGGCCTGCACCCCACCCCACATCGCCAGGCACAGCAGGCACAGTCCCCCAACCACCGGGGTGACCTTGCCAGACAGCGAATGAGGGATGGGGTTGTTCATGGTCTCCAGTCTACCAGTACGCGGACAAGAGGGTCATCAATCGGCCCTTGTTCCATCAGTCGAAGCTCTCCTCTTGGGGATGGTCTGTGGCACCATATTCGCGACAGCCCGATCGGCAACCGATCCGTGGGCCCCCATGCTCATGTATAAGCCCGCCGTGCTGAATGCCGGCTGAACCCGGTGACCCTCAACACCTGAATCAGGACCCTTCCCATGGATTCCACCGCCTGGATCATCATCAGTCTCATTGTGTTGTTCCTGCTGGGGCAGTTCGCGTTCCTGTACCGTTCCAAGGGCATGCAGGGTCGCATTGCACCGGACATGACCGATCTGCTCAGCGAGGCCCAGAAGGCACAGCCCCGCCTGATCTTCTATTTCCACAGCCCCCGCTGCGGCATGTGCAAGCAGGTTGCGCCGATCCTGAAACCCTTGATGGATGATCGCTTCGATATCATCGACGTGGATGTCAGCAAGCGACCCGATGTGGCACGGCGCTTCAAGGTCATGGGTACTCCTACCCTGATGCGGGTTCAGGAGGGTCGGATCGAGAAAGTGATGATGGGGGCCAAGGACGAGAAAACCATCCGTGACTTCGTGGAGGCCCAGTGACCCAGCCAACGCAACCCCAAACCGCCCAGGCCAGAACCCCGCAGGAGATCCGCCAGCTGCTGGAACCCGAGAAGGGCCCGATCACCTGGCCGGAACTGCAGCCGCATTTTGCCCGTGGCGTGGTCCTGCATGTGGCCGAAGAATTGCCCCTGCTGGATGCCGCCGTTCACCTGGTGCAGGACGACAAACCACGCGTGGAGGATATGCTCACCCGGGGCCTGCTGGCCCGCGCCGATGTGGATCACGCCAAGGACTGGGAGGCGCGCAAACCCCGATTCGAGGCGGTGGTGGTCGCCCCCTGGGTGCTGGTGCGGGAGATGTGACCCGCGCCACAGGATCGACGGGATGACGCCCATGCGGTGGCCGACATGATCCGTTATCATCCCGGGTTAACACGTCGTCAGGGGGAAACACCCATGTTGCAGATCAGTCCGAACCTGGTGTGCTGGTTCATCAGCCACGTCAGGGAGTTTCACGCCCAGGAAGACGTGATGCTGCCCGATGAACCGGATCACCAGAACGAGACCTGGATCGACGAGGCCCTGGAGGAACACGCCGACAACGTGGTTTACCTGGAACTCAAGAACACCGTGGAGGAACTGGAGCCCGAGCTCCAGGCGAATATGGTGGCCTTGATGTGGCTGGGGCGCGGCGACTACAGTGAGGACGAGTGGGATCTGGCCCTGGAAGAGGCCAAGTCCAACTGGACCCCACGCACCGCCGACTACCTGCTGGCCACACCCATGGGAGCCGACTATCTGGCCGAGGGCCTGGCCATGCTCGGCCACTCATGCGAAGACGACTGATCGGAAGGCCCTGATGGACGTCCTCTATTCCCTGCGACTTCAGGCCCGCTACAGCCGCTGGGCCCACGCCCAACTGCTGGAGCACTGCGATGCCCTGCAGGACGAAGTGCGCAAGACAGAATGGTTTGGTACACAGGGATCGATTCATGGCCTCTTCAACCAGATGCTGCTCCAGGATCGTATCTGGCTGGGGCGGATGCTGGACAAACCCTATGTTTACCGTTCCCCGGATCAGGTGCTGTATACCGAATACGGTCTGCTGCGCGCCGAGCGCATGCGCACGGACAGCGAGATCATGAACTTCGTCCAGAGCCTGGCCTACCCCAACCTGGACAAGAAGATCACCTTTACCCTGGATCATGAACCCCGGGAGTGCACGCTGGTGCTGGGGGAGTGCCTGCTCAACCTGCTGCATCGGCAGTCCGCTCAGCGAGGGCAGATCATGGCACTGCTGGAACAGTCGGACGTGGATCTGGTCCCGCTGGACATGCTGGCCATGCCCGGCATCGCCGATTGATCCCACCCCGCCCGTGAGGCCCGAACCATGAAACAGCCCACCGCCCTGAAATCCATCACCTATCACGGTCTGGAAACCGGCCCTCGTCTCATTGTGCTCGGGGCCGTACACGGCAACGAGACCTGTGGCACGCAAGCCATCCACCGGATCATGCAGGAACTGGATGCGGGGGAGCGGGAGCTGGCCCGGGGCACGCTGACCTTCGTGCCCATCGCCAACCCCCTGGCATGGCAATTGGAGCAGCGCAACGGCGAGCGCAACCTGAACCGCAACTTTCGTCTCACGGATGCCCCGGAGGACTTCGAGGACCGCATCGCCAACAGCCTGGGGCCGGTGCTCCAGGCCCATGACGTGCTGCTGGACCTGCATTCCTTCCATACCGGCGGCGAACCCTTCGTGATGCTGGGCCCGCGTAACAATGACTCCGAGCTGGAATATTTCCAGCAGGCCGAAGCGGAACAGGCCCTGGCCCGCTGCCTGGGGGTGCGCCGCATGGTGGAGGGCTGGCTGGATACCTACGCCCGGGGCGTGGCGCGGCGCCTGCGTAACCCCAACGCCAGCCTGCGGGCTCAGATGCTGAGCACCGACCCCGGTTACGGCATCGGCACCACCGAATTCATGCGGGCCCATGGGGGCTATGCGGTGACCCTGGAGTGTGGACAGCATGACGACCCGAACGCACCGGAGGTGGCCTACCAGGCCATCGTCAACACCCTGGCGCACCTGCAATTGCTGGATCTGCCTGCCCCCACGCCCCGTCAGGATGTGGAAGTCCTGCAACTGGTGGAGGTGATCGATCGGGATCACCCGGAAGACCGTTTCACGCGAGCCTGGGGAAGCTTTGACCCGATTCAGGCGGGTGACGAGATCGGTTACCGGCATACCGGCGAGCCCGTGTTGGCCCCCAGTGACGGTTTCATCGTCTTCCCCAACCCCAACGCCCTGCCGGGCAATGAGTGGTTTTACCGGGCGGAGATCAGCGACCGCTTCTGAGGGCGAGGGTCACTCCGTGCCCCTGGATGATCGCCCGTTCTTTTTGTTCTTTCGCCGCACCCCGTCCAGGACCTTGAGCTGCGCCATCGCACGCAGGAACGCCGCATGGGCCGCATCCCGGTCGGTGAACAGCACACTCTCCTGCATGATCTCCTCGGCCTCGCGCTTGGCCTCCAGGGCCGCCTGCTCGTCGATCTCGTCGCTGCGCAGGGCCGTATCCGCCAGCACGATCACCCGATGGGGCTGGATCTCCAGCATGCCGCCAGAGATGTACAGCAGATCCTCCTCGGTCTTCCCCTCAGGCAGGTAACGCACCACGCCGGGGACAATGGGCGTGAGCAGTGCCGAGTGTCCGGGGAAAATCCCCAATTCGCCACCGCTGCCCGTCAGGCAGACCTTGTGCACGGAGCCACTGAACAATGCTGCCTCGGCACTGACAATCTCCAGATCCATGGTCGCCGTCAATGGTACGGATTGCTCTCTAACGGTCACACACGTCTCCTGCCCTTGCCCTTAACCGCACCACTGGTGGGTTGCGTCGGCACCTTGATGCCCGCGTCCGTCATGGCATTGAGAATCAAATTGACCACCTTGTCCCAGTCATGAAGCTTGTCGGTGTTGATCACCAGGTCGAATTGGTGAAAGTCGTTGGTGCGCCGCTGCACCATGTTCCAGAGAAACTGTTCGCGCTGATGATTGATGGTCTCCACCTTCTCCCGGGCCTCGGCCTCGGGCAGACCCTCATCCAGGGCCACGCGCACGGCACAATGCCTGGGGGAGCCGGCAATGCGAACCCGAAAGGCTCCCCGATCCCGCAGGAAGATATGCGCCCCCCGGCCCACGATGACCCCACCCTTGGGGCTGATGGCCAACAGGACATCCACCAGGGCCCGCCGGTAGGTGGTGAGAAAATAGGCGTCGCCGGACAGCACGGAGTACACCCAGGTACTTTTCCAGGCAGAAACCTTCTCGTCCAGTTCCCGGAGTAGATTGCGATCCTGCTCGGCGTGCTTGGCCACCCGATCCAGCAGTTCCTCGTCAAAAAATTCCACCTGCAACCGCTCGGCCAGCAGTCTGGCCACCTGCTCGCCACCCGCGCCATAATCCCGGGAAACAGCGACCAGGGGCGGCGTTTTTGCACCCCTCCCCCGGTCGGGATCAATATCCCTTGCCTGGGTACGAATATAACGCTGTAAGAGTTCGTTGACGTCGCGCATGCACCACCTTCGGCCTTGTCCGAGGATTCATGGTACAACGTGTGCCTGCTCACAATGAATAACCCACTGCCAATGCCAGCTGCAAAAGGATCCGACGCGCTCATGCATGATGAGGTCCCCTACTTCCGTCCCGTGCATCAAATCTGCCAGCGACAGGTGGTGACCTGCCAGCCGGGCGAAAACCTCGTTGATGTGGTAAAAACCATGAGGGATAAGAATATATCCAGCGTGGTGGTCTGCGATGAGGGGGGCGCCCCCATCGGCATCGTCACCGACCGGGACCTGCGCAATAAGGTGGTGCCCTCGGACAAGGCGCCCGGTTCGTTCCTGGTTCAGGATGTGATGAACAGCCCGCTGACCACGATTGGCGAACATGATGTGCTGTATGAGGCGCTCTACCGCATGTCCAACCAGGGGATCCACCGGCTGGTGGTGGTGGACTCGGAGGGGGCCCTCAACGGCATCATCACCGACACGGATATTCTGCGCATGCAAAGCCATTCCCCACATCAACTGGTCAGGGACATCGAACGGGCGCGCAGCATCGAGGACCTCAGCGCCCTGCACACCCGCATCCAGGACCTGGTCGTGCACCTGAGCGGCACCACCACACCGGTCCGCGACATGGTCAAACTGATCGCCAACCTGAACGATCAGATCCTGCTGCGCCTGGTGACTCTGGTGAAGAAGGAGCAGTTTCCCAACCTCTCCCGTGGCTATGCCTTCGTGGTGATGGGGAGCGAAGGGCGCTGTGAACAGACCCTCTCCACCGACCAGGACAATGCCATTCTCTATGCCGATGACCTGGACGAGGACGAGATCCGCGAGATCGAGGCCTTCTCCCACACCCTCATCGATCATCTCATCAGTATCGGCGTGCCCCCCTGCCCCGGCGGCATCATGGCCAAGAACAAGGCCTGGCGGCGCAGCCGCTCCGAATGGCTCAAGGAGCTGGACCGCTGGCTCATCACGCCCAGCCCGGAGAACATCCCCAACGCCAGCATGTTCACGGATATCCGCACCCTGCACGGGGATCAGTCCCTGGAGATGCAGCTCAAGCAGCACATCTACAAGCGTCTGGACGAGAACAAGCTGTTCCTCATGCGCATGGCCGAGAACATGCTGCGTTTCGCGCCCCCACTGGGTTGGCGAGGCAAGATCAAGACCGGCGTTCAGGGTGCCGGACGGGGCCAGGTGGATCTCAAGAAGGGTGGCATCTTCGCCCTTACCGATGGCATCAAGGCCCTGGCCCTGGAGGCCCGCGCGCTGGATGGTGGTACCCATCAGCGCCTGCAGGCCCTGGTACGCAAGGGGGTACTGGCCAAGGACCAGGCCGGTGATATCGAAGAGAGCTTCGACTTCCTGGTGCTCATGCGTCTGCGCGGCCAGGTGCGAGCCATCGAAAAGAGGCAGACACCTGGCAATACCGTGATGCTGGACGAACTCAGCCAGATGGAACAGGGCAAGCTGCGCATCGCCTTCGAGGATGTGGCCAAGTTTCAGCGCTTTATCGGCAGCCACTTCAATCTGGGATTGTTGCGCTGAGTTCTCCAGGGAATTTCCGACACCAGGGATAGACCATGCCACGCGCCAGCCATACGCCACCACCGGGCCCACCGGTGGCCACCTACTCCATCGTCGCCCGGGACCCGGATACCGGTCGGATGGGCGTGGCGGTGCAATCGCATCATTTTGCGGTGGGCAGCGTGGCCCCCTTTGCCAGGGCCGGCGTGGGCGCCGGAACCATCCAGTCTTTTGCGAAGCTGATCTACGGCAGCGAAGGCCTGCGTCTGATGCGGGAGGGCTCCAGTGCCGGGGACGCCCTGCGACGGCTGCTGGCCCGGGATCATCACATGGACTTTCGACAGGCGGCCATGGTGGACACCGAGGGCAATGCCGCCGCTCACACGGGCCAGCTCTGCATCGACCAGGCGGGCCACAGTCTGGGCGATGGCTATGTGTGTCTGGGCAACATGCTGCTCAGGGACGGCACCTGGGATGCCATGGGCAGCGCCTTCGAGGCGGCTTCCGGGGAGTTGCATCACCGCATGCTGGCGGCCCTGGAGGCGGCACAGAACAATGGCGGCGACCTGCGCGGTCGACGCTCGGCGGCCATGATCGTGGTGAACGCCAGGGCCACCGGTGACCCGGCGGAGGATACGCTACTGGACCTGCGGGTGGAGGACCACGCCAGTCCGGTCAAGGAATTACGGCGCCTGATCACCCTCTGGGAGGCCTACGATCACAACACCCGGGGCGGACATCACCTCCGGCACGGCGAATATGACCAGGCCATCAAGGCCTTCATGCGCGCCGAGGAACTGGCCCCCGAAGAAGCGGAACTGGTTTTCTGGCGCGGGGTGGCCATGGTCAATGCGGGTTATCTGGAAGAGGCGAGGCCCCTGTTCCGTGGCCTCTTCAAGGCCTCGGACCACTGGGCACTGCTGCTCACCCGGGTGGCCCGCAACCGCTTCCTGCCTCACGACCCTGAACTGCTGCGCACGCTGATCCCCGAGGAGTTCAGGGAAGCATCAGAGGTGGCCGAAGCGCTTGAGCCCAACGGCTGAGCCGATGATGCCATGAGCTTTGGCATGGAAGAGATCCTCATCGCCCTGATCGTCACACTGGTGGCGGGGCTGGTGCACGGTGCCTTTGGCCTGGGATTCCCCATGGTGGCCACACCGGTACTGGCCCTCTTCACCGACGTGATGACGGCCATCCTGCTCACCCTGGCCCCGAACGTTGCCGTCAATCTCTGGAGCCTGCTGCGCGGCGGCGGGTGGCGGGAGAGTGTGGCCCGTTACTGGCCGGTGGCCGTATGGATGCTGGTGGGCTCGGGCATTGGCACCCTCATCCTGGTGGCCATGGACCCCAACCCCTTCCGATTATTGCTGGCCGCCACGGTGGTGCTGTATCTGGTGTCCGACCAGCTCAAACGGGTGAACTGGAGCTGGATGCGGCAATACCCGGGGCCAAGCGGTGCCGGGGCAGGCCTTGTGGGCGGTATCCTGGGTGGCACGGTGAACGTGGGCGGCCCGGCGCTGATGATCTATTTCCTGGAACTGCGGATCGCCCCCCTGGTACTGGTGCAGGCCATCAACCTGTGCTTCCTGCTGGGCAAGAGCACCCAGGCGCTCACCTTTGCCGCCCTGGGCCTGCTGGGCCTGGAGCTGCTTTGGCTCTCCCTCCCCCTGGCCATCACCGCCCTGATCGGCCTGCGAGCCGGCATGTGGATCCGTGAACGGGTGAACGCGAACACCTATCGGGGCTGGCTGCGCGGGCTGCTTTGGCTGCTGTGCATCCTGCTGGTCGTGGAATTTTTCCGGGAACTGTAACAAGGGCGGACAACAGCACCGCCAGGCACCCTTGCCTTGCCGACAGGCGCACCCTGCCACTGACGGGGTGCGCCTGTCGGGATCAGACCTGACTAGGACTTGCTCTTCTCCGAGATCTCCTTGAGCTCCTTCAGGCTCTCACGGAAACGCTCATCCAGTGTCTGCATGGAAGACTCCTGGGCAGCGCGCATGCTCTCGCTGATCTCCCGCATGTTCGCACTCATGCGCTCGTACATGGCACCGATCAGTTCCACCTGGTGACTGGGCAGATCGCCAGCCTCGGACTTGGACAGCTTCTCGGTGTTCTTGTTGACCTCCTCCATGGCCTCCTTCACCAGTTCCGACTGGCGCTTCATGAGCGCCTCGGTGCTCTCGAACAGGGTGCGATTGGCGGCCACCATGGCCTCCACGTTCTTGCGCTGAGCCTCCATCAGCGCCTTCGTGTCCATCTGCGGCATCTGATACTGCTTCAGCATCTGGTTCATCTGTTCCATGTAACGGTTCGGATCAAACAGCTTCATCATCTCCGACATATCGAAGGGGTTTTTCTGTTCTGCCATGTGTCCTGACTCCTTAGGGGTATGGGGAAGGCGTTGTGAACGCCTTGGTGAACTCACTCCACGAGGGTAGACGAAAACCGCCACTCGTACACCCTCCCTCTGCCCGGATGACTGGGGACAGACCTGTGGATAAAGCATGAACTCACGGTGGATAGATCAGGGTCGTCAAGTTATCCACATTTCACACACACCCTATCCTTGAATTGCCCCAACGGTACTGCACAGGTTCCAATTGATCCAAAATAATGATTCATAACGTTTTTCAAAGAGTTTTCCCGCTTTGACCAGCCCCCTTATTATTATTATTGGTAGTTCATTAAAAAACCTGTAATAAAGGGCGCCACAAAAAAATCCATCGTCTCAGCCTCCGTTGTGGACGATCCCGTCCCCCTGCACCCTGATGGTTTCGGCTTCAATACGGACCTCCCGCCCCTGGATGACCAGCTCGCCCCGGGGAGTCAGACGAATACCGGCATGGGCGTGACCGATATGGATCTCCCCTGACTGACTCTGCAGGGTGATCCTCCCGCCCGCCGACATCCCCAGTCGACCGTTCGCCACATGGCATTCCAGATCCCCCTGGCGAACCTCCAGGCGCATGCCACGTCCCGCCCTCAGATTCATGGATCCCTGGCTGCGCTGCTCCAGATCCCCTTGTCCTGCCTCAAGATGCAGATCCCCCCCTGCCTGAACCCTCAGATCCTCCCCCGAGATCAGCTGCAAGGAACCCTCGCGAGTCTCCAGGGATGAGGCCCCCTGCACGTTGACCCGCTGATCCCCGCCGACCTCCACAATCTGATCCCCGCCCGTCTGAAGGGACAAAGACTGCCCCGCCTGCCAGAGCATGCGACCATCATCCGCATGCAGGGCCAGATGAGGATCCTCCGGCGTGGCATCCATGAGCACACGTAACCCATGGTCCCGGGTACTGAGCCTTATACCGGGGCCGTGAGGCTGATCATTCATGAGCAGTTCGTTTCCGCCGTGGGTTCGCAACAGGTTCTGGTGGCGGTTGTGTGCTGTGACGGGGCTGGGATGGTCGGCATTGGGCAGGGCGCCCAGGATGATGGGGCGGTGCGGATCGTTGTTCTCGAAGGCCACCAGCACCTCCGTGCCCGCATGCAGCGGGAAGTGGAAGCCGAAGTCGTCGCCGGCATAGGGTGTGAGCATTCGTACGGGATGGCTGGCCTGGCCGGGCGGATGCTCGCGGGAGTCGAAATCAAACCGGATCCGGTAACGTCCATGGGCATCCAGATGGATGGGCTCACCCTCGGGCCCGTCGATGCGGGCAACGAAACGGGCGCTGCTGCGGTGAGGTGTCAGCGGCGGGCGATAGGATTGAGTGGAGGGGATGAGTTCAAGCCGTGTGCTGAAGGCCGGGCCTGTGGTGGGCATGCCATCGGGCAGGCTGGAGGCCTGCTCCCCGCGAAGTTGCAGGGCCGTGATGGTATAGGTCTTATTGAAATCGGCATGCGGATGACCGGTGAGGGTGATCCGCTGCCCCGGCGTCAGGGCCCGATGCCCCGTCCAGGCCGAGAAGCTGAGGCTTTGGGTATCCAGGGACTCGGCCCGCACCCGGGCCAGATGCTCGCCCTGGCCCGGAGTGGCAAAACCCGCCCCCCAGTGATCCTCCAAGCCCCCCGAGAGCTGTTTGCACTCCTGCCGGGCATGGAGCGCGACCTGGGGATGGTCCGGGAAATGGTCTCTGAGTTGCACCGCCCCGGGCATCAACCGGGCCCGGGCCGCCAGCCGGTAGATGATGTCCGCGGGGGCATGCTGTCCACTGTGGGCATGAAACGGCAATCGCCTCACGGGCGCCTCAGGCAGGTCACAGGCATCGTCGTGAATGACCAGGGTCACCCCCTGCCTGGATTGCTCAAAGCGATAGAACAACCCGTGAAAGGCCATCAGGCGGGTGATGAAGGCCAGGTCGTCCTCCTCCACCTGAACGATCAGGTCCTCCACCGGGTCATCGTCCCGACAGGCCATGCGCCATTGGGCCGGTGTCCAGCCGTGGCCCTGCAGGACTTCCTCCACCACCGCCCGTACCCCCATGCCAGGGAAGACGCGGTTCTGGCGGGTCCGGGCCAGGGGCGCCAGGGGGGATTCCAGGCAGATGTGCTGGATCACCCCCTTGCCTGCTGCTCCAGGGGACTGATCCAGCGCCGTGACCAGGCCATGGATGCAGGGTGCGGCGCTCCCCCGGTCAAGGCGCAGACAGGCGGCCTGCCCCAGGACTTCGCTGGCCACCAAAGGGGAGTGGCTGTGGCAGCGGACATCCAGGCGGTAGGAGCGTGACAGGGCAAGATCCTGGCTGCTGAAGTCCAGCACCGTGAGGCGTTCGCCTCCCTGGCATTGCAGGTCAAGCTGAAGACGAGGCCGCTGTGTCATGGGGGTCATGGGGGTCATGGGCATGGATTTCATGGGCTGGGGTTGTGAAGGCGCTATCCGGCCAGCTGCGCGAGATGGGTAAGGCAGATCCCCTTGTGTGGGCAGGATATCCATGCCCAGCACCGGTCCCTGGCACCCCAGCTGGGGTAATCGCCGGGGCACGTGTTCCAGGCTCAGCACAAAATCATGATGGCGGCCCAGACCTCTGCGGATGTGGGCCGCCAGGGCCTGGCCCACGTGCTGGCCGGGCGACAGGGCACGGACCTGATCGATGGACAGCGGGCCGATGACGATATGGATGGGACCACTGCGGTCCGGCACCCGCTCGCCCAGATGGGTGTCCATGCCCAGGCGGTTGCCCGGCGACCTGCCCAGGCCGGTGGTGGGAAAAAGGCTGACCCAATGGGGCTGGAACTGTGCGATGCGCACAGGGTGGTGAATATCGGGGTACCGCTGTCCGAGCCACCGGCTGATCCGGGCCGCCAGGGCATCGGCACTGGGCTGGGCGGTGATCCCTCCCATGAGTGGGTCGATGCCTGCCCTGTCCTGAAAACCCTGGCCTCCCAGGGCTGCCAGACAGGCTTGCAGGGGATGACTCCCCTGCCCATCGATCAGGGTCGGGCGTGAGCGTTGCCACACCCGGTAGTTCAGGTGGGCCTGCCGACGGCCGGGAATATCCAGAAACCCCCTCAGGGCCCGGGCCTCCTGGCTATCCCCCTGGGCTGCCTCGCGCCAGGCGGCGGGCAGGTGGCCTTCCACGCCATACAGGCCTGGAGTGGGTGCGCACAGGTTGATCCGGCCCCTGCTGTTCGGGACGGTCTTCACTGGCGACGAGGGAAAGGACAACCCAGGATCCGGCGAGACCATCACGGGTTCTTCCCGATGCAGATGAACACGCATCCGTTCCAGCAGGCCACCCTGTCGGAGGCACGTGCGCACCTGTTGGGTAGTGGCACCTGCAGACCGTCGTACGGGGCTCATGAAAGATCCCCCCTGGCTGCCATGGCACCGGGAACGCGGTGGGATGATGGAGAGCCCACTGGAATCGAGCCTGAATCCGGGCGGTGTTCCAGAGACAGCCGGACAAAGCTGTTGAGTTGTGCGTAATGATTCAGGAAGCGTTCCAGCACCGCGGTGAACAGCACCCGATCCGCCTCGCCGGCAAAATGATCCTCATCCACCTGCAGGTGTGCCTCCAGGCCATGGAGCACGGCCCCGCGTTCCATGCGGTTGCAGGGGGTGACGGTGAGTTGCCCCAGACCTTCAAGCCGGCGCCGTTGCGACGCGCTGCCACTGCGATCCAGTAACTGCATCACCTGCCGCAGTGCCGAGGTGGACATCAATCCCTGCTGACGCAGACAGACCAGGGATACCAGATCCCATCGCCATCGCGCCCGATCCGACGGCGGATAGTGCGGCGTCGGGCGGATGAGGTGAGTCACTTTCAGGGTATCCGGGATGTTCTTCACCCCATGAACTGTCGTGCCGGGGCTCAGGTGACGGTGCGGCAGATCCCCGTTATGGGCCAACAAGCGGCATGACAGGGTTTCCCGCAGTGGCGCCTGGGCCGGATCCAGCTCCAGCCAGGTCTGCCAGCTGCCATGGGGGCCGGGCCGTGGCAGGGCCTGGTAGAGGGGTTGGCCATCGTCCATGCCATGGGCCAGGGCCGGGCGGTAAACCCGGCGCTGGGCGTTGGTGCCATCGATGCCCATGATCTTCTCCACACGATGGGTATGGATGGATCGCCGCGCCCGGGCATCGGGTAACACCGGGTAACGGCAACGACCCGGTTCCCTGACGATGGGCTCGGCGCTGTGTTCAAACAGGTTGATGGCCGGGATGCAGTGCAGCCGCAGGCTCTGGGTGGTCACAGGCATGGAGGTGGGCAGATGCACATCCAGCTGCAGGTGCAGGATGAATTTTTCGATGCCTCGGGGGAGACGTTCCCGGCTTCCTGTGTGCAACCGGACGAAGCGGAAGGCCTCGGGAAAATGCAGGTAGTCCTGCAGCAGGTGAAGCCCGGCGTGGGAGGCGTCCACCCATGGCGTCATGGGGTCCTGCCAGGGTCGGGGGGCAGCGTCGACAACCCGGGAGACCCCCAGGGGGCGCTCCCCCTGCCCTTCCACCCACAGGCTGAGGGCCCGGGTGTGGTGACGCAGGGCATGGACCAGTTCGGCGCCGCCACGCGGATCGGCGGCATACAGATCCAGGTACCCAGGCAGCACTGTGGCGGCACCACGGGGGTCGTGAACTTCAAGGCCTAGCGATACCCGCGTGCCGTCGGGCGTATCCGCTGTTTCGATGCTCATCAGTTCCAGCGGGTGGAGGGTCAATTCGGTGACGGTGCGAAAGCGGCAACGGGTGGACTCATGGCCTACAGGGTCACTTTCCACCACTGCTCCGGCCGGCACTGTCTGTGTCATGCCGCCTCGCAATCGAGGCTGAAAGGCGAGGATCGTGCAGGCGGGATAGGCACTCATGGCGCCGGGCCACAGTTGTTCCAGCAGTGCCCCGGAGATCTCCGGGAGGTCATCATCCAGACGCCGGCTGATATCGGCGTGAATACGGGCAACGCCCTGCAGGAGGGTGTCCATCCCCGGGCCCGGGTTTTCGGGTGTGTCCAGGCCCAGGCGCCGGGCCGGCTCCGGAAAATCTTCCGCGAACTCCCGGGCAGCGCGATCCAGGTGCATGCGTTCGCGCAAGCATGCCTCGTCCCGGACATGGGTGAACTCATCCGGTGTGTGAAGGTATTGAAGGATGTCCATGGGGTCTCTCTTCCTTGATGAACCGGTGGCACCGCCACCCCTCTTCCATTGCGGAAGAGGGGCTCTGGAGCGCCTGTTTCCTAACGGCCCTCGACCCAGGAATCCTGGAATTCGATGTTGCCGTCCACATAGGTCCAGGTGATGCGACCGTAGCGCAGGGAGACCTCCTCCAGGTGGGGATAGCGCTCCTTGTCCAGATCCTTGACGTTGTGCATCGTGGGTTTCACTGAGGTGACCTTCACGTCCTCCAGGCGATGGCGGAAGTATTCCCGTTCGCTGCCGCTGTCATCGATGCGGAACCAGCTGATCACCACCTCCGAGAGGGTCTGGCCATTGCTGCAGGCCTTGTAGAGATAGGGGGAGACCTTGTCGAAGGTCTTCACGAAACGCAGGGGTTCGTGCTTGCGGGTGCCGGTCAGGCTGCCGGTGTCCGAATCCGTGGGGATGCGGATCTGGTGATCCAGTTGCAGCACCTCCACCGAATTGCGACGGCCAGTGATCTGCACGGGCCCCTCCACGGGGGCGCCCTGATCGTCACGGATGCTCAGGTAGGCGGGTACGGCCATGTCATGCTCTCCTTGCAATGGATGGTTGGGGACTTCAAGGGCTTGCCCCTTCACCGGGGCGGGGTTCGGGGCGTGTATGACTTACCCGGCGTCCTTGGGCATCTGCGCCACCAGGGACAGCCGCACATCCACCCCCTCGATCTGGAAATGGGGCATCACGAACAGATTCACGGCATACAGCCCCGGATTCTCGGGAATCTCCTCCACGCTGACTCGCCCGTCCCGTAGCGGATGACTGGCCACCAGGGCCGGGTCCGGGTCCTTCATGCGGGTGACCAGGGTCTGCAACCACTGATTGAGTTCATCCTCCAGCACCTGCCGGGACTTGCTGGCGCCGATGTTCTCCCGCTGCAGGATCTTCAGGTAATGGGCGATGCGGGACACCAGCATCACATAGGGCAGACGGGCGTTCACCAGGCTGTTGGCGGTGGCCTCCGGTGACGGATATTCACCGGGCCGCTGAGTGGAGTTGGCCGAGAAGAAACAGGCGAAATCCCGGTTCTTGTAGTAACTCAGGGGGATGAACCCCATGCGGGCGTACTCCAGCTCCCGGGTCTCGGAGATGAGAAACTCCGTGGGCATGCGGGTCTGCAGGCCCTGGCCCAGGTCGTACTGGTGCAGCGGCAGCCCGGGCACCTTGCCGCCGGATTCAGGGCCGCGGATGTTCACTGCCCAGCCATGATCCCGGAAGCTCTCCGCCATGTTGGCGGCAAAGGCGAAGGCCGCATTGCCCCAGAGGTACTTGTCCGGTTCCGGTCCCAGGGTGTTCTCCTGGTAGCAGAAGCTGCGCACCGGGTGATCCTGGCCGTAGGGCAGGCGCAGCAGGAACCGGGGCAGGGTCAGGCCCACGTAACGGGCGTCCTCACTGTCGCGGAAGGCATTCCAGCGGATGAAGGCGGCCTGGTCCATATGGGCCCCCAGGTCCTGGATGCGGGTCAGTTCGCTGGTCTTGTGCTTGCCGAAGAATCGGGGCCCCACCGAACCGATGAAGGGGCAGTGGCAGGCGGCACTCACCCGGGCAATCTCCCCCAGCAGGCTGATGTCCTGGGCGGTATTATCGAAACAGTAGTCAGAGATCAGCGCACTGACCGGCTCGCCGCCGGGGGTGTCATATTCCTGCACATAGATCTGACGGTACAGCCCGCTCTGGGTGGTGTCGGCAGCATCCTCGAAATCCTCCTGAAGGTCGGCCTTGCTCACATCCAGCAGTTCCAGCTTCACATGGGCGCGGGGATCGGCCCGTTCGGTGAGAAACTGCAGGCTGCGCCAGGCGGCTTCCAGCCGCTGAAACTCTGGATGGTGCAGGATTTCGTCCAGTTGTTCGCCGATCAGACCATCAATGCGGGCAATGAAATCATCCACCAGGGTCTTGTCGATGCGCGCCGCGCTCTCGCCCGTGGCAGGGGGTTCCAGAAAGTCCAGCAGCACCCCCAGGGCGGCGGTGAGGCGATCCCCCTGGGGAGCCTGGGCCAGTTCCCCTGCATCGCTGAAACGATCCAGATCCAGTCCCTGTTCCAGGGGGGTGACGGCGGCCAGGTTGCACAGGCGGGCGTAGGGTGCGACCTGACTTGGGGTGTCCACGGTCTGTGTGGCGGTCATCTGCTTCTCCTTGCAGTCTTCCCGGATGATGGGTTTACGAGCTTGATGGGCTGATCAGTGGTTGGCGGTGTCTTGTGATGAAGCCTCGGCCGGGGGTAGCAGGCGCTTGAGCTGACCCTGCAGGGCCTTGAGTTCTTCGTCGTCCCGCACGATCCGGTCCAGTTCCCGGCGCAAGGCGGTGTTGTCCAGCAGGCTGGATTTGAGCTCCTTGAGCAGATTGCGCATGGCCATCAGCCGGGCCAGCGAGGGCACCCGGGCGGCCACCGCCTCGGGGGAAAAATCCTTCATGTGCTCGAAGGTGAGATCCACCGGGATCTCCTGATTTTGCGATGAAATCCTGTCCGGCACGGTCAAGCGCAGTGACGGGGCCATGTCCTTGAGCACCGCCTGCAGATTGCCGCTGTGAACGCCCATGCGCGGACGCTCCGCCACGCGGCCCTGGGCACGCCCGTGGCTGAAATCACCCATCACCAGCATCTTGAAGGGCAGATCCACCTTCCGGCGGGCGCCACCCTGGTTGACCTCCAGGGCGATGTTCACACGTGCACGGGGCACTTCATTCTGAAAGCTGCGGGTCATGGCAAGCGTCCTCATCCTTGTGGCTATGGTTTGTCATGGAGGCCCGGCGCGGTCCGCGACCGCTCCTCGGGCAGGGGGAAGACATCCATGGCGGCCTGGGGGTCCAGGCGCGCCAGTTCCTGTTCACATTCCTGTATCAACGCCTTCTGGGACCGCCCCCGGGCATCCAGCGTGACCGCCACCTGGTGCAGACGGGTGAGCAGGGTCCTGCCCATGGCCGGGTCCCAGTCCACGATCCTGACCGCCTCCAGTTGAGCCCGGGCGGCCTTCAGGACCGGGAGCGCCACATCCGGTCGCCGGGCCCGAAGACAAAGATCAGCCCGGGCGATCATCGCCATCAGGCGCTGTCGTTCGGTGGTCATGGGCCAGTGCGCCAGGGCCTGCCAGGCATCGGTCAGGGACAGGTCCTTGAGGGTGTCGGGATGCGGTGCCGAGGCGTCCTGATCGGCCAACGGGAATGGGCTGGTCGGCAAGAGGGCCTGGCGGGATTCCGTGGCAGGGCCGTCCCGCAGCCATGCGAGGGTGGTGGTATCGGCAAAGGGTCGGCCATCCTCGAAGCACAGGGTTTCCAGCCCGGGCAGTCGCTGGATCAGGGCACGGACCTGGGATTGAATATCCAGGGCCAGATCATGGGCGTGGTGATGTTCGGCAGCGATGGCCAGACGCTGCTGCAGATCCAGGGCCAGGTGGAAACCCGGTTCGAAGAACAGGGCGCCACCGCTTGTGAGCACGCCCGCCCAGTCGCCACGGGCCTGAGCGTCATCCAGGCAGGCCCAGCCCGCCGGGCGGGGTGGCGGGATGCGGGTGATGCCCTGGTTGTGGGGTGGCAGGGTCAGGGGCGCCCAACGGGCCGCACGGGCGAAGGCCAGGGCCTCGATGGGGCGGCCTTGCCTGTGCAGGGCGTCGTGCAGGTCGCGGGCGGTGGACAGCAAGGTCTCCGTGGCGGTATCCACCATCCCCGCAGGACCTGGATGCCCTGAGTGACTTGGAGCCGCAGCATCCGGTGCTGCGATGGCGGGTGGTGATGGCCCGGGCTGAGGTTTCTGGCCCAACTCCTGCGGCGCAACGGATGCGTCGCTGGTTGCGCCTTGGCCTGTCACCGTGTCCTTTCGGCGGGCCTGAAGCCATTGACGCAGCACATGCCAGCGTGGGGGCGCTTCCGGATCATCCCAGGGCCCCTGGGCCAGGCATGTCTCGATGTGCTCAAGGTCACCCTGGATAAGCTCCAGCGCCTCCGGTTCCGGGGCGGCATCCAGGCGATTCAACAGGAGCCTTGCCCGTTCGCTGTTGAGCCAGTCCAGGGCAGCGCGTCGCTGGGCAGGCTTGCCGGGGTGGATGGGGGCATCCTGGTATTCCAGCAACTGTCGCAACAATGCCGTGCCGGTGATGAGTCCATCGATCTGATCACGGGTGACCAGCGCCAGCCACAGAAACCCCGCCACCCGCAGATCCTTGGCCTGGGTGGCCAGGAAACCGCTGGCATCCTGGATGACCTGGTCAAAATCCGTCCCCTGAAGGCGCCCCATGGCCTGTTTGATGGCCAGCAGGGTGGGATGATGGCGAGGATCCTCAACGCCCGACCCCTCGGGCAGTGGCGCGGTTGCCAGCGGGATCAGGGATGCGGGGTCATCCATCGCTGCCGATGGTCTGGTAGATGGTGCGTTCATCCACGACTCCCAAGGAAGGGCGAGCGGGTCAGCTCAAAGCCGGTGAAGAGTTGCTGGCGCAGGAAGTTCTGCTGCCGATCAGGGCGAATCCGGAAACGGATCTCCGGTGGGTCACCCTGGCCTTGATGGGGCAGTTGCCAGCGCGTGGTGTAAACATGACCCTCCCCGTCATCGGCCTCCACATGGGCCTCGTGCAGCAAACGGAACAGACCCCAGATGCCCTCCTCGCGGTATTCGCCAGTGGCGAGGCCATGATGATCCACGGCGCGCACGCGGGCACCGGGGGTGCCGGCATCCCCGGGCCACGCGAAGCGCCGCCATTCCTGGGGCTCGTTGCGGTAACGGTAGACCTGACCATTGCTCTCGAAGACCACCTCGCTCAGACCGGGGCTGGGCATGGGATAGAGGTGGAAGCTCAATTGGGCTGTTCCCTGACCGTGGGCAAACAGGCTGCGGGTGATCTCGTCGGCCTGCGCCATGTTCCGGACGAAGCCCCGCGAAAACGTGGGTCCCACGCCGATCCAGGTCCGGGGTCGCCACGCGCCCCGGGTGTCCTGCAGGAAGGGGCTCAACTGTTCATGAACAAAACCCCAGAGCAGGCCCTGCTCGGGGTGAAAGAAATCCACCACGTCCACCAGGGCCGCATCCCGCCCCTGGGGATCGAAGGGGAAACGGCCCGCCAGACCGTCCCGCCATGGGCCCATGACCTGTACCTGCCACTGGCGTTCCAGATCCCCGACCGCTGTGTTCACCAGGGTTCGCCAGGGCTCGCGCACCGCGGATCGCAGCAAGGGCTCGAGCATCGGGCGTTCGGCGGCCGGGAGATCGGCCAATAATGAGGACGTGGACATCCAGGCCGCCTGCAGTGGGGTGTGACCACCCTGCCCCTGCAGGAGCCCGGCGGCGGCTACCCGGGCCTCTCGGCCCGGATCGGCACTGGCCATCAGGGATTCCAGATGTGAAGCAATGGCCCGCAGGGTCTCCAGGTGGTCGCTGAGGGCGGTGCTCACCAGGGTGTCCTCTTCCGGAGATAACAACGCCAGCAGTGGCCCCGGGTTGTCCTGCCCTCCTGCCAGAATGGGATGCTGGAAGCTGGACGTGTCAACTCCTCTGGATAATGCCCCCAGGGCCTCGTGAAGATGCCCGGGTGATTCATGCAGATTGAGGTTGTCATGGGTCCAGGTGGCCAGGCGTGTCAGCGGGCCTGTTTCGGCACTGAGCCGCCCCAGGCCATCGGCGGCGGCGGACAGATCACGAAAGGGCATCACGCTCAGACCAGACAGGAAGTCACCCCAGGCCTTCTGGTAGTCATCCAGATAGCGTTGGCGCAGGTCATGGGTCAGGGCCTCCACCTGCTCCGGGTCCATGGGTTGTCGCGCGTGGGTGTCGGTGTCCTCCTGGGTGACCCAATCCCCCTGCAGGGCCTGCGCCACCAGCTCATCAATGGTGGGAAGCGTGAATTGCTGCCAGGCCCTGGCAGTGTAGAGCTGCGGCAGGGCGTGCTCCGCACGGATCAGTCGTGCCCCATCGCGCCCCAGTATCTCCTCAAGCGCCACGTGGCCCATTTCCCGTGCCGCCCGGGACTGCAGCCGTGCATAGGCGGCCTGGGGTGAGGCCTCTGTCTGAAGTTGGCCGCGCACCTTGGCTACCAGCCCGGATTGCATGGGGGAGTCGGGTGTCAGGCCATGGGCGAACCAGCGCCGCCAGAGTGCGCCCAGGGTGGGGGCATCCGGTTGATGGACCGGGCCATGGGAGGTCAGGTTGGACCGGGTCAGCGTGTTCAGTCCCTCCAGGAGGATGTGCTCGTCCCGGTGGTCGGGCCAATGGATCATCAGATAAAGCCTCAGATCCTCATAGTGGACGGGGCGTTCAAGTTCCCGCTGCGTCGGGTCCAGGGATGCCCATTGGTGGGCGCGCTCCCGGATACGCGCCTCCAGCGCGTTGAGGACATCAGGCAGGATCATCGCGTTCATCACCTGGGCCAGGCTGTCATCCAGGGCCACTGCCTGGTTTCGAGGCCACCAGGGAAGAGGATGCAGAGGCAACGGCGCATGCCCATGGGGCGATTCCAGTCGCTGGCCATGGGCATGGATGGCCGCCAGGCTGGCAAGGATCTCAGGTTCCCGGTCCTGGAGGTTGTCGGACAGGTCCTGCAGCAGGCTCACACCGGTGTGCATCAGGTCCGCCTGGGTGCGCTTGGCGGGATACATCAGGGTCAAGGACGATATCAGCAAGGCCGCCGTGAGGATGAGCAGGGTCCCTTGCAGCGCCCTGGTGCGAAACGCCTGGCGTTGGGTCGGTTGGGCCGTTGCGGGGTCACCCTGGATGTGCTCCAGGGTCAGGTCCGCCATATCCTCGACTGTCGGATTTTCGGCCCCCGTGGTGCCGGTCAGGTACACCCCAACCATGGGTGGGATCTCGCGCCCGGGTTCGGGGCGGCACAAGCGTGTGAGTACATCCCGCAGACATCCGGCGGCCCGCTCCATGCGATGGGGAAAGGCGATGATCTCAGCCCCCCTGGCCGGATCGCGGCCAAGGTCCAGTGCCCTGAGTCGCTTGTGGTCCAGTTCCTCCAGAAGACTGGCCAAGGCCTCATCCAGCTGTGGCAGGGTGTCCCGTTGAGGATCCAGCGCAAAACCCCAGGTCCCGGAGTCTTCGTCCGCCAGGATCGGCGCCAGCCAGGTGAACCCCGGTATCTGATCCATGTGGGTGAGCACCAGATGCATCGGCGGGAGCTGACCCAGGGTTTCACAGAGTTCCTGGAGGTGGCGTCGCAACATGCCCACCCGTGCATCCCGCTGTGGCGGTTCCATCTCCAGCAGCGCTGGCAGGTTCAGGGTCATGATCAGGCCCTTGAGGGGCTGGCGGGATCGGTGCTGTCGCAAACGATCCAGCAGATGTCGCCACAGGTCCTGACGATCCGCTTGCTCCATGAGTGTTCCCCGAAGCTCCACCCACACGGCGCCTTTCAGGAGTCGGACGTCGATCGCTGTGTGGGCAGTCGTCTCCTGTGAGTCGTGACCGGCCACCTGGGCGATGTTATTCGAGAGGTAGGTCTTGCCGCTGTTGCTCGGCCCCATGAGCAGATACCAGGGGGCTGCGGCGTGTCGGCGGCGAAGGCCGATTCGGGTTGGCGAGGTGGCTTCCAGATCCTTATGGATGGCCTTGAACGCCTCATCCAGATCCCGGCATTCTTCATCCACGGCATCCCGGGAACCGTTTGGGGTATCGCTGATGGGCGTGCGGTCACGGTGGATGCGGGTACGCCACCACACCAGCAAACCGACGCACAGGATGAGCAGGACCGCCCATGGCAGCCAGAGGGGCACCCGGTCCAGACCCGCTCGAATGTCCGACCAGAACAGGACCACCAGCCCAAGGGCCACCACCAGCCCTGCCGCCGGCCCGGCCAGGCGCATGAGGGGGCTTCGAAGGCGCGCAAAAAGGTGGGTCATGGCAGCACCCGTGAGATGGCTTCAGCATGGCTGTCCAGCGTGATGCTCAGGTCCCGGTCCAGGGTGTGCAATTGCCAGCCCTGGAAGAACACGAGTACCGGGATAAGGCCCAGCAGGGTGAGGCTGATACCACGGATGGAAAGAGGCACAGGTCGTGGCTGGTGCCGGGTATTCTTGCCAGCCAGGGATGTGGCAGTGGTTGAGTCACCGTCCGATTCCTGCAGTTGTCGCACCTGTTCGCGCAGATCACTCTTCAGGGACTCCAGCCTCTCCGGTCCGCGAAGACGATAGACCCCCTCCAGCCCAAGATGCAGACAGCACAGATACAACTCCAGCAGGTCCGCATGGTCGCGGGGGTGCTGGCGTAGCTCGGCCAGACGCTCGAAAAATGCCTCACCACCGCGATACTCGCCGAACAGGGTCACCTGCAGGGGTTCTTCGGCCCAGGACTGGGCCAGGGCATCGGTGAGCGCCATGGCGCGTTCATCCACCAGCACGGTCAGGGCATAGCGGGCATCCTGCACGCCCGGCCCCGGAAGGCCTCTCGCCTGGGCCCGCCGGCTGAATTGCTCCATATCCTCCAGGACCCTTTGGCGCCACGTGGAGGCATCAGACCGGTTCTGGTCGGGCTCGTTCAGGGCCGCGAGGGTGACCAGTAGCGGACCGGCGCAGTGAAGATAGGGGTTCTTCATGGAGCCTCCCGCTCCCCCACCATGAGGTCCAGTTGCAGATGCCGCAGGCCTGCGGGCAGGAAGATGCCCAGGCTGTCGCTCTCCAGCAACGCTTGCCAGGACTCTCCCTGCGGTTCCAGTCGAAAACACTCCCGCCCCCTGGGCACGGGCAGATCCGCTGGGGGACGCGGTAGATGACAAAGGGATACGCCCGGCAGGGCCGTGCGGATCAGCAGATCCAGTTGATCCGCGCTGGCCACCTTGGCCTGACGGGGGAAATCCCTGATCCAGTCCGTATCCTCCCTTTCGGTCCTGGCAGTGATGTACAAGAGTTGCGACGAGGAAAGACTGCGCGTCAGATCCCGCGCCTGGAATCGACCATCGGCAAGCTGCTGCAGGACGGGAGGGCGCGTGTGCAAGGCACGAAAGCGATCCAGCAACGCCCCAAAGTGTGCCTGAAGTGTCCGTAAGCCCGGGGCTGGATCCCCATGTCGATAGAGGGGCAGGGCCCAATCTTCGTCATCCTGCGGCACCAGGGACTGGATTTCCGCGCAGGCCTCCGCCAGCGCCAGGTGAAGCCCTTCGGGATGGCTCGATTCCATGGCCCGCAGGTGTTCCAGACGGATCAATAAGCGCTGCAGACGGGCATTCAGGGCATGGATGAGGTGACGGTCGGAGGGCTTGCACACTTTGCATTCCCTGGCCAGTTCACGGGAATGGAGTCGAATCCGCTCTGCCAGCTGCCCGGTGAAACGCTGCAGGGCGGGTGATGCCTCAAGGCTGAGCAGGGGGGGAACAAAGTCGTCGTCGATCTGAAATCCACCGCCCATGCGTGGGGTGAGCCGGGTGACAGGAAGGCGTATCAGGTCGGGATCCGCAGGTGTCTCGGTGCCCAGGATCAGGTTCAGTCGGCCCAGGGCCACTTCCTGCCGACGCTGGGTGTCGTGCTCATCGGCCAGTTCCACATAGTCCACCTGCCAGGCACCGCGGCGATGGCCGGCGGCTTCATATCCGGTCATCCCCAGGGCCTGGCGCTCGCGGGTCAGCAGGAGATAAACGACGACCGGCTCGCGTGCGGCATCGGGGAGTTCACAGGCCAGAGGGACATCATCGAAAGGGTCTACCGTGACCAGGCGCCCATCCGGAAGGATGGCCTCCAGCTCCAGGATGCGGCAGATGCCCATGGCGGGGGCGTCCGGGTCCAGACGCAGTCGATGCAGGCCCCAGCTGCGCGGGTGAGTGATGCGGAACCGCTCGATCAATGCCTGTTCGTGGTAACGGTCCCAGGCTTGAAAATGCTGCTGGCCGAGGAGAATGCCCTCGCTCCAGATCACCTTGCGGATGGCTGTCATGTGCCTGCCCTTCCCTGGTCGGTATTGGGGATTATTCCTGAATGTTCAGCTGGTTGCCGCGCAAGCTGACGGTGAGACGCTGGTCCATGCGTTTACCGACATAACCCTTGGGCAAGGGGGTGACGTCCCGCCAGGCGGGGTCAGAGGGTTCACGGAAGATGGCTACGGCCCCCAGGTAAACCGCCTTTGGGTGACGCTGCAATTGCAGATCTGCCTGTTGGGCCGGGTTCAGGATCAACTCCTTGCGGCTGAGCGCGGTGTTGCCCAGGGTCTGCAGGTCATGCAGCCACAGGTCCCGGAAATCGGCATCCTCGAAGGCCTTCAGGTCGCTGAGCTGATAGACCCGCACCACCACAGGCAGGGGCTGTCCTTCGTCACTGAGATTGAGATTGGCGGTGGAGTGCAGATCAACCCGTAATTGCGGACTGCTGCAGCCGCTGAGCAGCATGAGCAGGCATAGCCAGGGCCACAGGGGTGGGCGATAGCGGGAGGGCGCGGCGCTTTGCCGGGCAGGCATCTTCCCGTGGAGCCCGGTGCGTGGGCGGGACGATGGCACAGATGGGTATTGACGGGGTTGGGTGCCCTGGCACCCCCTGACGGGCTGGTTCATGTGGCCACTCCTTGGCTGGGCTTCAAGCCCTTGTGTTCAAGCAATCCCTGGCATGCCCCTATGGGGCGATGCAACGGCAAGAATTACTCCATATGCCACAAGGAAAGTCAACACCTCGCCAGGGGCTTGAGAGGGTGTCGAGACGATTAGCCCAGGTGTGAGGCTCGGGATTTCCCCAGGCGTATGCACTAGCAATTCGGGCTTCACTTGAGCGTATCCGCTTGTCAAGACTTGACAAACCAGATGGCCATGGACTGATTAAAAAATCAGAAAAACAGTTACTTATGGGAATTGATCAAATTTTGACCAATCTGGCCAAGGGAGGCGGCCACACGGGCGATTGCGAGAGTTCCCGACATTTTACCCACATAGTTATCCACAGGTTTTGTGGATAGTGGGATGCGCGGGTTCAGCGCCGTCGGGGCGGTGCCGTGAGGGGGTCCTCAGGCCAGGCATGTTTGGGATAGCGTCCTTTGAGATCCTTCTTCACCTCGGGATAGGTGCGTTCCCAGAATCCGGCCAGATCCTGAGTGATCTGTACCGGGCGCTGCGCGGGTGACAGTACATGGATCATCACCGGCACCCGTCCCTGTGCCAGGCGCGGGGTTTGGGTGAGGCCGAACAGGAGCTGCAGGCGCGCCGCCAGCACCGGCACCTCCCCCTGGCCATAATCCAGCCGGACACGTGCCCCACCCGGGAGTGGCCAGTGGGTGGGGGCCAGTTGGTCCAGGTCTCGGGGCAATGGCCAGTCCAGGCGGGCCATGAGGATGGCATGCAGATCCAGACGGGCCAGGTGCGACAAGCGACTCATGCCGGTCAGCCACGGGCCCAGCCAGCCTTCCAAGTCCTCAAGCAGTGCCTCCCGGGAAAGATCCGGCCAGGGATCGCCCAGGGTGCGATGCAGGAAGCCCACACGTTGACACAGGGATTCCGCCTGGGGCGTCCAGGGCAGGCTGTCCAGACCCGCCTGGCGAATCCCCTGCAGCAATGCAGCGCGAATGGCATCCGGATCGGGTTGGTCCACCGTCGTGATGCTCACCGGCAGGCTGCCCAGCATCCGCTCCCGTTGTGCCAGGACCGCGCCGGCCCTCGCATCCCAGGTGATCTGTTCACAGAGGGTGAAGCGATCCGCCAGGTGGTCCTCCAGATCCTCCCGGGCCAGCCGGGCTGCCAGGAAGACACGGGCCTCCCGCTGTCCGGCATCCAGGCTGGGGACCACGATCCACTCCTGCCCACCCAGGGATTCCTGGGCCGGCAGGGCGGCACCCCGGCCGCCGCTCAGGCGGTAGCGGGCCTGGGCACCCTCCCGGCGCAGTCCGATGCGGTCCGGGTAGGCCATGGCCAGCAGCAGTCCCACGGGTTCTCGGGATTGGGTATCGGACCCCGGCTTGCCCTGTGTACGTGCCAGACGCTGGGCCAGGCGCCGGGCCTGTTCGCGCACCCGGTGGCGCACGCCCTTGTTGACCCGGTGCCCGGGGATCTCACGGCCTTCCAGGGCCTCCAGACGCAGATGGATATCCACCTGGGCCGGGCCATCCAGCCCCATGAGCAGGTCGGGCTCTTCCAGCAGCGCGGCCAACTGGCAGGCGATGGTCTGCTGGCCCAGGCGTTGGCCGGACAACAGCAGATGGGCCAGGCGGGGATGCACGCCCAGGGTGGCCATGCGGCGGCCGTGGTCCGTGGGTCGATGGGATGTATCCAGGGCGCCCAGTGCCTGCAACAGGGAACGGGCCTGGGCCAGCGCCCCGAGGGGGGGTGCGTCCAGCCAGGCCAGTTCCTGGGGATCCGCGCCCCAGCAGGCCAGTTCCAGGGCCAGGGGCGCCAGGTCTGCCTCGAGGATCTCGGGGATACGTTGGGCCGGCATGGCCTGTTCTTCACCTTGGGTCCAGAGCCTCAGGCTGACCCCGGGTTCCAGGCGCCCTGCCCTGCCGGTGCGCTGGGTGGCCGAGGCACGGCTGATGCGCTGGGTCTCCAGGCGGGTCATGCCGGAGACGGGGTCAAAACGGGGTTTTCTGGCCAGTCCGCTGTCCACCACCACCCGAACGCCCTCGATGGTCAGGCTGGTCTCGGCCACATCGGTGGTGAGGACCACCTTGCGTTCCCCGGGCGAAGCCGGGGCGACGGCCTGCTGCTGAGCTTCTACCGGGAGTCGACCATACAGGGGCAGCACCCTGACCCCTGCTGGCAGATCCCGGGCCTCAAGCCCCTGGGCCACCCGCTGGATCTCCCGCTGACCCGGCAGAAAGGCCAGCACGCTGCCCGTTTCCTCCCCAAGCACCCGGTGCAGGGTGTTCACCATCAAGGGCTCCATGTCCGGGCGGGGTGAGCGGCTGGGCGGAAGGTGATGGATATCCACCGGATAGTGGCGCCCTTCGCTGGTGATCACGGGGGCATCCCCCATGATCCGGGCCACGGGTTCGGCGTCCAGGGTGGCCGACATCACCAGCAGATGCAGATCCTCGCGCAGCAGTTCCCGGGCCTGCAGGCACAGGGCCAATCCCAGATCGCAGATCAGGCTGCGTTCGTGGAATTCATCGAAGATCACCAGGTCCACGCCCTCCAGGCCAGGATCCTGCTGCAGACGCCTTGTAAGAATCCCCTCGGTGATCACCTGTATCCGGGTATCGGGCCCCAGCTTGCGTTCCAGGCGGGTCTGGTAACCCACGGTCTGCCCCACCGGCTCACCCAGTTGCGAGGCCATGAAGACGGCAGCGCCCCGGGCAGCGAGCCGGCGCGGCTGGAGCATGAGGATGCGGCCCCGACACCAGGGCACGTGCAGCAGAGCCAGGGGCACGCGTGTGGTCTTGCCGGCCCCCGGCGGGGCCTGAAGGACGGCAGTGCCGACTTCCTCCAGGGCCTTGAGCAGCGGCGGCAGCGCCGAGTCCACGGGTTGGGCCGGTCCGGGCAGGATCAGGGTGGCCCCCTATTTACCGATGCAAAATGAGGAAAAGATCTGCCCCAGCAGGTCATCGGAGGTCACCTTGCCGGTGATTTCCCCCAGCGTGTCCTGGGCCAGGCGCAGTTCTTCGGCCATGAGCTCCGGGGCCTGGGTGGTGTGGAAATGCTGGCGGGCTTCATGGATATGCTGGCGGGTGCGGTCCAGGGCATCCAGGTGGCGGCGGCGGGCGGTGAACAGGCCCTCCGGGTCGCCATCGTAATGCAAATGCTGCTTGAGCAGTTCCCGCAGGGTGCTGATGCCCTCGCCGGTGCGTGCGGAGAGGTAGAGGCTATCGCTACAGTCCACCGGGACCTGGTCGAGGCAATCCAGCTTGTTATGGACTGTGATCACCCTGAGGTGCTCGGGCAGGCGTTGGCGGATGTCTGCCTCGGCCTCCCCCTCGCCCAGGGTGGCATCCACCACCAGCAGCACCAGATAGGCCTTCTCGATCTCGGCCCAGGCCCGGCGGATGCCTTCCTGTTCCACCGGATCATCGGACTCGCGCAGTCCGGCGGTATCCACCAGGTGCAGGGGTAGCCCGTCCAGGCTGACATGCTCCTTGAGTACGTCGCGGGTGGTGCCGGGGATGGCGGTGACAATGGCGGCTTCCCGGTCCACCAGGCGATTGAGGAGGCTGGACTTGCCAGCGTTGGGGCGTCCGGCAATCACCAGATGGACGCCTTCGCGCAACAGATTGCCCTGGCGGGCGCTGTCCATGAGCGTGTCCAGGCGGGTGCTCAGGGCGTCCAGGCGCTGGCGGATGCCCGCGTCCTCCAGCAGATCCAGTTCCTCGTCGGGGAAATCCATGGCCGCCTCCACGTAGACCCGCAACTCGGTCAACGCGGTAAGCAATTCGTCCACGCAGCGGGAAAACCCGCCTTCCAGTGAACGGCGGGCACTGCGGGCCGCAGCGGCTGAGCCGGCGTCGATCAGGTCGGCAACGGCTTCGGCCTGGGTCAGGTCCAGGCGGTCATTGAGAAAGGCGCGCTCGGTGAACTCACCTGGCCGGGCCAGCCGGCAACCCCGGTCGACACAGGCGGCCAGGATCAGGTCCATGATGACGGGACCCCCATGGCCCTGCAGCTCCAGAACATCCTCGCCGGTGTAGGAATGGGGCCCGGCAAAGAACAGGGCCAGGCCGGTGTCGATGGCCTGCCCCGAGGCATCCTGAAAGTCCGCCAGCAGGGCCCGGCGCGGGGCCGGCACCCGCCCCAGGCACCCCTGGGCCACGGTGCGCGCCAGGGGTCCGGAGACGCGCACGATACCCACGCCACCGCGCCCCGGTGGGGTGGCGATGGCGGCAATGGTATCGGCGTCGGCCCCGATCACCGTGGATTACTTACGCGATTTACCACCCCGCGGGCGCTTCCGGCGCGAACCCTTGCCTGCACCGCCCTTGTTCTGGGCGGGTTTTGCGGCTTGGGCCTTGGGTGGCTGCGACGGTGCTTCGTCGGTTTTATCGTCGGCCTTTGCCGCAGGCTCCGCCGGCGACTCGGCACGGGTCTCGGTGGCGGCTTCACTGTCCGCCTGGCCCGGGCTGGTGTCGCTGGCTTCAGCGCTATCAGTGCCAGCGTCATCCGCGCTGTCATCATCACCCTGCTTGCTGCGGGAGCCCTTGGGTGGGCTGCCACCGGGCTTGACCATGGCCGCCTCGATGTTACGGGTGATGTAATACTGCTGAGCGATGGACAGCAGGTTGTTGGACAACCAGTACAGCACCAGACCCGCCGGGAAGAAGGCGAAGAACACGGTGAAGATGATGGGCAGGGCCATCATGATCTTCTGTTGTACCGGGTCCATGGGCGCCGGGTTCAGCTTGTACTGGGCGATCATGCTGGCGCCCATGAGCAGGGGCAGCACGAAGTAGGGATCGCGTACCGACAGATCCTGAATCCACAGGATCCACGGGGCCTGCCGCAGCTCGACACTCTCCAGCAGCACCCAGTAGAGGGCAATGAAGACCGGGATCTGCACCAGGATGGGCAGACAGCCCCCCAGGGGATTGATCTTCTCCTTCTTGTACAGCTCCATCAGCGCCTGGTTCATGCGCTGCTTGTCATCCCCGAAGCGCTCCTTGAGCGCCATCATCTTGGGCTGCACTGCACGCATCTTGGCCATGGAACGATAGCTGGTGGCCGAGAGCTTGTAGAAGACCAGCTTGATGAGCAGGGTCAGGATGATGATGGCCCAGCCCCAGTTGCCCACGAAGTCATGGATGACCCGCAGCAGCCAGAACAGGGGCGCGGAGAGCACCGTGAAGATGCCGTAGTCCACGGTCAGTTCCAGGCCATCCCGGATTTCAGACAAGGGCTGCTGAGCCTTGGGGCCGATCCAGATCCGCGAATTGAGTTCACCCTGCCCGCCCGGTTCGATGGTCACCGGTTCGGAACGCAGGCCGATGATGTACTGGGGCTGACCTCCGGAGGTCACCTCGCGGGTGTAGAGCAGGTTGACCTCGTCGTCGAAGGGTACCCAGGTGCTCAGGAAGTAGTGCTGGATGACGGCGATCCAGCCTTCGGTGATATTGCGTTCGCGAACGTCCTCGGCCAGGTCCTCGAAGCGTTCCTTTTCATAGCGGCCATCGTAGTAGGCAGCGCCGGTAAAGGTGTACAGGAACCAGGAGTCACGATCGGGTGTGGGCCCGTGGCGCAACTGACGGTACTGCCGACCGGTCCAGGGCTGGTCACTGGTGTTCTCCACCTGGTGGCTGACGTCCACCAGGAAGTCGCCGCGGCGGAAGGTGTAGGTCTTGGTGACGCGGATTCCGTCTTCGCTTTCCCAGGTGAGCGGCACACGGAGTTCGTCCTGCCCGTCCTCCATGCGGAACTCGGTCTGTTCGGCGCGGAAGATGGCGTGGTGGGAAGGGGCGCGGCCGGCGTGTTCCACATTGGGCACACGGTCATGGATCAGACCGGATTGGGCCACGTAGTCACGGGTGCGCTCATCCAGCAGCCTCACCGGGTTGTCGGGCTCCCGAAGGCTCACCGGATAACTGGGCAGATCCGCACGCACCAGATCACCGCCACGGGTATCGATCAGCAGGTCCAGCGTGTCGGTGACCACGCGGATCTGTTGACGCTCAATGCCACTGATGGCATCGGCCTCCAGGGGGGCGTCCCTGGCCTCCGAGTCGGGGGCATCCGGCATGTCATCACGGCGCTCGCCAGCCTCCTGATGCGCGGCATCGGAACGGTCGGGAGAGAACTCGGGCTGGGGACCGTAGTCCACACGCCAGGCCTGCCAGATGAGGAATAGCAGGAAGACGAGGGTGAGATAGAGTATTGGACGGAGGTTATCCATGATTTCGCGGGGGTCGATGATGGCCGTGAGCGGGGTCCGGAACGGGGTCATACCCGCCCTCGCACCAGGGATGGCAGCGGGCAAGCCGCTTGATCGTCAGCCAGGAGCCATACAGGGCACCATGGCGTTCGATGGCTTCAATCCCGTAGCAGGAACAGGTGGGCAGAAAACGGCAGTGTTGCCCGACGAACGGACTGAGCGTGTATCGGTAGACCTGGATCAGGAAGACGAGGATCTTTCGCATTGGATACTCATCCGTTGCCAGAGTCGGTCCAGGGCTTCACGCAACTGCTCGTTGCTGTAGCGTTCGGCCCGGGGTTTGCATAGGACCACGATATCGATGGCCCCGAGTGAATCCCGATGATGTCGAAACGATTCCCGGATCAGGCGTTTGACCCGGTTGCGCTGTGTGGCGAGCCGCACGTTGCGCTTCGCCACTGCCATCCCCAGTCGCGCGGTTTGCGGCGCGTCGCTGGGGTGATGACGCCAGAGTCCGGTAAAGGGTGCTTCTGAAACCCGGCGTGCGCCCGCGAAAACCTGTTGGTAATCGCTGGCGCACGTCAGCCTGGCGGCGCGGGGGAAACCCCTGTCTGCGGGCCTGCCGGCTGGTCGGGCCAATCGATCAGGGGCAGAGACGGGCGCGGCCCTTGGCGCGGCGCGCAGCCAGCACTTTGCGGCCGCCACGGGTGGCCATGCGGGCACGGAAACCATGGGTGCGCTTGCGATGCAGGTTACTGGGCTGGAATGTTCTTTTCATGATGGCGGACCAGGATAGATTCTAATGAGTGAGTGGACGGAACACCCCATCCAAGGCGCGTAAAAGTACCCGCGATTCCCGTGGGTGTCAATGTCGTGGCCCATGAAGGGTGATCAGGATGTGGAAAAAGGTGTGGATAACTCTTCCGCGCCCAGAGTAGACTGGCGCGTTTATCCACCACCAGCCCTGGAGAATTACCCTTGGTCGGCAGCTCCCTTTGGCAGCAATGCGTCACGCGCCTGGAGGGCGAACTCTCCGAACAACAGCTCAACACCTGGATACGTCCTCTGCATGCGGTGGAGGAGCCGGAAGTCCTGCGCCTGCTCGCACCCAATCGATTCGTGCTGGACTGGGTGAAGGATCACTTTTTCGAACGCATCGACCAGGTGGTGAACGACACCTCCGGTGAACAGTCGATGCGGGTGCATCTGGAAGTGGGCAGCAGCCAGCGCCCTGCTCCGGCCAAGGCCCCTGCCCGAACCGCAAACGCCCCTGGTAGCGCCGGTCAGGGCCATGGCCCGCGCGGGGTCCGCAATACAGCCATGCGGCAACCGCAGCAGGAGGCGGCGCCACAGCCAGCGGCCAGTTCGCCTCAGTTCACCAACAACCTGAACCCCAATTTCACCTTCGATAATTTCGTGGAAGGCAAGTCCAACCAGCTGGCCCGGGCGGCAAGCCTTCAGGTGGCCGGCAATGTGGGCATGGCCTACAATCCGTTATTCCTGTATGGAAGTACAGGTCTGGGCAAGACCCACCTGATGCACGCCATCGGTAACGCCATTCTGGCCCATCGCCCCGGGGCCAAGGTGGTGTATCTCCACTCGGAGCGTTTCGTGGCCGACATGATCAAGGCCCTGCAGCACAACTCCATTGACGAGTTCAAGCGCTACTACCGCTCGGTGGACGCCCTGCTGATCGACGATATCCAGTTCTTCGCGGGCAAGGAGCGCTCGCAGGAGGAGTTCTTCCACACCTTCAATGCGTTGCTGGAGAGCCAGCAACAGGTGATCCTGACCTGTGATCGGTATCCCAAGGAAGTGGATGGTCTGGAGGACCGCCTCAAGTCCCGCTTCGGCTGGGGTCTGACCGTGGCCATCGAACCGGCGGAACTGGAGACCCGGGTGGCCATCCTCAATCGCAAGGCCGAGGAGGCCGGGGTGGAATTGCCCAGTGAGGTGGCCTTCTTCGTGGCCAAACGGATCCGCTCCAACATCCGTGAGTTGGAAGGCGCGTTGCGCCGGGTGCTGGCCAATGCACATTTCACGGGCAGCGCCATCACCCTGGAGTTCGCCAAGGAGGCCCTCCACGACCTGCTCGCCCTGCAGGACAAGCTGGTCACGATCGACAACATCCAGAAGACGGTGGCCGAATACTTCAAGATCCGGGTGTCGGATCTGCATTCCAATCGGCGCAGCCGGTCCATCACCCGCCCCAGACAGGTGGCCATGGCGCTCTCCAAGGAACTCACCAATCACAGCCTGCCAGAGATTGGCAAGGCCTTTGGGGGGCGTGACCACACCACGGTGCTGCATGCCTGTCGAAAGGTTCAGGAACTGCGGGAATCAGATGCCCGTATTAATGAGGACTTCGTCAACCTGCTGAGAACGCTGACCAGCTGACCTGGAACCGGGCTGGAGACAGGTGATCCGGTGTGGGCGGTGGGCAGGACTGTTGATAACCTGTGGGGCAGCACGGGACAAAACCGGCTTCCGGAGTTATCCACATTCCCTCAACAGTTTGTGCGTGGCTTATCCGAGCGGCTGCGCACAGTCCCGAGGTCGTGCAAGTTCATGAAAAATATGGTTAACCCGAGCGTTATCCAGGCCAATGCCGGTTGCTAATTATCATTACTAAAGTAAGTCTTTAAAAAGATCATTATTAAAGGGTCTCCCTGATGAAATTCAGCATAGAGCGCGAACGCCTGCTCAAACCGCTACAGCAAGTCGTCGGCGCCGTGGAAAAACGGCAGACCATGCCAATACTGAGCAACGTGCTTATCCGGGCGGAGACCTCCCGACTGGAACTGGTAGCCACCGACCTGGAAGTGGAATGGGTGGCCGACATGGAGCATTCGGTGGCCAGCCCGGGTGTGGTGACCGTGCCCGCACGAAAGCTGCTCGATATCTGCAAGGCATTGCCGGAGGGGGCAACCGTCGGGTTGCATCACGAGGGAGACCGGTTGCTGGTGAGTTCCGGGCGCTCTCGTTTCACCTTGAGCACGCTGCCCGCCGATGACTATCCCTCCCTGGAAGAGATGCGCGCCAATCTGTCGCTGGAAGTCACGCAGCGTGAATTGCTGGATCTCATGGAGCGCACCTCCTTTGCCATGGCGGTGCAGGATGTGCGGTATTACCTCAATGGACTGATGTTCGAGGTGGAGCCGGGTACGGTTCGCACGGTGGCCACCGACGGGCATCGACTGTCCTTGTGTGCGATCGAGTCCATCGTTGAAACCCAGGAAAGTCAGCAGTTGATCCTGCCCCGTAAGGGGGTGATGGAATTGAGCCGCTTGCTTGAGCGGGTGGATGACAAGGTGCGTCTGGAGCTGGGGGCCAGTCATCTGCGGGCCGTCTTTGCCGGTCTGCAGTTCACCTCCAAGCTGATCGATGGGCGGTTTCCGGATTACAAACGGGTGGTGCCTGAGGACGACGGGCATGTGCTCAAGGTGGACCGGGAACTGCTCAAACAGGCATTGGGACGCACGGCCATCCTCTCCAACGAGAAGGTGCGCGGGGTACGCATGGAATTGGGAGAAAACCTCCTCAAGCTGCAGTCACACAATCCTGAGCAGGAAGAGGCGGAAGAAGAGCTGGAGGTGGAATACGCCGGTCCTGCCATGGAGATCGGCTTCAACAGCACGTACCTGCTGGATGTGGTGAATCATCTGGAGGGCGAGATCATGGAGATCAAGTTCCGCATGTCCGGGGCCTCCATCGTCATTCGCGACCAGGTGATGCCCAGGGCTATTTACGTGGTCATGCCTATCCGCCTTTGAGGATGAGTCTCTCCCGGCTCGAAGTCTTCAACCTTCGCATCTTTGAAAGGGCCCGGCTCGATCCCGTACCGGGCCTGAATCTCATCATTGGCCCCAACGCCTCCGGCAAGACCAGTCTGCTGGAAGGGATTCATATGCTCGCCACGGGGCGATCCTTTCGAACGCCGCGCATCGAGCATGTTGTCCACCGGGGCAGCCGCGAACTCATGGTCACCGGTCAGGTGACCCACCTCCAGTCGGAAAAGATCCGCGTGGGTATTCGCAAGGGTGCCTCGGGGACGCGTGGTCGTCTGGCCGGGCGCACTGTGCGCTCCCAATCGGAACTGGCCCGGGTGCTGCCGGTACAGGTGATTCACCCAGACAGCCACGAATTGCTGGCGGGGTCGCCAGCGGAGCGCAGGTCCTTTCTGGACTGGGGCCTGTTCCACGAGGCACCCGAGTACATGACGATCCTGCAGGGCTATCGCCGCGCATTGAATCAGCGTAACGAGGCGCTGAGGCGAGGCTTCCCGGACAACGTGCTGACGGGATGGGAGCGGGAACTGGGAGAGCGGGGAGAAGCGCTGGATCGCTATCGGCGCCGCTACCTGGAACGACTGTGGGAGATCCTGGTGGGGCTGCGTGGACAGTTGCCGGACGTGGATGGGATGACCTGGGAGTATCGCCGTGGCTGGAAGGATGGCGTGAATCTCGGCGAAGCCCTGGCGTCTGGGCGGCATCGAGAGCGGGAACTGGGGTACACCCTGATGGGCCCGCATCGTGCAGAACTGGTCCTGAAGCGGGACGGGGTGTCGCTGGCCATGGAGGCATCCCGGGGGCAGCAAAAGACGGCGGTGCTCTTGTTGAGGCTCACTCAAGTGGCTGCCCATCGGCAAGCGACGGGGCGGTCCGCTGTGGTCCTGGTGGACGATCTGCCCTCGGAGCTGGATGCGAATCGGCGGGAGGCCGCCCTGGAATTTCTCCGTGGACTGGAATGTCAGGTGTTTGTCAGCGCCATCGAGGAGGCTCAGGTGCAGGGTGTGGGCCACTGGTCGAGCCACAAGATGTTCCACGTGGAACATGGGAAGCTCAGGCCCGACTGGAACTGACCGAAGCATGATGTTCCACGTGGAACATCATGGCCATCGCACCATCCATCCCGGGGCGAAGTCCACCGAAGTGTTATAATGCCCGCTTCATTTCAGTTCACTGCAGGCAAAGCATGACCGACCTTACGCCTCCCACCTACGACTCATCCAATATCAAGGTCCTCAAGGGCCTGGACGCAGTCCGCAAGCGCCCGGGGATGTACATCGGTGACACGGACGACGGTACCGGCCTGCACCACATGGTTTTCGAGGTGGTGGACAATGCCATCGACGAAGCCCTGGCCGGGCACTGCCAGCAGATTGTAGTGACCGTCCATAGCGACGGTTCGGTCAGCGTGAGTGACGATGGTCGTGGTATTCCGGTGGACATCCATCCCGAGGAAGGTCGGTCCGCCGCCGAGGTCATCATGACCGTGCTTCATGCTGGCGGCAAATTCGACGACAACTCCTACAAAGTGTCCGGAGGTCTCCACGGCGTGGGTGTTTCCGTGGTGAATGCCCTGTCGGAGACCCTGGAGATGACCATCTACCGGGGCGGTCAGACCTTCCGCCAGACCTACCACATGGGCGTGCCAGAAGCCCCTCTCAAGCCGGTGAGCGAAACGCAGAAAACGGGCACACTGATCCGCTTCAAGCCCAGCCCTGAGGTCTTCGGTGACACCGAATTTCACTACGACATCCTCTCCCGCCGCCTGCGGGAACTGTCGTTCCTCAACTCGGGCGTGCGCATCGAGTTGGTGGATGAAAGGGATGAAGGCAAGCGGGATGTGTTCGAGTACCAGGGCGGGATTCGCGCCTTTGTGGAGCATCTGAATCGGAACAAGACCCCCCTGCACCCCAACGTGATCTACATGGATGCCGACCGTGATGGGTTGGGTGTGGAGATCGCCCTCCAGTGGAATGACTCCTACCAGGAAAACATCTTCTGCTACACCAACAATATTCCTCAGCGCGATGGCGGTACCCACCTGGCCGGATTCCGCTCCGCCCTCACCCGCACCCTGAACCAGTATATGGACACCGAAGGTCTGCTGAAGCGCCACAAGGTCAGCCCCACTGGAGATGACGCCCGGGAAGGCCTCACCGCCGTCCTGTCCGTGAAGGTGCCCGATCCCAAGTTTTCGTCCCAGACAAAGGAAAAGCTGGTCTCCTCGGAAGTGAAGGGTGTGGTGGAATCGGTCATGGCCGACGCGGTGCACAACTTCCTCCTGGAGAATCCCACCGAGGCCAGGATCATTACGGGCAAGATCACCGACGCTGCCAGGGCTCGGGAAGCGGCCCGCAAGGCTCGGGACATGACCCGCCGCAAGGGTGCGCTGGATGTGGCTGGCCTGCCCGGAAAGCTGGCTGACTGCCAGGAGAAGGACCCTGCCCTCTCCGAACTGTTTATCGTGGAGGGTGATTCCGCCGGCGGTTCCGCCAAGCAGGGGCGCGATCGGCGCTCCCAGGCCATCCTGCCCCTCAAGGGGAAGATCCTGAACGTGGAGAAGGCCCGTTTCGACAAGATGCTCTCCTCTGCCGAGGTGGGTACCCTGATCACCGCCCTGGGGTGCGGGATCGGCAAGGATGAGTTCGACCCGGACAAGCTGCGCTACCACCGCATCATCATCATGACCGACGCCGACGTGGATGGCTCTCACATCCGCACCCTGCTGCTGACCTTCTTTTACCGCCAGATGCCGGAGCTCGTGGCCCGCGGCCACATCTATATCGCCCAGCCGCCGCTTTACAAGATCAAGCGGGGCAAGCAGGAACTCTACGTCAAGGATGAGCTGGAAATGACCAATCTGCTGCTCAACCAGGCGCTGGATGGGGCCAAGCTGCTGGTCCACGAAAATGCCCCGCCCGTGAGTGGCGAGGCCCTGGAGGATCTGGCGCGACGCTACAACAGCGTCATGGCTGCGGTGGCCCGCCTCGGCCGTCGTTATGACCGTCACCTGCTGGAGCGTATGGTGTTCTCCTCGCCCCTGGCCGATGAGCAGCGGGCCGACCGCGATCAGCTGGAGGCCTGGTTCAACCACGTCATGGATGGCCTGCAATCGGACTCGGCCGGGGCCACCCAGTATCGAATGGAGATCCAGGACGACGACCGCGGCGGCTATCAGGTGCATGTGGTGCGCCTGATGCATGGTGCCGAGATTCGGGATGTCTTTGGCGCGGACTTTTTCGAGTCGGCAGAATTCCGTCTGTTGCGCAGCCTCGCAGAACGCCTGGATGGCTTGCTGGACGAGGGAGCCAGTATTCAGCGGGGCGAGCGTCGTCAGCCCGTGAGCAGCTTCCGGCAGGTCATGGACTGGCTCATGGCCGAGGCCCGCCGTGGTCTGGCCGTGCAGCGCTACAAGGGTCTGGGTGAGATGAATCCCGAGCAGCTGTGGGAGACCACCATGAATGCCGAGACCCGCCGTCTGCTGCAGGTGCAGGTGGAGGATGCGGTCCGTGCCGATGAAGTCTTCACGACCCTCATGGGGGATCACGTGGAACCCCGACGGGAATTCATCGAGGCCAACGCCCTGACGGCGTCCAATCTGGATATCTGATTTCTCCCTGCCCGACCCTGATCCAGGCGATCATGGGTCGAAAACAGCCGATCCGCTGGGCGACATTCCGCGACCGCCTGGGGCACAATGGTCCCCAGGCGGTTTCACTATCCGACAGAGGTCAATGTCATGGATATCGGCGGTTATGTCATGCTGGGCATCTTTTTCCTGATTGCCCTGTATTCGGTGCTCATCTACAACAACCTGGTGAACCTCAAGCACGCGGTTTCCAAGTCCTGGTCCAACATCGAGGTGCTGCTCAAACAGCGCTATGATGAGTTGCCCAAGCTGGTGGAGGTCTGCCGCCAGTACATGGCCTACGAGAAGGAAACCCTGGAGCGGGTCATGCGGGCCCGGTCAGCGGTGAATGCCGCGCAGCAACGAGGCGATGTCAAATCCCTGGGCGAGGCCGAGGATGGCCTGCGCATTGGTCTGGGCAATCTATTTGCCGTGGCCGAGGCTTATCCGGATCTCAAGGCCGATGAGAGCTATCGCCACCTGCAGACCCGTATCAGCGGCCTGGAAAACGCCATCGCCGACCGGCGCGAGTATTACAACGAAAGCGTCAATCGCAACAACGTGCGCATCGAGCAATTCCCCGATCTTGTGATTGCCCATCTGTTCCGCTTCGGTCCCTTCGATCTCCTGGAATTCTCCCGCCGCGAGACCCAGGATGTGGACGTGCGGGCCCTGTTCAATTGATCAAGGGTCGTTCTGCCCGTGCTGGATCCAGGTGAATTCTGGCTCCTGGCAGGCCTGCTGGGCGCCCTTCTTTGCCTCTCGCTGTTCGGCTTCATCCGCGGGGCCACCCGCAAGCGCCTGATTGCCGATACGCCCACCTCGCGGGTCCGCTCGGCCGCTCAGGGCTATGTTGAACTGATCGGCCAGGCCCGCCTCATGGAAGGCCCCCCCATCATTGCCCCCCTCACCGGCACCCACTGCGCCTGGTACTCCTATCGGATTGATCGACGCGACCGTAGCGGCTCCGGGCGTCGATCGCGCCAGCGCTGGACCTGCGTGGATCAGGGAACCAGCACGGATCTGTTCTACCTGGTGGATGATACCGGCCAATGCGTGGTGGACCCGGAGGGCGCTCAGGTGGTCCACGTGCATCAGGACCGTTGGCACGGGGATTCGCGCCGGCCGCTGGTGGGCCCGGGGGGCGGCGGGACCTTCCTGGGGGCGGGGCGTTATCGCTATATCGAAAACCGCCTGCATCTTGAGGATGACCTCTATGCCATCGGTTATTTCCGCAGTCACGTCACCGGCGATGAAACCACCTTGAGTACGGAGGTGGCGCAGATCCTGAGGGAATGGAAAAAGGATCCGGCCACCCTTGCCCGCTTCGATGCCAATGGTGATGGCGAGATCTGCCTGGACGAATGGGAGGCCGCCCGGCAGGCCGCCACCGATCAGGCGTTGATGCAGCGCGCGGAGCGCGCCATGGCCCCCGCCACGCATCTCATGAGCCGTGGTCCCGACCGTCGTCGCCCGTATATTCTCTCCGCCCTCCCCGAGGATCAACTGGTGACCCGGTATCGCTGGATGGCTCGTCTGAGTGGTCTGGGCTTCCTGCTATCGGTGGGGGCCTTGCCTGGCTCTTCCTCGCGGGCTGACCGAACGACCGGAAGGCTCCTCACCGTCCATGGCAAAACCTGATCTCCGGCACGCCTGCGGGATCACTCGGCGAGTACGCTCAGAAGGGATTTCGCGTGTTACATTAATACCCTGACCTTATCGTGATCCGAGCCCTCATGAATAATCCCCTTTTGCAGATGAGCGGGTTGCCCCCGTTTCCCGAGATCCTGCCGGAACACGTGGAGCCGGCGTTGGACCAGGTGCTGGCGGAAAACCGCGACGCCATGAACGCCCTGCTGGATCAGCCCGGGCCGTTCACCTGGGACAATCTCATCCATCCCCTCTCCCTGCTGGAAGACCGGCTCAACCGAATCTGGTCCCCGGTGCGCCACATGAATTCCGTGGTTAATTCCGAGTCGCTTCGTCAGGCTTACAATGCCTGCCTGCCCAAGCTCTCCGACTATGCCACCGAGATGGGCCAGAACATCCGGCTGTTTCAGGCCTACCAGAGCATTGCCGATGGCCCGGGCTTTACCGACCTCTCCCCCACGCAGCAGCGGGTGATCACCAACGCCCTGCGGGATTTCCATCTCAGCGGCGTGGACCTGCGGGACGAACAGAAGGTCCGCTACAAGGAGATCGCTCAGGAACTCTCCCAGCTCACCTCCCGGTTTGAGGAGAATGTGCTTGATGCTACCCAGTCCTGGCAACGTCACGTGCCCGAGGAGGATTCCCTGAAGGGCCTGCCTGAGTCGGCCCTGGACATGTTGCGGCAGAACGCACAGCAGCGCTCCCTGGAGGGCTGCCTGATCACCCTGGAGTTTCCCTCCTATTACGCCATCATGACCTTTGCCGACGACCGGGAACTGCGTCGCGAGGTGTACAGCGCCTATGTCACACGCGCCTCCGACGAAGGGCCCCATGACCGCAAGTTCGACAACTCCCAGGTGATGGAACGCATCCTGGCCCTGCGTGATGAGCAGGCCCGACTGCTGGGGTACGACAACTACGCCCAGCTCTCCCTGGCCACCAAGATGGCCGAATCCCCGCAGCAGGTGGTGGGCTTCCTCAATGATCTGGCCCAGCGTGCCCGTCCCGCTGCTGTCCGGGAACTGGACGATCTGCGCACGTTCGCCCGGGAGCACCTGTCGCTGGAGGATCTGCAGGCCTGGGACCTGGCCTATGCCTCGGAAAAGCTGCGCCAGCACGCTTATAACCTCTCCCAGGAGGATCTCAAGCCTTATTTCCCGGTGGACCGCGTGCTGCAGGGGCTGTTTGACCTGGTGGAGCGGCTGTATCAGGTGCGCATCCGGCAGGAGAACGGTGTCCCGGTGTGGCATGAGGACGTATGCTTCTACGAGATCCAGGACCCCGATGGCACCCCTCGGGCGCGCTTCTACCTGGACCTGTATGCCCGCAGCCACAAGCGCGGCGGCGCCTGGATGGATGAGTGCCTGAATCGTCTGCGGGACGGCGATGACCTGCAGCTGCCGGTGGCTTACATGACCTGCAACTCCACGCCCCCCGTGGGCGGCAAGCCGGCGCTGTTCACCCATGATGAAGTGCTCACCCTCTTCCATGAATTCGGTCATGGCCTGCATCACATGCTCACCCGCGTGGACTGCGCGGATGTGGCCGGGATCAACGGCGTGGAATGGGATGCCGTGGAACTGCCCAGTCAGTTCATGGAGAACTGGTGCTGGGAGCGCGAGGCCCTGGACATGTTCGCCGCCCATCACGAGACCGGCGAGCCACTGCCCCAGGAACTGTTCGACAAGCTCCTGGCCACCCGGCATTTCCAGGCCGCCATGCAGATGGTCCGGCAGCTGGAGTTCTCCCTGTTCGACATGCGCCTGCACGCGGAATACGATCCGGATCGGGGTGGCCGCGTCCAGGAGATCCTCGACGAAGTCCGTGATCAGGTGGCGGTGATGAAGCCACCCGCCTTCAACCGATTCCAGCATGGGTTCTCGCATATCTTCGCCGGGGGTTACGCGGCGGGTTATTACAGCTACAAATGGGCCGAGGTGCTCTCTGCCGATGCCTTTGCCCGCTTCGAGGAGGAAGGCTTGTTCAGCCCCGGCGTGGGCCATGCCTTTCTCACCGAGATCCTCGAGCAGGGGGGGTCCCGCCCTGCCCTGGAACTCTTCAAGGCCTTCCGGGGCCGGGAGCCGGACATCGAGGCCCTGCTGCGTCATTCGGGGCTGGCCGCGGCATGAGGATTGCCACCTGGAACGTCAATTCCCTGAAGGTGCGTCTGCCTCACGTCCTGGACTGGCTTGAGCAGCAGCGTCCGGACGTGCTGGCCCTGCAGGAAACCAAGCTCATCGACGAGGCCTTCCCCGTTGAAGCCCTGACGGAGGCGGGCTATCAGGCCGTTTTTGCGGGCCAGAAGACCTATAACGGGGTGGCCCTGCTCTCAAAGACCCAGGCCCTGGATCCGGTCACCGACCCGCCCGGTGTGGAGAGCGCGGATCGCCGCATCATGGCCGCCACCGTGGGTGGTGTCCGGGTGGTCAACCTCTATGTGGTCAACGGCTCCGAGGTGGGTTCGGACAAGTACGCCTATAAGCTGGAATGGCTGCACCGGGTGACGGCATTTCTGCGTGCCGAGCAGGAGCGCCATGAGCATGTGGTGGTGCTGGGTGATTTCAACATCGCCCCGGAGGATCGGGATGTGTACGACCCCGAGGCCTGGCACGAGCGCATCCTGTGCTCCACCCCGGAGCGTGAGGCCCTCAAGGCCATCCTGGATATGGGCTTCGTGGATGTATTCCGGCAATTCGAGCAACCGGATCCCAGTTACAGCTGGTGGGACTACCGGGCCGCCCGCTTTCGTCGCAACCAGGGGCTGCGCATCGATCTGATCCTGGCCACAACCACACTGGCCGGGCAATGCACCGCCAGCATGATCGACACGGCGCCGAGAAAGCTGGAGCGCCCCTCCGATCACGCCCCTGTCGTCGCCGATTTCCACCTTTAGACCGGACGATCATGAAATATCGAGACCTTCGCGAATTCATTCAGGGCCTGGAGGCCAGGGGCGAACTGAAACGCATTCAGGCGCCGGTTGATCCGCGCCTGGAGATGACCGAGATCTGCGATCGCACCCTGCGGGCCGAGGGCCCTGCCCTGCTCTTCGAAAACCCCACCGGACACCGCATGCCGGTGCTGGGGAACCTGTTTGGCACCCCCCGCCGGGTGGCCCTGGGCATGGGGGAGGACTCCGTGGAAGCCCTGCGCGAGGTGGGCAAGCTGCTGGCGTTCCTCAAGGAACCGGATCCGCCCAAGGGTCTCAAGGAGGCCTGGAGTACCCTGCCCGTGTTCAAGAAGGTGCTGGACATGGCACCCAAGAAGGTGCGCCATGGGGTGTGTCAGACCGTGGTCAAAAAGGGTGATGAAGTGGATCTGGGGGAATTACCCGTACAGGTCTGCTGGCCGGGTGATGCCGGACCGTTGATCACCTGGGGCCTGGTGGTCACGCGTGGCCCCCACAAGGAGCGTCAGAACATGGGAATCTATCGCCAGCAGGTGATCGGTCGCAACCGGGTGATCATGCGCTGGCTCTCCCATCGGGGCGGCGCGCTGGATTTTCGGGAATGGCAACAGGCACATCCCGGCGAGCCCTTCCCGGTCTCGGTGGTGCTGGGGGCCGATCCGGCCACCATCCTGGGGGCCGTCACCCCGGTGCCCGACACCCTCTCCGAGCACGCCTTTGCGGGGCTGCTGCGAGGTTCGCGCACGGAACTTACCCGCTGCCTGGGGAATGATCTGCAGGTGCCGGCCACGGCCGAGATCATCCTCGAAGGTGTGATCCACCCGGACGACATGGCACCCGAGGGGCCCTTTGGTGACCATACCGGGTACTACAACGAAGTGGACAGCTTCCCGGTGTTCACCGTGGAACGCATCACCCACCGGCCCGACCCCATTTACCACAGCACTTATACGGGCCGGCCACCGGACGAGCCGGCGATCCTGGGTGTGGCTCTCAACGAAGTCTTCGTGCCCATCCTGCGCAAGCAGTTCCCGGAGATTGTGGACTTCTATCTGCCCCCCGAGGGCTGTTCCTACCGCCTGGCGGTGGTGAGTATCCGCAAGCAGTATGCCGGCCATGCCAAGCGGGTGATGCTCGGGGTATGGTCCTTCCTGCGTCAGTTCATGTATACAAAATTTGTGATCATCGTCGATGATGACGTGAACGCGCGGGACTGGAAGGATGTGATCTGGGCCATGACCACCCGCATGGATCCGGGTCGTGATACGGTCACCATCGATAATACCCCTATTGATTATCTGGATTTTGCATCGCCCGTGTCCGGGCTGGGCTCCAAGATGGGTTTCGATGCCACCAACAAATGGCCTGGAGAGACCCAAAGGGAATGGGGTACGCCCATCGTCATGAGTGACGAGGTGAAACGACGCGTCGACGAGATCTGGGACGAACTGGGCATCTAGCCGACGAGCGTGCTTTGCGGGTGTCGTGGTCTGCGTTAGATTGAGATGAGTCAAACCCTACAGGCCTGACGGTATTGGCCGATACTTATACTCGCAGGGAGGCGCCGGGCAGGCGCCCCGTGTTCTTCTCATCACGGATCTCGCCATGACACAACGCATACTCCTCATGATCGGTCTGGTGGTTCTGGCCGGGCTGCTCGCACTGATCCTCGTCTGGCTAATGGGACCCGGGCCGGGGGCCGCCATCCTGGCGTCCATGCTGGCCACCGGCGGCGCCGTCACGTTGATGGACCGATTGCATGTGGCACCCCGTGAGCAGGCCCTGGAAACACTTTACGCGCAGACCCTCTCCCGCTCCCCTGCCCCGCTGACGGTCACGGAGGATCCGCGCAGCAAGGTCATCGCCCAGGCCCTGGACAGGCAACGCAAGCTGGCGGGCCGCCTGGCCGATACCGGATCCCGCATCGCCGTCTCTGCCGCCGAGGTGTCCCATGCCTCGGTCATCCTCAAGCAGCGGGTGCACTCCCAGGTTTCCACCGTCAATGGCATCGCCGATGCGTCCGGGCAGATCTCAGCCACGGTGCAGACGTCCGTGGAGAGTTCCGAGCAGGCTGCCGAGAGCGCACGCCTGACCAACGAGGCCAGTCACGCCGGTCATGCCTGCGTCGAGGATGCCCTCAGTCACATGGAGGAGATGAAGGGACGCATGGAGCAGGCCTCCCGGCTCATGTCCCGTCTGGAAGGCCGGGCCGGAGAGATCCAGCGCATCACCGGGGTGATCAGCGGCATTGCCGAGCAGACCAATCTGCTGGCCTTGAACGCGGCCATCGAGGCCGCCCGTGCTGGCGAACAGGGCCGGGGTTTTGCGGTGGTGGCCGACGAGGTGCGCAGCCTGGCCAACCGAACCTCTCAGGCCACCGGTGAGATCGGCCAGATGGTCCAGGAGATCAACACTGAGACCCACCAGGCCGCCTCCACCATGCAGCAACTGGTAGAGTCAGTACAGGGCAGCGCCGACCGCACCGTGAAGGTGGACCAGCATCTCTCCGACATCCTCAACCACTCAGCCAATGCAGACAACTGTATCCAGACGGTGGTCAGTGGTGCTGAGCAGAATCACAATCACCTGGACGAGGTGACCCGGGCCATCCAGACCGTGAGCAGCCACCTGCGGGAGACCGAGGACGATGTGAGCCATCTGTCCTCCCAGGCGGAGCAACTGGCTGAGCGGGCGGAATTGATCTACGAGCTTCTGGGCGATGTGGGACTGGGCGGCGTGCACGATCAGGTGCGCCAGGAAGCGGAACAGGCTGCTGCAGCGGTGGGCCGCGCGTTCGAGGCGGCCGTGGATGCGGGCCGCATTCGCCTGGAGGATCTGTTCGACCGCAACTACAAGCCCATCCCGGATACCGACCCGGTGAAGCACAAGACCCGCTTCGACGATTTCACCGACAAGGTGCTACCAGCCATTCAGGAGCCCATCCTGGAGCGCCATCGCTTTATCGCCTATGCGGGGGCCGTGGATGATCATGGCTATTTCCCCACCCATAACCGTCGCTATGCCAAGGCCCTGACCGGCGATTATGCCAAGGACCTGGCCAACAACCGCACCAAGCGGATCTTCAAGGACCGGACCGGTTCCCGCTGTGGCTCCCACCAGAAGCCCTATCTGTTACAGACCTACAAGCGGGACACCGGAGAGATCATGCATGACCTCTCGGTGCCCATTTTCGTCAAGGGGCGGCATTGGGGTGGTTTTCGTATCGGGTATCATGACCGAAGCGGCTGATCGCTTCCCATGAATACACCGCCCGGTGCATACCATGAAATTCCCTGCCTATCCCTACAGCCTGCGGGCCGCCCTGCTGGGCTTCGTGCTGGCCCCCCTGCTCCTCATCGTACTGCTGGCCGGATGGTCGGGCCTCACGAGTCTGGAGGCGCACATGGAAACGCGCATGCAGCAGGACATCGAACTGGTGGCCCGGGCCATCCACCTGCCGCTGAGCGATGCCCTGGCCCGCGGTGAGCGGGCCAATGTCCAGCAGGCCCTGGACTCTGCCTTTCGCATCGATCAGGTTTACGGTGCCTACGTCTACGACCAGCAGGGTGAACTGGTGGCCGCCAGCGGCCCGCGCAGTCCCTCCATGGATCGCCGTCGCGATGCCCGTCTCGCCACGGTGACCGGCACCCACGGGGCCTTTGACGACCGCAGTGGCCAGGAGATCTATTCCTTCTTCATGCCCCTGAGTGATGCCGGTGGCCGCATCAACGGGCTGCTCCAGGTCACCCGCCACGGCGGCGACTTCCATGAAGATCTCATGCAGGTGCGCTCCCGCGCCCTCATGGCCCTGGGGGTTCTCAGCCTGTTGTTCGTTGCAGTGGTCGTGCTGGGTCATCAGCGGGCCGTGGGGCGCCATGTGGGCCGCCTGGTCAATGCCATGGCACGAGTGGGCCAGGGTGATCGTCAGTTGCGTGTGGCGGGTGCAGGGCCGCGGGAACTGCGGGTGCTGGCCGAGGCCATGAACCGGATGCTGGACAATATGGATCGCTCCAATGCCGAACTGGAGGCCCAGCGCCGCCACCAGGCGGCCCTGGAGGAACGCCTTCGCCAATCGGAAAAGCTGGCCGCCATCGGCCAGCTGGCGGCCGGGGTCGCCCATGAACTGGGTTCTCCCCTGGGGGTGATCAACGGGCAGGCGCAACGGGCTCTGCGACGCGTGGACGCCGAAACCCCTCAGGCCCGGGCGCTGGCAGAGATCCGCCAGGAGGTGGGCCGCATGGACCGTATCGTGCGCCAGTTGATGGACTTTGGTCGACGAAATCCCCCCCGTGTGCGTGATGAACCCGTGCGGCGTCTGGTCAGCGCTGCCCTCGCCCAGGTGGAGGATGAAGCTCAGACCCGGGGAACCACGCTGCGTCTGGTCAATCAGGAGGATGGCCCGGTGATCCCCATGGACCGGGCACGATTGGAACAGGCCCTGACGAACCTGTTGCGCAACGCGATCCAGGCCACGCTGGGCGGACAGGTCCAGGTAAGTTGGGCATCGGCGCAAGGGCGTCTGGAACTGGTGGTGGAGGATGATGGGCCGGGCATCGACCCAAACCATCGCTCAAGATTGTTTGAACCCTTCTTTACCACCAAGTCCGTGGGCAGCGGTACGGGTTTGGGACTGGCGGTGGCCCATGGGGCCGTCACGGAGCACCATGGCGAGATCCACGTGGAGGATAGCCCCCTGGGTGGGGCACGGTTCGTGCTTCATCTTCCCCTGAATGTCGTGGCAACCGAAGGCAAAGATGACCCAGACCTCCAACAACAACCCTGAGCAGATCCTGGTCGTGGAGGACGATGCCTCCCATCGTGACCTGGTGGTGGAAGAGCTCAAGGATGCCGGCCTGAATGTGGTAGCCGTGGGCGATGCCGAGGCGGCCCGGGAGCATCTTGAAACCGGGCGTATCTCGCTGGTCCTCAGTGACCTGCGCCTGCCGGGAAACGATGGCCAGGACTTGCTCATACAGTCCCGTCGCCTGCCCATGCCGCCCTCGTTCATCATGCTCACCGCGTTCGGCACCATCGCTCAGGCGGTGGAGGCCCTCAAGCAGGGGGCCGACGATTTTCTCACCAAGCCGGTGGATCTGGATCACCTGGTCATCTCCGTGCGCCGTGCCCTGCGCACACGTCGATTACAGGCCGAAGTGGCCCGCTACCGTGAGCTGCTGGAGGCGGATGATTTCCATGGCCTGATCGGCAGCAGCCCCGCCATGCAGACCCTGTATGAAAATGTGCGTCGACTGGCACGTGCCTCCGGACCGGTGCTGGTCACCGGGGAGTCGGGCACCGGCAAGGAACTGGTGGCCCGGGCCATCCACGCGGAGAGTGATCGGGCCGGCGGCCCCTTCGTGGCCATCAACTGCGCGGGCATACCCGGCGAGCTCATGGAAAGCGAGCTCTTCGGCCATGCTGCGGGGGCCTTCAGCGGGGCGCAACAGGCCCGTCGGGGCCTCTTCGCCGAGGCCCACGGAGGCACCCTATTGCTGGACGAGATCGGCGAGATGCCCATGGCCATGCAGGCCAAGCTGCTGCGCCTGCTACAGGATGGCCGAGTGCGTCCGGTGGGCAGTAATCAGGAAAAGGAAACCGATGTGCGCGTCGTGGCGGCCACCAACCGTGACCTTGGGCCCATGATCGCCGAGAACTGCTTCCGGGAGGACCTGTTTTATCGGCTGGAAACCTTCCGCCTGCACGTGCCTCCGCTGCGGGAACGCGGTGATGACATCGAACGCCTGGCGGCGCGTTTCCTGGCCCGTTTCGGAGCGGCCATGGATCGTCCAGTGGAGGGCATCACACCCGAGGCCCTGCGGGCCCTGCGCAGTTACTCATTCCCCGGCAACGTGCGGGAATTGACCAACCTCATCGAGCGGGCGGTCACTTTCTGTCGCGGCAGTGAAATCCAGTTGGCCGATCTCCCTGAACGGCTTGATGCTGCCCGCACCGAATCAGGTGCCAGCGCAGCAGCTACCCAATTGTGGTCGGAGGAGGACACCCATATGCCTACCCTTCAGGAGATCGAGGATCGCTACATCCGTTGGGTGCTCGAGCGCCTGGATGGCAACAAGCGCCAGGCGGCCAAGGTGCTGGGGATCGGTCGCCGCACCCTCTACCGGCGCCTGGGGGATGGCTCTCAGGATGACGACACCGATATGGACACCCGGGCACCCAGGCGCACGTAGCATCCTGGCGCATGTGTCATCGTGACTCATCTTGAGCGAGGATCACAACGGTGTAGCACGACCATTCCCGTTGAAAAGGTATAGGGTGAAAGGCGAAGGTCGGAATGCGGCTTTAGTGGCACGGCGTATGCATATCCAGTACGCAACGCTAATCACAGTCAGGAGAAACCGTATGAACCATCATCCCCTTCGCGCCCTGTCCCTCGCCGTGGCCATCGCCGGCCTGTTGGGTGTGGGTGGCCATGCTGTGGCCCAGCAGCAGGGTGATTTCCAGGGCCAGCAGCAACAGCCCCCGGGCATGGATCAGCAGCAGGCACCCCAGGTGGATCCCCAAACCCTGGATCGTTTCGTGGATGCCTTCGTGGCCGTGCAGCATATCCGCGATGACTTTGCCGAGCAGCTCCAGGATGTGACGGATGAAGCCGAGGCCCAGGCCCTGCAGCAGGAGGCACAGGAGGAAATGATCAATGCCGTTCAGGAAGAAGGCATGAGTGTGGATGAGTACAATCAAGTGGCCATGTCGTTGCAGAACGACCCGGCCATGCTCCAGCAGGTTCAGGAGATGGCCGCCGAGCGGATGTAATCGCTGCTGCGGGCTACCTGCTCCAGGCCTCCCGGCTCAAGCCGGAGGCCTGGCTCCCCCCTCAGAGTTCGTTCTGAATGCGCTTGTAGCCCTGCACGAGGCCCACGTTTGTCTGGGCTACATCCTCCGAGAAGCTTGAAGCATCCGCCGTGACCGACTCGATGCCTTCCAGGTCGGTCTCCGAGTGGATATTGCTGGTGGACGGGACATAGAAGGATTCCGGTATGTGGCAGTCTTCCACCACCGAGTTATGGCGAATGACCGACCCCGCCCCCACCGAGCAGTTGAACAGCACCGTATTGAAGCCGATAAAGACGTGGCTCCCCACCTTGCAGGGGCCGTGAATGATGGAGCGGTGGGCAATGGAGGTGTTCTCGCCGATCTCCACACGGGCACCGGACTTGGAGTGGATCACCACGCCGTCCTGGATGTTGGAGTTGTCGCCGATGATGATGGGCTCCAGCTCACCCTGAGCATCGAGTTCATCGGCCCGGATCACGGCATAGGGCCCAATGAAGACATGCTCCCCCACCACCACCTTGCCGCAGAGGATCGCTGTGGGGTCCACAAATGCGGACTCAGCCACCTGGGGAAGGTGGCCCGTGGGATTCTTGCGTATCAAGTGTGTGTCCTCGCGTCAGTATTAAGAAGGGTTCGCAATGCTGCCACCGTTGGGGGGGCAAGGCAATGGCCCCACCACCAGCCTGGATATCATCCGGGTGTGTGGCGGCGGCTGATGTGGTAGGGCGTGATCTCCGAGTCATCCAGGGTGTCATCGCCCTGTTCCACCTTGAGCGACGCCCGGATGCCCGCTTCCATCCGCGGGTACTGCAGGTCCACCCCGAGATCCACCAGGCTTCGCCCCGCCACGACGACACGCGACTCCCGGAGGAAGGACATCATGCCAGGACTGAGCACCTTTTCCGCCTCTGCCATGCTGACGCAGGGGGGGCGCGGGAGGTCTGCAGCGTCGGCCACGGCATAGACGAAATCCGTCATGGAGCGATGGTCACTGTCCCCCACGTTGTAGGTCTGCCCTTCCGGCCCATGATCCAGGGCAGCGGCGCACAGGGTGGCCAGGTCATCGGCATGGATGCGATTGCCAGGACCGGAGTCCTCGGGGCAGATGACCGGCTCTCCTGCCCTGATGCGAGCCAGGGGAAGTCGGAAGGGCCCGTAGATCCCCGGGGCCCTGAGCACCACCACCGGGATGCCCGCCTCGGCCATGAGCTGGCTCAGGCGCTTTTCTGCATCCAGTCGGCGATGCCCCCGGTCGGTCATGGGTGAGGGTTCGGTGAGGTCGTCCACCTGGGCCCCGCCCTGATCCCCATAAACCCCGGTGGTGCTGATGTAGACAATCTTCTCGGGTGGTTGCCGACGACACAATTCGATGAATCTGGCGGTTCTTGGATCCACCCGTCCTTCGTTGGGTGGCGGAGCGCTGTGCAGGACCAGGCAACCGGCCAGGGGGAGTTCGTCCAGGCCTTCACCGGTATCCAGATCGGCCCGGATGGCCTCAAAACCCATGGCCTTGAGGGCCTCCACCCGGTCGATGCTACGGGCCACTGCGATGACCCGGCGCCCCTCGTGAGCCATGCGGTGTCCGACGCGCTCCCCCACATAGCCGCAGCCCATGATCAGTACCGGTTTCATGGTCATTCTCCTGATTGACTGGCTTTGTGTGACTATACCGTTTAGGGGAAGGTCGTGTCCGGCGTGAGGCGTCAGGTTTTGCACAAAAAAAAGGCCACCCGCCTGGGCGGATGGCCTTTCATTCATCTGGATCAAGCCTTGGCTGGGTCCAGCCTTCAGGGGGCCGACACGGTCCTGTGCGGACCGTGTCGGGAGTCCCTGCCTGAGATCAGGCGCTGGACAGTCGGGGCTGACCCATCTTGCCGCGGCGACGACCGGACAGCGGCTTGCCTGCTTCGGGCTTGGGTGCCACGGGCACCACCGGCTCGGAGAGGCTGCCGTCGACGGCCACCTGCAGGCCCTTGCGGTAGGCATCCTGAGCCAGCTTTTCTTCACCCACCTGATCCAGGATCTCGCCCAGCTCACGGTAAGCCTCGGGCGTGGGCTTGGCATTCACACTGGATTCCAGGTAGCCGCGGGCCTTGCCCCAGGCCTTGCCCTTCTTGCACAGACGACCCAGGGTGAGCAGCAGCACCGGATCACGGCGATGATCACGCAGCCAGCCTTCAGCCACACTGATGGCGCGGTTGGTGTCGTTGACGTTGAGCTGACCATACAACTCCACCAGACGCTCATTCCAGTTCTGCTTCAGACTGCTACGCAAGACCACCTCGGCACGATCCGGCTCATTGAGGTTGATCAGCGCGCGGGCATAGGGCTCCACCAGTTCATTGCGGCTGCGGGAGGTCTTGGGCAGGTTTACCCAGGTACCTTCCAGCTTGCCCAGGTCACCGGCAGAGGCCAGCTCGGCTGCCCGTGCGGTGAACGCCTCGGCTTCCATTTCGTTCAGGGCCTCGTTGTCCAGGGCCTTGGCCTTGCGCAACTCGGGCAGGACGTTCAGCAGGGAAGCGCTGTCGCCGGTCTCCCGGTAGAGCCGAGCCCGCAGACGCAGCAACTGGGGATGACCAGGGGCCACGTCATTCATGTGACGCAGGGTGCTGGTGGCAGGACCGGTCTCGCCGTGGTCCAGCTGCAGCTCGGCCTGGGTGAGGCCAACGGACACTTCGGCTCCGGCCTCAGCCTGGGAGGCCTGACGCAGGTACTCATCGCGGCGGTCATAGGCACCCTGGGCCTGGGCGGCGCGTGCCGCGGACAGGTAGTTCAGGGTGGGGGAATCACCACGGCGCGCAGATTGCACCAGCAGCTTTTCGGCCTTGTGCCAGCGACCTTCGGTCATCTCTGCCATGCCCAGGGCCAGGCCCTTCTGGCAGGCCAGGGCCTTCTTCTGCTTGCGGCGTGCACTCATGTTACCGGGGAGACCAAACAGGCCCACCAGGAAGCGGATGACGCCATAGAGCACCAGCAGCGCAACGACCATGGCCACGATGTAGAAGGCCATGCTGGTTTCAATGCTCATGTCGCCGTAGGCGAAGAGCACGTATCCAGGCTCTTCCATGAACAACAGGGTCGCGATCGCAGAGGCGATCAACACGAGAAAGATTACGATAAGAGATTTCATTGATTAACCCTCCAGCTTAGCCAGCAGCTCAGCCGACTTGCCGATTTCAGGCTGCTCGGGGCGCAGATCACGTTTTTCCAGGTCTTCCAGGCGCTTCATCAAAGGAGCGACAGGCTCGGAGGCGAAGTACTCCGCCAGCAGGGAGCGGGCACTCTGGAGGTTTTCGCGATATTCAGCCTCGTTGTTGCGCAGTGCGGCCAGACGGGCGGACTCGATGCGCAGCGCCAGGACCTGACGCATGAACAGTTCGGCATCCGCATCAGGCATGGAACGCACGGCCTGATCGTGACGGCGCACCGTCACCTGCTGGTTCAACTCGGAGACCACCTGATAGTAGGCGCGCTCCCACCAGGGGGAGTCACCGTTGGGGGCCTCACCGTTGACCAGCGAGAGGCGACCACCGGACTCGGTTTCCGGCTTCTGCAGCGGCAGGGGCCTGAGTTCTTCGGTGATCTTGTCCAGTTCGGCCACGATTTCCTGCACATTGGTGCCTTCGTAGCCCTCCAGGGCGGCGATTTCCTCGGCGATGGCGTCACGTACTTCACTGAACTTGGGATCACCCATGGCCTGCAGCATGTTGTCGGCCGATTTCAGTGCCGCAATGGCGCCCTTGGGATCGTTCATCAGGCTCAGGCGGTGATCCGCGATGCCCATCAGATAGGCCACCTCGGCGGTCTGCCATTCGCGATGCGGACGTTCGGATTCATCCTGGATGGCGCCCAGGCCTTCTTCCAGGGTCTGCAGGCGACGCTGCTGACGCTCCTCGATGCTGGCCAGTTCGGTGCGGGCCTCTTCCAGGGCCTTCTCCAGCTCGGTGCGCACGTCACCCTCCAGCTCGCTGACCTGGGTCTCCATGCGGCTGATGGTTTCGGGCAGTGCCTGGGTGCGTTCCTCGATCTCGGCCAGCTCGCGCAGGGCGCTGCTCAGGCGATCGTTGGCCTCGTTGGCCATCTCCATCGCCTTGTTGGCATTCGAGGAGGCATTCATGCCGATGCCCAGGGCCAGCACCACGGCAACACCACCAACGATCAGCGGCAGCTTGCTGTTGCGGCCGTTGGTGTCACCGCCGGACGGAGGCGGCGGCGTGCGGCCCGCGCCACCCCCACCCTGACCGGGAGCCGGGCTGGCCGGCTTGGCCGCACCGGGGCTGCCTGCGGTCGTCTTCGCGGCAGCGCCCTTTACGGGTTCGGATTTGTCGGACCCGCTCTTTGTCGAGTCGGCTTTCGAAGTTTCTGGTTTGTTGTCCACGGGTTTTGATGCCTCGGGCTTTGGGGTTTGGGTTTTGTCTGCCCCGGCCTGGTCCGCAGGCTTGGTGCCGACCTGGCCGGAAAGTGCGTCCTTGTCCTTGGAATCGGCGTTATACGCCACCGTATCCGTTTTGGCCGCGGCGCTCAGGGAGTTACCGGAGGCCTTGCCACGGCTCCGTGTTCTCGTCTTGGCCGCAGGGGTGCCCGCCCCGGTTGCCGTTGGCTTGGCGCCGCCTTTGGCCTTTGGATTCGATCGTTGTCTACTCATGAGTTTGCTTCCTCTTTTCAGCCCATTTCTGCACGGCCTCCAGCATGGCCTCGTCGCTGGGGTCTGCGGCCACGACTGGGGTCTGTTTGAAGCCCATCTCCCGGGCCGTGTCCAGCATGCGTTCGCAGCCCACCACGAGCGGTGTGCCGCGCAGCCAGAACTGCCCCACCTTGCCTACCATTTCGTAGAGGTTGCGCAGCCCCTCGCTGCTGGTGATCGCAATCACATGGATGTCCCCTCGGGACCACTGTCGCAGCACCCGGTCGGTATCCGCATCCGGCAGGCCGCGACGATAGGACTCCACGAAGGTCACCCTTGCCCCCCGAGCAGTGAGTGTAGCACCTAGCAGTTCCCGGCCCCCGTCGCCCCGAAAGATCACCACTTCCCGGCCCTGCATGTCCTGCAATTCAGGTTGTTCCAGCAGGGCCTCACTGTCAAAGCGGCTGGGTGGGCAGATGTCCACCTGGTAACCGAGCCGCTCCAGGGCCTGGGCCGATTTACGGCCCACGGTGGCCAGTTTCAGCCCCGAAGGCATCTGCCTTCTTCCATGGATCCGGTTGAGGGTCCGGTTCACGGCGTTGGGGCTGACGAACACCGCGATGTGGAAGTCTTCGAGCCTGTCGATCAGGGCATCCAGAGCGGTGGTGTCACGCGCCTCCTTGATCTCCAGCGTTGGAAATCGCAGGGCCTGCCCGCCGGCCTCTTCCACCATTTGGCAGAAACGATCGGCCTGGTGGGCCGGACGGGTCACCATCACGGTCACCCCCTGCAGCGGGCCCGCGGCGCCTTCCCTGGGTGCTGTTGCCCTGGCTTCTGCTGAACTCATGACATCGGGTTTTGACTTTTGGACGGTTCGGCGGGGTTCAGGCCCAGGTCCTTGAGGATCCGGTCGGCGCCCTCGCGCAGCAGTTGCTCCGCCAGGGCCACGCCCAGTTCGTGGGCCTTCTCGCGCGGACCATCCAGGCTGGCCCGGTAGACCAGCGAGCCATCAGGCTCACCCACCAGGCCACGCATGTGCAGGGTGCCATCGTCGCGCAATTCGGCGTAGCCGCCGATGGGCACCTGACAACCACCATTGAGGCGATGGTTGAAGGCCCGCTCGGCCGTGACCCTCACATTGGTATCCGGATCATTGAGGGGGCCGATCAGTTCCATCACATCCGGGTCATTGCAGCGGCATTCGATGCCGATGGCACCCTGTCCGATGGCCGGCAGGCTCTCCTCCGCGCTGAGCACCCGAGTGATGCGCTCACCGAATCCCAGACGCTTGAGTCCGGCCGAGGCCAGCAGGATGGCGTCGTATTCGTCATTATCCAGTTTTGCCAGGCGCGTGTTCACGTTGCCGCGCAGATCCAGCACCTGGAAGCTGGGGAATCGGGCCCGCAGCTGGCTTTGCCGCCGCAGGCTGGAGGTGCCTACCCGGGCACCTTCGGGGAGCTCCTCAAGGGAGGTGTAATGATTCGAGACGAAGGCGTCGTGGGGGTCTTCCCGATCCAGGATCACGGGTAGTTCCAGGCCCTCGGGCAATTCCATGGGTACATCCTTGAGGGAGTGTACGGCGATGTCTGCGTCCCCTTCCAGCAGCCCTGTTTCCAGTTCCTTCACGAACAGGCCCTTGCCGCCCACCTTGGCCAGCGGGGTATCCAGGATGCGATCACCCTGGGTGGACATCTTCACCAGTGTGACCTGCACATCCGGGAACAGGGCTCTGACCCGGCGGGACACCTCCTCGGCCTGCCACAGGGCGAGAGGGCTTTTCCGGGTGGCGATCTTGAGTTCAGTCTTGGGCATGGGCGGGTAGAAGCTCGCGTAATCTGGCCATGTTGAAGGTTTGCGGTATCGTACAACGCAACCATACATTATGTCTGCCTTTCAACACACGGGGCAGACGGGTCTCTGTCAACTTTACTTGACCCAGGCCCGGTCATTGGATCTTCCAGGCCCCGATCTTTGTTCCAAATTCCAAAAACGGTGTTACAGGGTCTTCAGGAAACGGCGCACCTCGGCCACGTGGCGCCGACTGACCTCCAGGCGCTCGCCCGAGTCCTTGAGCACCACCTCAAAGCCCCCCTGGTTGTTCTTCTCCATGCCGCAGAACCGGCTCCTGGCCACCAGGGCATTGCGGTGGATGCGCAGGAAGTCCTCGCCGAACTCCTCTTCCAGGGCCTTGAGGGGTTCTTCGATCAACACCTCGCCCTCGTCGTGACGCACGGTGACATATTTCTGATCCGCCTGGAAATAATGCACGCTTTCCACAGGGATGAGTTCCAGGTTGCCGCGCACCCGGGCGCAGATGTGGCTACGGGTACGGCCCTGAGGGGTGGAGTCCTGCAGATGCCCCAATTGCGCCCGGTTGGGCCGACCGGCCTGTTCCAGGGCCTCCTGCAGGCGCTCCTGACGCACCGGCTTGAGCAGGTAACCCACGGCCTGGGTCTCGAAGGCCTCGATGGCATGACCTTCGTAGGCGGTGATGAAAATGACGGCCGGTGGGGTATCCATCTCGGCGATATGGCTGGCAGCCTCCAGGCCATCCATGCCCGGCATGCGAATATCCAGCAGAACAATGTCCGGTTCCAGTTGCTGGGCCAGTCGCACCGCCTGCAGGCCATTCGATGCATTGGCGACCACCTCGTACTCCGGCATCCGCTCCAGCAGCGAGGCCAGCCGCTCACGGGCCGGTTGCTCGTCATCCACGATCAGCACCTTCATCACTTCCTCCTGGGCAGTGAGATATCCACACGATAGCGTTCCTGGCTCTGGGTCGTCTCCATGCGCGCCTCGCCCCGGTAGGCCAGCGCCAGTCGCTGGCGGATGCTCTCCTGGGCGAAGCGATTGCCGGGCCGCTGATTGCGTTCCTTTTCCGGGGGCAACGGGTTTTCCACCATGATATGCAGATAATGATCCCGCAGCCGAATCTCCACGGTCACCGTGCCGCCCTCGGTCAGGGGTTCGATACCATGGTAAATGGAATTCTCCACCAGGGGTTGCAGCGTCAGACTGGGAATGGGGTAGTCCATGGGCACCGACTCATCAATGCGCCAGTCCACCCGCAGGCGATCCCCCAGTCGCAGGGCCTCGATCCGCAGGTAGCGTTGTGTCAGACCCACCTCCTCGTCAAGCGTGACGCTGTCCTTGGTGGACAGGGTGGCGCGGAACAGGTCGGCCAGGTCCATCACGGTGGATTCCGCCTGCTCCGGCTGGCTGCGGGTGAGGTTGGCGATGGTGTTCATGCTGTTGAACAGGAAATGCGGGCGAATGCGGGCCTGCAGCGCCTGCACCCGGGAGCGGGCCTCGGCTTCCACGTTCTCTTGCCACTGTTTCTGCACATACAGATAGCGCAGTGCCACGGCGCAGACGATGGCGCTCACGGCCAGGGTGCGCATGAGAAATTCATCCACCGGGAAGCCCGAACCCAGGGTGTACCATCCCAGGTGATGTGATAGCTGCACGGCGATGACGGACAGCACCAGGGTGACTGCCAGCATGATGAGCCAGGCAGCCACCGCAGCGTTCAGGGGGCGCAGGCGCCGCAGCCAGCGCCGATTCAGGCACAGGGTGAACACCGTGCCCAGGGCCACCCACTGCACGAACAAGGATGTCAGGGCCAGGTTGACCCAAAAACCCTGAGGTCGGGGCTCGGACGCCAGGGCCAGGATGAAGGCCAGCAGCTGTGCCATGAGCACCACCACGAAGACCGTGCGGCTTTCGCAGAAATCCGGCAGGAAGGCGCGGCGGCGGCTCGTCGTGCTCCCGGTCCGTGAGTGTTTTGGCATGACTGTCATGGGCTGAATATCCGTTGCAAAGGCCGTCCTCCAGGGTACGTTATCCCAATGGTATACTCCGCGCCAATGACCCAAAGGCATGCATGACCCATGAGCGAAAAGCCAGCACAAGACAAACTCTGGGGCGGACGTTTTTCCGAGCCCACCGATCAATTCGTGGAAGCCTTCACCGCCTCGGTGGGTTTTGATCAGCGCCTGTACCGGCACGACATCGAAGGTTCCTGTGCCCATGCGCGCATGCTCGCCCGCGTGGGTGTGATCAGCGATGATGAATGCGAGCAGATCCAGCAGGGCCTGGGGGAGATCCTGGCGCAGATCGAGGCGGGGAATTTCCACTGGTCGGTGAGCCTGGAGGACGTCCACATGAACGTGGAGGCCCGCCTGATCGAGCGCATCGGCGACGTGGGCAAGAAGCTGCATACCGGGCGTTCCCGCAATGACCAGGTGGCCACCGATATCCGCCTGTACCTGCGCGAGGCCATCGATGGCATCCTGGCCGAGATCCGCCGCCTGCAGCAGGGCCTGCTGGATCTGGCCGAGCGCGAGGCCGAGACCGTCATGCCCGGCTTTACCCATTTGCAGACGGCCCAGCCAGTGACCTTTGGTCACCACATGATGGCCTGGTTCGAGATGCTGGAGCGGGATCACGCCCGGCTGGTGGACTGCCGGGGTCGGGTGAACGTGATGCCCCTGGGGTCCGCCGCCCTGGCCGGCACCCCCTACCCCCTGGATCGTCACTACACCGCTGAGTTGCTGGGGTTTGAACGGGTGTCCGACAACTCCCTGGATGCGGTCAGTGATCGGGATTTCGCCATCGAGTTCTGTGCCGCCGGGGCGCTGATCATGACCCACCTGTCACGCTTCTCCGAGGAGTTGATCCTCTGGGCCAGCGCCCAGTTCGGGTTCGTGGACCTGCCCGACCGCTTCTGCACCGGCTCGTCCATCATGCCCCAGAAGAAGAACCCGGACGTGCCGGAACTGGTGCGGGGCAAGACAGGCCGGGTGAACGGCAACCTCGTGGCCATGCTTACCCTGATGAAAGCCCAGCCGCTGGCCTACAACAAGGACAATCAGGAGGACAAGGAGCCCCTGTTCGACACCGTGGACACCCTGGCCGGGAGCCTGCGGGCCTTTGCCGACATGGTCCCCCACATCCAGGTGCGCGCCGAGGCCATGGAGGCGGCCGCTCGGGGCGGCTTTGCCACCGCCACTGACCTGGCCGATTATCTGGTGAGCAAGGGGATGGCCTTTCGCGATGCCCACGAGGTGGTGGGCCGCGCCGTGCGCCTGGGGGTGGAGACCGGCCGTGACCTGTCCCAGATGGATCTGGATGAGTTGCAAGGGTTTTCATCCATGATTCAGGATGATGTTTTCCAGGTGCTGACCCTGCAGGGCTCGGTGGCTGCCCGCAACCTGCATGGAGGCACCGCCCCGGCCCAGGTACGCGAGCGTATCCGGGAGGCCCGGAACCGTCTGACCCCCGGGGGCTGAGCGTCCCGGTTGCGAAAGGTGGTCGCATCATAAAATGTGCGCGCGCGCGCGTTCCTGTCATGACGCCCCCCTTTGGCTGTGCTATTTTGACCTTATAGCCAGAGGTTAGTAGACCATCGGGTTCTGTTCTGCGCACCACAAGACAAGACACCAAAGCAAGCCGATTCGTCCACCCAGTGCGGCCCTTGAATGGCCGCTAACCCGCTGGCCCCAAGGGCCTGCGGGCAGAATCGAGACGCACGGCCTGGTGAGGATATAAGGAGGAGGAGATGGCACCCCAATCCGTACTGGTGGTGGATGATGAGCCCAATATCGTCCTCTCACTGGAATTTTTGATGAAAGAGGCGGGCTTCGACGTGCGCGTCGCCCGGGATGGCGAGAGCGCCCTGGAGGCCGTGCGCGAGCGACCACCCCAGGTGATCCTGCTGGATGTCATGCTGCCCAAGCGGGACGGCTACGATGTCTGCCAGACCATCCGCGCCAACCCGGACTGGAAGGACGTACGTATCCTGATGCTCACCGCCAAGGGGCGGCAGATCGAGCAGGAGAAAGGGTTGGCCATGGGGGCTGATGACTACATCACCAAGCCCTTCTCCACCCGCGAGGTTGTGGCGCGGGTACGCGACTACATGCCCGACAACAACGGTTGATAAGGGCGTTTCACGCACCTGCATCCAAGCCAGGCAGCCTATTTCGTGGATAAACGCACCCTCATCGCCCTGCTCTTCGCCTCCCTGGTGGCGTTCGCCTACGCAGTCCTGGTGACTGTATTCAACTGGGAGGCCATCAGTCAGGGCCAGTTCCCCAGTGTGTGGCTGGGACCGCCACTGGTGGGAGCGCTGGCCTTTGCGGTGCCCGTGTACCTGGTCTGGTTCGTGGTGCGTCGTCTGGTGTTCCGCCCTGCCCGGCGCATCAGCCGCGATGTACGTGCACTGCTGGAATCCCGCAACGCCGACACCGAGATCACCAGTCCGCCCCATCATGCCCTGGGTGACCTGCCCGAGTCGGTGCGTTCCCTGGCCCTTTCCCTGCGCAGCTCCCGGCGCGAGGTGCGCAGCGCCATGGCCACGGCCACGGCCCAGATCAACGAACAGAAAACCTGGCTCGAGGTGATCCTGCAGGGGCTCACCGAGGGCGTGCTGGTGTGCAACCGCAATCACCAGATGCTGCTCTACAACCAGTCGGCTGTCTCCATTTTGCAGACGCCGGAGGCCGTGGGCCTGGGGCGGCCCCTGTTTCAGGTGATCTCACGAGCGCCGGTGATGCATACCCTGGATCGGCTCGAATGGCGTCGCCGCGACGCCGAAGGCAGCGGTGAGGACCTGTCCGCCTCATTCGTGTGCACCGATGCCAGCGCCACCCGCATGCTGCAGGGGCGCATGTCATTGATCCTGGATCCGGACGGCAACACCAGCGCCTATCTGATCACCCTGGTGGATATCTCCAGCGAACTGGAAATGATGACCCAGGTGGATACGGTGCGCCGCGCCCTCACGGTGGATCTGCGGGGTGGGGTGGCCAATCTGCGTGCGGCCGCCGAGACAATCGAGGCCCACCCGAACATGCCCGGGGAAAAACGCCGCCAGTTCGATCATGTGCTGCGCGCGGAGAGCGAGGAACTGAGCCGGCGCGTGGACGAACTGGCTGGCATCTTCCGTGGCCATGCCCTGGGGCGCTATCCCATGTCCGATCTCCTGAGTACCGACCTGGTCAACTGTGTGGCCAGGCGTCTGGAGGATCTGCCCGAGGTGAAGCTGGTCACGGTGGGGCAGCCGCTGTGGATCCAGGGGGACAGCCTCTCGCTGGTGCAGGTGATCGAACGACTGCTGCGCCACCTGGTGCGTTTCTCCCGGGCCGATACCTTCTATGCGGAAGCCCTGCTGGGGGACCGGCGCGTCTATATGGACTTCTCCTGGCAGGGGCCGCCGGTACCCTCCAGTGCCCTGGAAAACTGGCTGGACAGTTCCTGCGGCGAGGAACTGGCCCACCAGTCCATCCGCGAGGTACTTGAGCGCCATGGCATCGAGTTGTGGAGCCAGGCCTGTGGTCGCAATGGCGAGTCCCTGTTGCGCCTGCCCATGATTGCGCCCAAGCGGCCGCAGTTCCTGCCCGAGGGCGACCGTCTGCCGCCACGGCCCGAGTTCTACGACTTCGGCCTGATGCGCGAACACGAGGGCGACCCGGAACTGGCTGCCACCCCTCTGGACGAACTCACCTTCGTGGTCTTTGACTGCGAGATGACCGGCCTGGATCCCATGGGTGGGGATGAGATCATCTCCATTGCCGGGGTGCGCGTGGTCAAGGGCCGCGTGCTCAGCGGCGAGACCTTCGAGCGCCTGATCCACCCCGGCCGCCCCATTCCCCCCGCGTCGATCCGGTTCCATGGCATCACCGACGACCAGGTGGAGGGCAAGCCTCCGGTCACCGAGGTGCTGCCCCAGTTCAAGACCTTCGTGGGCGACGCGGTGATGGTGGCCCACAATGCCGCCTTCGACATGAAGTTCATCAGCCTCAAGGAAAAGCGCTGCGGCGTCAGCTTCGACAATCCGGTGCTGGATACCCTGCTGCTGTCGGTGATGGTGGAGGACGAAGATGAGGACCACTCCCTGGATGCCCTGATCGAACGCTACGGGATACAGATCACCGGTCGACATACCGCGCTCGGGGATGCCATCGCCACGGCCCACCTGCTGGTGACCCTGGTGGAACGGCTGCAGTCCCAGGGCTTCAAGACCTTCGGCGAGGTGATGCGTTCCTCCAACATGGCCGCCCAGCTGCGCCAGCGGGAGCGCAGCATCACCCATCAGAACAGCAGCGGCTCGGCGGCGGGGGCCTGATCGCCATGGCCCGCGCACCGCTGTCCGACAAGACGGCGCCGGGTAAGCGGAATCTGCGCATGGCCCCGCCCAGTGGTGCCCGCGAGCGCTATGTGGCGGCCTTCATGCTGGGGCTCGTCCTGTTTTTTCCGCCTTTGCTGGTGGTCTTTGATGCGGATGGATTTGTCCTGGGCATCCCGCTGCTGTTCTTCTATCTGTATGGGGCCTGGCTGGCGCTGATCATTCTGGTGGTGCTGATTGTGGCCCGCTCATCCCATGAGGAGCCGGGAGACTATCGCACCCATGATCCGGGGCACGAGCCGTGAACATCGGGCTGGTCATTGGCGTCTCCCTGGGGTATCTGCTGCTCCTCTTCGGGATCGCCTACTGGGGTGACAAGCGCTCGGACCAGGGGCGCAGCATCATCAACAGCCCCTACGTCTACGCCCTCTCCATCGCCGTTTACTGCACCTCCTGGACCTTCTACGGTAGCGTCGGCCTGGCCGCCGAGGGCGGCATCCACTACCTGCCCATCTATCTGGGCCCCACCCTCATGGCGGCCCTGTTCTGGATCGTGCTGCGCAAGATGGTGCGCATCTCCAAGGTCAACCGCATCACCTCCATCGCCGATTTCGTGGCCTCCCGCTACGGCAAGAGCCAGATGCTGGGCGGCCTGGTCACCATCATCGCCCTGGTGGGGCTGGTGCCGTATATCGCCCTGCAACTCCGGGCGGTGTCCGACACCTTCAATGTGATGGTCAGTTATCCGGATACGTCGGCCTCGCAGCTGGCTCATACCGTGCCCTTCTACGCCGACACCGCCTTCTATGTGGCCCTGATCCTGGCCGCCTTCGCCATCCTCTTCGGTACCCGCCACATCGATGCATCGGAGCACCACTCGGGCATGGTGGCCGCCATCGCCTTCGAATCCGTGGTGAAGCTGGTGGCCTTCATACTGGCGGGCCTGGTGGTCACCTTCGTGATCTTCGGTGGCGTGGGGGATCTGTTCAGTCAGGCGGCGGCCCACCCTCAGCTTGCCGAACTCTTCCACGTGGGAGAGCTCTCCGATTATGGCAACTGGATCGCCTTCACCCTGCTGGCCATGGTGGTGGTGCTGGTACTGCCACGGCAATTCCAGGTGGCGGTGGTGGAGAATGTGGACGAAAGCCACGTGCGCAAGGCGGCCTGGCTGTTCCCCCTTTACCTGTTCCTCATCAACCTGTTCGTGCTGCCCATCGCCTTTGCCGGCGTGCTCATGTTCGGATACGGGGAGGTGAACCCGGACAACTTCGTCCTGGCCCTGCCCCTGTCCCAGGAGATGCAGCTGCTGGCCCTGATCGTGTTCCTGGGCGGCCTGTCTGCGGCCACGGCCATGATCATTGTGGAGACGGTGGCCCTGGCCACCATGCTGTGCAACGACCTGGTGATGCCGGCGCTGCTGCGCATCCGCTGGCTGGGGCTGGAGCGTCGCCGGGACCTCACCCGGCTGTTGCTGTATATCCGCCGCGGCGCCATCCTCATCGGCATCCTGCTGGGCTATGCCTATGTTCGGGTGACTGGCGACATGGTGGGCCTGGTGAGCATGGGGCTGGTGTCGTTCTGCGCCGTGGCCCAGTTCGCCCCGGCCCTGATCGGGGGCATCTTCTGGAAGGGGGCGACCCGCAAGGGGGCCCTGGCAGGCCTGACGGCTGGCTTCGTGGTCTGGCTGTACACCCTGTTGCTGCCCTCCTTCGCCCAGGCCGGCTGGCTGCCCGCCACGTTCATCACCCATGGACCCTGGGGTATCGAACTGCTCAAGCCCTATGAGTTGTTCGGGTTGTCCGGGCTGCATCAGATCACCCATTCCCTGGTCTGGTCCATGCTGGTGAACCTGGGGGCCTACGTGACGGTCTCCCTGCTCACCCAGCAGAACACCATGGAGCGCATCCAGGCCAACCTGTTCGTGGACGTCTTCCGGCTGTCGGCCGAGCGTTACGGCACCTCCCGCTTCTGGCGCGGCACGGCCACCGTGGATGACCTGTTCGACCTGCTCAAGCGCTTCGTGGGGGAGGCCCGTGCCCGTCGGGCCTTCGAACACTATGCGCGGGGGCGTGGTCTGGATCTTGCGAAGATGCGCGAGGCGGACTCGGATCTGATTCAGATGTGTGAGCGCATGCTGGCCGGCTCCATCGGCGCCGCCTCGGCGCGGGTGATGGTCTCCAACGTGGCCAAGGGGGATGTGGTCAGTCTGGAGGAGGTGATGGAGATCCTGGACGAGGCCAGTCAGGTGATCGCCTACAGCCAGCAACTGGAGACCAAGTCTCGGGAACTGGAAACGGCCACCCGGGAGCTGCGGGCCGCCAACGAGCAACTCAAGCAGCTGGATCGGATGAAGGATGACTTCATTTCCACGGTCACCCATGAACTTCGCACGCCGCTCACCTCCATCCGCTCCTTCACCGAGATCCTCTACGACAACCGGGACCTGGACCCGGACAAGCGCCAGGAATTCCTGGGCATCATCATCAGCGAGAGCGAGCGCCTCACCCGGCTGATCAACCAGGTGCTGGACCTGGCCAAGCTGGAATCCGGTGCCATGCGCTGGTACATCCGCCCGTATGATCTGGTGGACATCCTCAGTGATGCTGCCACGGCCACGTCACAGCTCTTCAAGACCAAGGCGGTGGATCTGCGGCTGGACCTGCCCGATCACCCGGTGCACATGGATACCGACCGTGACCGGCTCATGCAGGTGATCATCAACCTGTTGTCCAATGCGGTGAAGTTCACACCCGCCCATACGGGGCGCGTGACCCTGAGGCTTACGCCGCTGGAGGAAGGGGGCGTCAAGGTGGAGGTGGAGGACAACGGACCCGGCATCCCCACCGAGGATCTGCCCACCCTGTTCGAGAAGTTTCGCCAGGTGGGGGATGCCCTGACCGAAAAGCCCGAAGGGACGGGCCTGGGGCTGGCCATCTGCAAGAACATCATCCAGCACCTGGGCGGACGCATCTGGGTAGATAGTCAGCAAGGTGCCGGCGCCACCTTCGCCTTCAACCTGCCACTGCTGGACAGCCCTGGCGGGGAGGCGCAGGAGAGTCCTAAGCCTGAATGAGCGGCCCCATCCACTGACTCAGGTCGCGGATCTCATCGGCGCAGACGCTGTGGGGCATGGGGTATTCGTGCCATTGCAGTTTCACCCCCATGGTGCGCAGGGCCTCGCTGGTGCGGCGGCCGAAATCCGGCGGAATGATCGGGTCGAAGCTGCCATGGCCCATGAACACGGGCAGACCGGCCGCCCGGGGAGACAGCTTCAGGCCCGCCTTGGCCGGATTGGGCAGGTAGGTGGATAATCCGAAGACCGCATCGGGGGCCGGTCCTTCCACCAGGCCGGTCAGCAGGGCCATGGCGCCGCCCTGGGAAAACCCTCCCAGCAACACGGTATCGTAATGGCGGCGCGCCTCGGTGAGCAGCCCCTGCACGGCAGCCACCCCCTCCGCCACCTGATTGTGGTCCTCGCCCTCGCCCGGCGCCAGCTCATGAAAGTCGTACCAGGCCCGCATGGACATGCCGTTGTTGATGGTCACCCGCCGCACCGGGGCATGGGGGAAGATGAAGCGGATCGGCTTGCCGGGCGGCAACTGCATCTCGGGCACGATGGGCTCGAAGTCATGGCCATCGGCCCCCAGGCCGTGCAGCCAGATGACGCAGGTTTTGGGATTCTCGCCGGTATCGACGATGACGGATTCAAAGGGATGTGTATTCATGGAGGCAAGGATAGCCGGTTTGTCATCGCTATGGGAGCCACCACCCTCGGTGGCAGCGGCCCGGGCCGCGACTCCGGCATGACGCCACGCCGTGCTCCGTCGGGGCAAATCGGCTATCCTGAGCCCCTTTCGAATCCATCCCAAGACAGCCCATCAAGGCGTGGAGTGATCAATGTCCCAGTACAAAGGCTACTATCCCCTGGTTCGACCCCGTCGCATGCGGCGCGATGACTTCTCCCGCCGCCTGATGCAGGAGAGCATGGTCACGCCCAACGACTTCATCTACCCGGTCTTCGTCCTGGAAGGCAAGGGCCAGCGTGAACCGGTGCCATCCATGCCCGGCGTGGAGCGGCTGTCCATCGACCTGCTCATCGAAGAGGCCAAGGTGAGTGCCCGCCTGGGCATTCCGGCCATGGCCCTGTTCCCCGTGGTGCCCATGGAGAAGAAGAGCGAAGATGCCGCCGAGGCCTACAACCCCAATGGCCTGGCCCAGACCGCCGTGCGCGCCCTCAAGGACGCCGTGCCCGAGATCGGTGTGATCACCGATGTGGCTCTGGACCCCTTCACCACCCATGGCCAGGATGGGCTCATCGACGAGACCGGTTACGTGCTCAATGACGAAACCGTGGACGTGCTCACCCAGCAGGCCCTGTCCCATGCAGAGGCCGGCGCCGACGTGGTGGCCCCCTCCGACATGATGGATGGCCGCATCGGCGCCATCCGCGAGGCCCTGGAGGAAGGCGGTCACATCCACACCCGCATCCTGGCCTATTCCGCCAAGTACGCCTCCAGCTTCTACGGCCCCTTCCGCGATGCCGTGGGTTCGGCCGCCAACCTGGGTGCCGGCAACAAGTACACCTACCAGATGGACCCCCACAATTCCGACGAGGCCCTGCAGGAAGTGGCCATGGACCTGGAAGAGGGTGCCGACATGGTGATGATCAAGCCCGGCATGCCCTATCTGGACATCGTCCGCCGCGTGAAGGAGACCTTCGGGGTGCCCACGTTCGCCTATCACGTGAGCGGCGAATACGCCATGCTCAAGGCCGCCGGTCAGAACGGCTGGATCGACGAGCGCGCCTGTGTGCTGGAGGCCCTGGCGTGCATGAAGCGTGCGGGCGCCGATGGCATCCTCACCTACTACGCCCGTCAGGCACTGGAGTGGATGGACTGATCCGTCATGCCCATGGATCATTACGCCGTCATCGGCCACCCCATCGGCCACAGCAAGTCACCGCAGATCCATACCCTGTTTGCTCGGCAAACGGGCCAGGAGATGGTCTATGAGGCGGTGCTGGCGCCGGAGGATGATTTTCCCGGCACCGTGCGCAGGCTGGTGGATGCGGGGTATCGGGGCTTCAGTGTCACCGTGCCCTTCAAGCACGAGGCCTTCGAAGTCGCCGATACCCTGACCGACCGGGCCCGGCGGGCCGGTGCCGTGAACACCCTCACGGTCACCGCCGACGGGCTCAACGGGGACAACACCGATGGTCTTGGGCTGGTGGCGGATCTGAAGCGCCAGCCCACCCCCCTGGCCGGCAGCCGTATCCTGTTGCTGGGAGCCGGCGGGGCGGTGCGCGGTGTGCTGGCCCCGCTGCTGGCCGAGGGGCCGGCACGGTTGCACATCGCCAATCGCACCGCCGCCAAGGCCCAGGATCTGGCTCGGGATTTTGCCGATCTGGGGCCGGTGTCCGGCAGCGGACTGGAGGCGCTTGCGGGGGAATCCCACGATCTGATCATCAACGGCACGGCCGCCGGGCTGTCGGATCAGATCCCTCCCCTGCCCGTCGGTTTGCTGGCACCCGGCGCCGGCTGTTATGACATGATGTACGGCGATACCCCCACCGCGTTCGTGCGCTGGGGCGATGCCCAGGGGGCGGCCTGGACGCGGGATGGCCTGGGCATGCTGGTGGAACAGGCGGCCGAGGCCTTTGCCATCTGGCGTGGCCAGCGCCCACAGACCGATCCGGTCATGGAGGCCCTGCGTCCCCGTTCATGATGGGTTCATGAGGCCTGCGGTAGCCTGGCTTCCAGGCGGTTATCCACCGAAACAACCGGGGCGTGCCCTTGACGGGCCGCCTCTTGACTGAGCGTTGCGGGAGTTTTTCATGCGTCATCCATTGCTGATCATCGCCGTGGCGGCCCTGGTGGGCCTCGCCGGCTGTACCACCATCGATCCCTATACCCGTGAGGATAAAATCAGCGCGTCCACCACCGGTGCGGCCATCGGCGCGGCTGCCGGCGCCCTGGTGGGCAATCTCACCACCCGCCGCGATCGCACCAAGCGGGCCATGATCGGTGCCGGCATCGGCGCCCTGGCCGGCGCCGCTGTGGGCAACTACATGGACCGTCAGGAACAGGAACTGCGCCGTGAACTGGAAGGCACGGGTGTGAGCGTGACCCGCGTGGGAGACAATGTGGTATTGAACATGCCGGGTAACGTCACCTTCGACGTGAACCGCGACGAGGTGAAGTCCCAGTTCTACGAGGTGCTCAATTCCGTGGCCAAGGTGGCCCAGGAATTCGACCAGACCGCCGTTGAAGTGGCTGGCCATACGGACAGCACCGGGAGCGTGGAGTACAACATGGACCTGTCGGAGCGTCGTGCCCGCAGCGTGGCCCGCTATCTGCAGAGTCAGGGGGTGTCACCGGTACGGCTGGACACCATCGGCTTTGGTCCGCATCGTCCGGTGGCGGACAATCACACGCCCGAGGGCCGCGCCCAGAACCGACGCGTGGAACTGACGTTCATCCCGCTCACTCAGTGACCGCGTGCCGGTGGGGATGAAGGGGGCGTCCTGCTCAGACCTTCATCCCTTCCGGTGGCCTGCCCTGCCCCTCGTGCCTCAGCTTGAGGCGCACATAATGTTCCGCCGAATAGCGCAGGTGGTCCCGCTCCTCCTGGGTGAGTGGGCGCACCCGCTGTGCCGGCCTGCCCCGCCAAAGATACCCCGAATCCAGTACCTTGCCCGGTGACACCAGGCTGCCGGCGGCCAGGATGACGTCCGAGGCGATGATGGCGCCGTCCATCACCACGCTGCCCATACCGATCAGCACCCGATCCTGGATGTGGCAGGCGTGCAGGGTGACGTTGTGGCCCACGGTGACCTCGTCACCCACCGCCAGATCCTGACCCCCGGGGGTATAGGGGCCGTCATGGGTGACATGCAGCACGCTGCCATCCTGGATGTTGCTGCATTCGCCGATACGGATGCGGTTCACATCCCCGCGCAGCACGCTCATGGGCCACACGGAACTGTCGGCACCCAGGGTCACATCCCCCAATACCAGGGCGCTGTCATCCACCCAGGCGGAGGGTGCGATCTTCGGTGTATGGCCTTCAAAGCTTCGGATCATGGGAGGGCTCCTGTGGCTTGAATCGTTCACTTCATGGTCACCAGCTCCTCCGCGCTGGTGGGATGCAGGGCCACTGTATCATCCAGATCGCGCTTGGTGGCCCCCATGCGCACGGCCACGGCGAACCCCTGCAGCATCTCGTCGGCTTCCGGGCCAATGATATGAACGCCCACCACCTTCTCCTGGGCCCCCACGGTGACCAGCTTCATGGCGGTGGCCACCTTATGGGGGGTCATGGCGTGATACATGGAGGTGAAGCGGGTGGAATAGACCTTCACGGCCTCGCCGTGGGCCGCCCGCGCCTCATCCTCGGTGAGGCCGACGGTGCCGATGGGGGGGTGGGTGAAGATCACCGACGGGATGGTCTCATAGCTCAGGTGCCGATCCGTCTGGCCACCGAAGAGCCGGTCCGCCAGGCGTCGACCGGCGGCGATGGCCACCGGCGTCAGCTGGGCCCGCCCGGTGACGTCGCCGATGGCATAAACGCCGTCCACCGAGGTGTTCTGGTAGAGATCCGTGGGGATATACCCCTGATCATCGGGCTCAATGCCAGCATTGTGCAGATCCAGGTCTTCCGTGGCCGGTGTGCGGCCGGTGGCCCAGATCACCTGATCGAAGACCCCGCGGCACTCGCCCTGGTCGCAGAACAGCTCCACGCTGTCCGGATGGGCGATGAGCCGTCCCACCTGGGTGCTGGGGAACAGATTCACCCCGTCGGCCAGCATCTGTTCCATCAGGGTGTCGCGCAGCATGGGGTCGAAGGGGCGCAGCAGGGTCTCGCGGCGCAGATACATGGACACCTCGGAGCCCAGGGCACGCAGCATGCCCGCCAGTTCAACGGCGATGTAGCCTGCCCCGATGACGGCCACGCGCCGCGGCTGGCTCCTGAGCTGGAAAAATCCGTCGGAGGTGATGCCCAGTTCGGCCCCCGGGATGTCCGGCACGCTGGGCCGGCCGCCCACGGCGATCACCACGTGATCCGCGCTCACCCGTCGACCCTCCACCTCCAGGGTGTGGGCGTCCACGAAATGGGCCCGGCCAGGGATCTCGTCCACGCCCGAGTCCGCAAGATAGGTGTGATACCAGGTGTTGATGCCCTCGATATAGGCATCCCGGGCACCCACCAGTTCGCTCCAGTCAAAGCCCTCCCGGGCCAGCTTGAAGCCGTAACCCGGGGCGTCATCCAGCCGATGGGCCATGTCGGCGGCATACCACATGACCTTCTTGGGCACGCAGCCCACGTTCACGCAGGTGCCTCCCAGCGGCCCCGACTCCACCACGGCGCAGCGGGCCCCGTAACGGGCCGCGCGCTCCACCACGGACAGGCCGCCGCTACCGGCGCCGATGGCAATCAGATCGTAATGGTCGTTCATGGGGACTCCCTTGCAGCGAAAGTAGACAGAGGCTTTCTCTCAGCCTCATCTTAGCAGCCTGATCGACGACCTTCGGAAGAAGCGCAGTCCCGGCTTCCCTTGGTATCAGCCAGCGATGAGCACGTCTGTGCAGAAGCCTGCAAAATCATGCCGCGCACTGAAAAATCGGGCCGTTTCTGCCGGGGGGTGATGCCTGCGAGCCCATTTCGCACCTGTCATCCAGGCTCGGGAAGTTGCGACCCTGTGGATGTTATGTGTCCCTTGAATCAGAGAGTTAAGAAGTCTTCCCGGCGCCCGTGTCCTGGAGGTGGCATGACGGTTGCGTCTTGTTCTGCACAGGCGGATAACCGCTTCGGCAACTACGAATGTCGAGATCCATATGAACACATAGACGCAAGGTGGAACCCATGAACGTCAATATACCCGCATTCAACCCGGTGATGCCGGCACTCAAGGATCGCCAATCGGGTACAGCCGGGGAGGTGGGAAACGCCCGCTCCGGAACAAACTCCCAGCAAACCGAACGGGGAACCCCCAACCTCGGTCAGGATATGTCCCGGAACTCACCGGAGGCGGCCCACAAGACCAGCATGACTGGGCGCAACGACTCCGCGCTGGCCAGTGAAGCGCGTCTGCAGGTCGCCCGTGAAGGCAGCGAGGCACCACAGGGCTTTGGGGCGGACCGGGCCACTCTGAGCCAGTTGGCAATGGGTCAAACCCCACAGGCGCAGCTGAATGATCCCCAGGCAGGCCAGCAGGGCCCGAACAACTTTACTGCGCGACCAGATGCCGACCAGGCGACCCTGCAGCCGCGACAGCAGGCTCTGCTGCGGGCTTTTGGGGATGCGGCTGCCCCTCAGGGTGAATCCCAGAGGATCCTGAACGAACAGGTCTGACCCAGTGCGCTCGAACAGGAGCCCGGGATGGGACAGGGCAGGTGGTCGGGATTACCTCGGGACGTAAGCCCTGTCACCCGGAAAGAGGTAAAAGGTGGCGGTGTGCGACCCTGAGCGGGCAGTCAGTGGGAGCGGATCGGGGTCTGCTGTTCGGCGCGAAGGGGACGCATGCAAAGCGGCTTCGGTATCGACACCCCGTCCGCAGGAGGATCGCTCATTACAGAGATTTAACATATGTTTGCGAGACAATATACCTCAGGACGGCCTTATAAATGTCCTCACTGGAGTCAACCGAGATGACGTGTGGGGCCGGAGCCCTTCTCCGGACCGTTAGCCATGCGGATCTGTTCCGCCAGTAGGCCGTGGGCTTGTTAGCGAGCAGGCTAAGCCGGGTTTGATGTCCTGGCCACTGCCGAGACCGAGCGGGTGTTTAGTCGACAGTCAGTCGACTTGCCCAAGTACCATGGACACATGACACTGGACGGATGAATGGGAAAACCGATTCATGTTCGCGAAAGCGCCCTTGCCTTCGCGACTGGATAAACACATCACGGTCTGTTTTCGGCTGTGGCTTGGGTCTGGTCAATCGCGCGGGCTCGCCCATGGAAAGTTGCCATGGCGCCAAGGCCTTGACGGGATGGACCCGCGCGCTCCCGGTTCTTCTCATCCTTTGCCTGGCTGCCACGGGCTGTGTACTGGATTACGGTCTGGACAACACTCTGGAGATGGCACCGGGCATTCACCCGATCGAAGGCCTCAATACACCCTATGACGATTTCAACGTGGTCGCACCACCGCCGCCACTACATTCGGTCATTCCTCTGGTCTTCGCCAGCAATGCGCACCAACGCGGTGCGGAATTTGATATTGTCGAGGGCCATCTGGAGATCCTTCAGCGACCCTACCACCATCGTCGCGACCAGGGGCCCGGGCCACCGATGATCCAGGCCCATCGACAGGGCCGCTTCCCCTCGATTCCCAAACTTCCGGGTAACCAGCGGGGGCCGACCGCCCTGCTGGCAGAAAAGACATCAGCGGTCTCCTACGCACCACCACGGACACATGGCGATCCCCATGCGATCACTCTGACCCAGCGGTCGGCCCCGGCGGTCTGGACAGGAGAGCCCGATGCGGGGGACGTTGTGTGGGTGTTCGACTCCGATCACGAAGGTAATCGTAACCTTTACTTTGTGGATGAGATGGGTGAGGCACGACCATTTTTTGGCAACACTGAGAAGTCTGATGAGGCCTACCTCACCTACGACTACCGTCGCCACCAACTCTACTTCAGTTCGAACCGCTCGGGACGGTATCGCATCTACCGGTTTGACAATCCGGATGGCAACACCGACTTCCGGTCATGGCTGGGAGACAAGACGCTCGCAGGAAGCATCGAGCCTGTCGAATGGGCCGAACATGGTGACACCCTGGCGCCTCATGTGGCCGGAGATCTGCTTGTCTTTGCTTCCGATCGCCATGGGCAGTTCGATCTGTTCGTCACGCGCCACCAGGACGGCCGTTGGCAATCACCCCGCGATCTGCAGCATTTCATGCCCGAAGGCGTCTCGCTCAACACCACCGCGGACGAGTTCCGTCCGCTCCTGCTGAAGCGATGGTTCTTCGACCAGGGCAAACCCTACTACCCCTGGCGCCTGCTGCTGTTTTCATCCAACCGCCCGGGCGGCAGCGGCGGCTACGACCTGTACCTGACAGCCCTGCCGGAGACACTGTGAGACGTCGCATCAGACGGCGACTCCTGAATCCAGCGCCCAGGCAGACCATGATCGGACCCTTGCCAGAGAACTCACGCATGCCTCAGATGCCCCCTTCGAATCATCACGGCACCCGGACTGGTTCGGTAAACCCAGGCGCTCAACCAGACGGGGTTCACTTCAGGTGGCCCAATACGGGTGCAGCCACCGACCCTGTGCATGGGGTCGCTCGATGCCTGGTTCTGATGCTGACGGCAATACTCCTGCTCGGCACCGTCGTCCTTTCGAAAGATGCTGTGGCCTCGGATCCCATCCTGGTGGCCCAGCAAGGTTCCGGACTCCCGCCGGATGCCGTGTCTGAACTGGAGCAGGCCTATATTGAGTTTCGGCGTGCATACGAACGCTATACATCGCTTGTCACGGGGGGCGGTCGGGACGAGCCTGACCTGGGACGCGCTCAGCAGGAAGCGCTCACGGAATACCGGAACGCCTATCAGCGTTACCAGCGACTGAAGGCGCAGCACCCGCAACCCGCGGCCAGACCCACCCCGCCTTCATTGACCTCCTTGCCCGAGTCCGGGCTGTCTCCCATCGCCAAGGTGGACCGGGTCGAGCATGCCTCCGGAGCCGTGCTGGTCGCCCCCGAGGGGGCCTTGCATGAAGATGTTGCGGTGGAACTCAAGGCGGTATCCAACCCACCCTCCACAGCGCCCTTCAAACAAAAAGGAACCGCCATCGCCGTGACGGGGGTGATGCCGACACCCCCCGGCAAACCCGTTCAGATCCAGTTGCCCGCCTCTGGCGATAATCCGGCGGTCATGTTCTTTTCCTTTGGTGAGTGGATTCGGTTGCCGGCCCGGACTGTATCCCTGCCCGACGGTGACTCGGTGCTCCTGGTGAACATCGAACATGTTCCCATGCCCTGGTTGTTGACGGTGGCCGATGCGCCCAAGGCGAGCGAAATTCAACTCGCAGGCGCGGAACATCCACTGGCCCGTTTGGCATACCTTGAACAACTCCGCGTTACCGACCAGGCCGCCTTCCTGGCGGCGTTTGAACAGGATTCCCTTGCGGGCCTGCACCCTTCAGCCACACCACCGCCCTGGCTTCGTCTGCTTGTTCGTTCGGCCACCGCGAGAAGCGGCCACGGACGCGGCATCGTCCCGGAGTTGCTCTGTCGCGCGGAGGACGGCGGACGCACCGAGGTCGACGCTGCCCAGGAGTTGCTATGTGCCCGCCTCATGTTCCTGCGGGCCGATGCCGCCTTACGCCTCGGACATGAACAGGGGGCCAGAACGGCCAGCTACCGCTATCTCGACGGTTTGCGCCACCTGGATCGTGCTGCCCGGGCCGTCCATGCACTGGGCCGTGATGGGCAGGCTCAACGGTTTGCCGACCAAACCGGGACCGATTCACGCCTCGCGGGATTTTCAAGAGACCAGGTTTATGGGGGTGAACTCTCCCTGAGAGACATGACCGAATACTACCTGGGCACCTTCGCGCCCTGGGGGCTGCGTCTGACAAAGGCCATACTGGAAGGCGAGGATCAGGTGCTGCTACCGGGTTTTGATGTGCGTGTATTGCCTTTCTTCGGCCAGGAGCCCCACCTGGACCTCCAGATTCCGGGGGACTATGTCATCAGCTCCGCCGCCTATCCTCATCAGCCGACGATAGATTATTTCCAGCAAGAGCTGCTGGATTACCTGCGAATCGAACCCGGTCAGCACAAGACCCACGTCACGCTCCGGCTCTATTCCCCCAGGATCTACGAATACAGCACCTCGGAATACTACTCGATGCTCAAGGATGCCGTGGGTGGCGCAAGCTATCTCCTGGGCCTTGGCAAGCTGGCCTTTGGCGCTCCGGTTGCGGGTACGGGCGCCGCCCTCTATTCCGGGTATTCTGTGGTGGCCCCCATCATCGAACGCGCATTCGTTGAGCCACAAGCCCAGCGGCTTTCCGACACAGGGTTCGCCTCCGTATCCAGCACCCTGACGCTGTACAGCGGCAACAAATTGCTGGGCAAGGTGGTTTTGGACGGCACCCCCGAGGCTTTGCTCTCATTGGACACCCTGGAATACGCTGGCATGCTCACTGACATGGTCATGAGTTATTACATTGACCACGCCGAATTGCAGAGCATTGAATCGCTACGCAATGAAGGGAGCGCCTCAGGATACCGAAACGCCAGTGCATGGCTCTGGCAACACGACCGATTCCACCGGCCGCCGATGGCTTTCGTTATCAACATGGATGGAGTCACGAGTCACCGCCCGGAACAGGCAAGCGGGTCTTATACGGTGAGCGGCCTCGGTCGATTCAAGTTATTCGTGGATTACGACAAACTTGATGTCCTCAGGCGCGCGGAAGACCTGTCAAGGCAGTTCGTGGTGCGCGAATTCAGCCGAGAGACGGAGCGTCGCATCGGCAATGGCATCGTGTTTGGGTCACCGGAGGGTGGAGGTTCCATGCGCCGGGATGACCTATTGGGTATTCCGGTACGCCGTCCCAACGGATTTATCGGGGCTCAAGATGTCACCGCCTGGGCCGAGGTGAACTTTCATGATAATGCCCCCTCCGGCAAGTTGCTGCAGTTCACATTGGAAGAGGAACTGCTGGAGCACTGGCGTGATGCAACGGAACATTCCAGCATCGAAGAATGGATGGAACGCGTCGAGGTGGAACTGGTACCCGAGAGTGGCCGACCTGTTTACCTGTATATGGGCGACAACAATCTTCTGGGTCTACATCAGGCTTCCGATTCCCGTGCGGGAATACATCGCTTCGGACTGGGAATGACCGAAAGCCCACCCGAGGTAGACGCCCTCCATAAGATGCTGACTATGCACAATGCGACCGATCGAGATTCGACCGGCGACTATTCGACATGGGTATGGGCATTTGCCACTGGAAATACACCGCAGCTTTCACTGAGGTACCAGCTCAACCTCACGTATGAAGGCACCACGCTGGCTTCATTCGATGTCAATTATGAAGGCCTGGGCCCAGAAGTGGTCAAGAAAAGGGTTGAGCCAACCGGTCTTCTGAGGGGAGATCTGGTTCGCACATTGCACAGCGTCACCTATGAACTACCTTGGCAGGACCCCTGTATCAATCAGGTATTCGAGCTTCAGGATGACTACAGGCAACAGGGTTTCATGCTGGTCAGTCGAGCCTGGATAGACCAACTGCCCGCCCCTGAGCGGCAACGACTTTTCCGAAATCTCTCGGCGTATATGGGCGGTGCCACGGGATATCATGTCGAGAAGATCATACCGGATGAATGCCGACAATTGCTGGTTGGTTCACCAGACCAGGCACCGACCCTGCGGTTCGTCCCGCATGGCATATATACATACTACCGGGATGGCGAGATTTATTATCAATATGAGTTCGAGCGCGGCCGTAAAACCGGTGTGCTGGTAGAAAGAGCACCATCTCAAGGATCGAGCAACCCACTCGGCGGCTGGGCGCCCAGTGTTGACTGAAAATGGTCACCCCGCAAACACAAGGGCTGGATAGAGAATCATGAAAGACAGTTCCACCACGACCGGTGACATGGCCGATGGGTCAACAGGCCCCGTCGGTTCCAGCGTCGAGAGGATTTCGGAAAATATCACCAGGTGCGGCAAGGAGTACCGATGGATTCATGACGTCAGTCTATGGCGGGATACGGTCATCCCCATGAGGCTTTTCAAGATCACGCTGCTGGCGGCGCTGATGCCGGCCCTGCTGCTCTTGGTGATCGAGACCCTGGAGGGATCATTCATGCGGGGGTTGCAGGCCTTTGGCCAGGTCTACGCAATCGTTGCGGGCATCATGCTCTGTCTGTTCATTATTGCATACCAGCCGTAAATCCAGATTGTCCATATGAAAATAGGGACACTCCTGACGGCTGATGGTGTCCAGGCTGATATCCAGGAGCGTATGTCGGGACACGCGCTGAAAATACAGTAGCGGTCCTAGTTCAGCAGCAATGGCCGCTGACCGAAACGGACCAATGCTCCGACAGGTCGCCCCTGAGTGGGTGCAAAGACCAGCCCGGCAGATTCATGTCCTCCGGTGCACGTTCAGGGCCCGAGCACTGCCGATGGCTGTCTCTTGGCGACCCGGAGCATCCATTCAGTGGGAGGTGGTGACAGGCTGTAGTCTGTTGTAAAGCTGACGCCAGAGACCCTGATGGTTTTACCCGGCATTGTTTCGGGCTGTGTGTGACGCTCGCTCAGGACTTGGTGGAGTGGTCCATAGTATCGCCGTCGAGAACTTCCAGCGGGATGGTCCCGATGGCTTCAGGGGAGTATTCGCTGGATCCAGCCGACCAGGCGACGTGTGCGCGGCGAGAAGAGCCTGGGGGCGTAGAGCGTGTTCACCGCTCGCCGATGGACTTGCGCGCGCGTGGGATAGGCATGGATGGCAGCCGAGATCTGACTGATCCTGAGCCGGGCTTGCATGGCCAGCACCAGTTCATGGATCAGCTCACCGGGCTGGCGATGACCAGTCCGCTCACGCCACCGCCGATCAGGATCAGGTCATGTGATTGATTCATCTTGCTTCACCCTCTTCCGGTGGGTCATCCACACCCGGCACCGGTTCACGACGAATGCGCTTTACCAGTCGCGGCAGGAAGATGGCCACGGCCAGCAGACCGATGGCGATCAGCACGGCCTGGACTGCTCGTTCGCCGCCAGCGATGGCCTCTGCCCCGGCGTGGCCGATCCAGACATAGGCCATCGCCCCCGGGATCATGCAGACCAGCGTGGCAGCCACATAGTGCATCAGGTTGATACGGGTCAGGCCGAGCGCGTAGTTCAGCAGATTGAATGGAAACAGGGGCACCAGTCGCGTGAAGGCCACAAAGCGCCAACCTTCACGCTCCACGCCGACCATCACGCGTTTGACCATGCCGCCGGCCTTTTCAGCAACCCAGTCGGAAGCGGTGTAGCGGGCCACCAGGAATGCCAGGGTCGCGCCCAGTGTTGCCCCGAGCAGCGCATAGATCAGCCCGAAGATCGGGCCAAAGAGCACCCCGGCCGCCACCGTGAAGATCCAGCCCGGAAGGAACGCCACAGCGGCCACGGCGTAAGCAGCCATGAAAGCAATCGGCGCCCAGGCGCCCAGGTTGTCCAGTTGCTGCCGCACCGCCTCCACACTGAGGGCATCGCGGTACAGCACGCCCATTGTCACTACGGCCGCGACGACCACGATCAGGATCCCGCGTGCCAACCATTGCCGGTTCCAGCCTGTCATGGGAGGGCTCCGTTTTAAATGAGTACACAGCGTTGGTCGCATGGCAGTTCGGACCGGGCCTATCGCCTACAACCCTTCGGTGCACGGATGCTGGCGCATGCCACGCATCAGGGCTTCACCATCCCCACCACTATGGAAATTGGCAACTGTGAGAAAGCGGGCGGTGATGGCCAGCCACCGTGCGAGGCCTTGACCGAACCAGGCGATACCCGGGTTGCGCTCGTTGGTGAACAGCATCCAGAAGAACTGGAGGATCGCGCAAATTCCCAGCACGGTCTGGGCGAGATTGACCAGCAGCACCAGGATCAACATGATGAGGTCATGAAGCCAGAGGTTTCTGGGCGGGGGTTGAGCAGTGTGTCGGGTTGAATTCACCGGTTGTGCTCCTGGCCAATGTCTGCTGGTTGCGCTGGCCCTGCTTGTCACGGCCTGCTCGGCATCGGTCGATCCGCCGGAGAGGACCGGTTCTTGGTCGACCCGGATTGGTCACCCCGTGCGGAGCC